>SLRR01000062.1 GCA_007130865.1 Spirochaeta sp. | reverse complement strand
GGTCTCTGTGGCAGTGGTCTCTGTGGCAGTGGCGCCGGTGTCTGTCTCCTCAGTGGAGTCGTCGTCGGCGGTTTTTTCGTCGGAGGGTCCGGCCTCGCCTTCCCGGGGATGTTTCTCCCGGAAGTGCTTCATTCGCATGAACGCTCCGGCCTCGTCGATCACGTCGATTGCCTTGTCCGGAAGAAAACGCTCGTTGATGTACTGCGCCGCCAGGCGGACCGCCGCCTCGATCGCTTCCACGGTAAACCGCACGTTGTGGTGATCCTCATATCGCTTCTGCAGACCCTGGAGAATCGCCACCGCCTCCTCGTGAGTCGGCTCGTCGATATCGATCCGCTGAAAACGCCGCGCCAGCGCACGATCACGTTCAAAGAAGCGCTTGAACTCTCCGAAGGTAGTGGACCCGATACACCGTATCTTCCCCGACGCCAGGGCCGGCTTGAGCATGTTGCTCGCGTCCATGGAACCGCCGGACACCGCACCGGCACCGACCACGGTGTGAATCTCGTCGATAAAGAGGATCACCCGGGGTTCCTTCTCGAGCTCCTTCATGATCGCTTTCATGCGTTCTTCAAAGTCACCACGGTAGCGCGTGCCGGCGATCATCGCTCCCATGTCCAGGGCGTACAACTTGTATCGCTTCAGTATGTCCGGCACCGTTCCGTCGGCGATCCGTTCCGCCAGCCCGTGGGCGATCGCGGTCTTTCCGACACCGGGTTCGCCGATGAGGATCGGGTTGTTCTTCATCCGTCGGCAGAGGACCTGGATCGTCCGCTCCAGGACGTCCTCACGACCGATCATCGGTTCCAGGCGACCCGCACGAGACTCCGCTACGAGCTCGGTGGTGAACTGGTCCAGAGCACGCTTCTTCTTCCGGCCACGTTTTTTCTCGCGTGGTGCCGAATCGTCCTCGTCCTGGTCCTCTTCCGCCGCGTCGTCTGGGAACTCCTCCTGGTCGAACGGATTCTCCCGGTCGTCGGGATCCCCCATATCAAACGGGCCATCCTCCAGGTGATCATCCTGCTCGTCCCCGAGCTCGCGGTCCAGCAGCGGACCGTGACTGATCGCCTCCAGCAGATCCACCCGTTCCAGGCCGGCGCGACGCAGGTAGAAACTGCTGTGTGACTCCGCTTCGTCAAAGAGCGAGACCAGGACATCGCCGGTATCGACGATTTCCTTTCCCGCGTGTCGGGTATGCAGCACCGCCCGTTCGATCACGTTCTGAAATCCCACCGACTGCATCGGGTCCTGGTCCTTACCTGCGGTGGGGACCTCCTTGACGAGATACTCCTCCAGCGCATCGCGGACCTCGTCCGCGTCGATCTCGCAGGACTCCATCACCCCCCGGGAAAACTCAAAGAAAAGAGCAGCGTACAGGACGTGCTCCGGCGTGAGATACTCGTGGTTACGCTGTTTTGCTTCCTGGTAGGCGGCACTCAATATCGCCTGCAGTTCCCTGTCTATCTCCATACCTACTCCGTCCGCGGATTCAGCCGCGTCACGACGCCTCTTCCACGGTGCACTTTAACGGGTGCCCGTGGCGGCGAGCCATCCGGTGGGTCTGTTCCGCTTTGGTCGCGGCGATATCGTACGGGTAAAGACCCACGACGCCGCGTCCTCGCTTGTGCACATTCATCATGATCGCGTGCGATTCCACCGGTGACTTGTGAAATATACTCTTAAGCACCTCCACGACAAACTCCATCGTGGTGTAGTGATCGTTGTGGAGTACCACCTGGTACTTCTTCGGTTCCTTTGCCTTCGGTCGAGTCTTTTCCTTCAGCCCTTCCCGGCCTCCAGGTACGATCGGATCACTCATCACGGTATAAGGTATTTCAAATCAGAGAAAACGTCACGGTTCCGGCGGCGGAAAGAACCCGAGTTCATCCCTGCCACTCCTCACGTAAAGGCTCGCTTCGGCGGATACGTTGAGGTACCTCCGACCAAAGTCGGGGAAAGTCTCCGAACGGTACGTCAACCAGTACCGACCGCTGGGATAGCGGGTAAACTCCTGAACCAGCGGTCCCAGTCCCTCCGGTTCGTAGAGATACCGCATCTCTCCGCGGGTCTGCTCCAGGAGATATCGGATCTCCGCGGCGGGTGTGCGGGATTGAAGGAGTACGTAGTGGAGCCGGATATCGTTGTTGGCGAGAAACGCCGCGGTTTCCTGGATCCCGTACTCCTGGAACGCGGTGTCCCCCACGGTACCGTCCCCCACAAGTATCATGTGTCGCCGCAGCCCCCTGTCAAGCAGCGACGTCGCCGCGAGCCGGATCGCCCGGTCCAGGGGAACGTCTCCCGCCGCGTAATCGTCACCGCGCTCAACCAGGGCGTTCCTCGTGCGCTCGGCAAATCTCTCCGTACTGGCGGGACGACGCAGGATCTCCGCCGGTTCCGTCCCAGCCGCAAAGAGGTGGACCCGGTTTCCCTCGGGGACAAGCGTCACCAGGTCGGTGACGGCCTGCACCACATCCGCGCGGTACGTCTCACCGGGACGCGGCTGCAATACCACCGCCACGTCGAGCTCCCGTACAAACTGACCGGACGACTCGATCCGGAAGTTCTGCTGCGGGACACCCTGTTCCGACAGCACGAAGTTCTGCGGTGAGAGCCCTACCAGGGGACGACCCTCACGATCGTGAACCGCCACCAGGACCGCAACTTCGGGGAAGCGGTTCACCAGAATCCGTTCGATCTGCACGTCCAGTCCGCTGTAAAGCGTACCCTCGGGCTCGAATATCCCAAGCTCGCTGGTATCGACGTCACTCACCAGGACGCGTCCGTTCGCGTCCACCGCAGCGGCGCTGACCCGGGTCCGCTCCGCGTCGTCGATCATCGTCACTACCCGGCGGTTTGACGGTTCGTAGAGAAACGCCCGGCGGCCGGCGGTGATCAAGAGACGTCCCTCATCGTACCAGGAGATGTTTTCCACCACGACTCCGCTCACGCTGTTCTCGGGAACATCTTCATCGTTCAGGGGAAGATCGATTCGGTCGAGAAAGTTTCCGGACGTGTCAAACAGGATCAGCGCGGGACCATCCCGGTCGTGGTCCGCCACGTACACGCGGTCACCCTGGACGGCCACTCCGGTGGGACGCTGCAAGCCGGGAAAATCAGCTGCACCTCGCCCGAAGGAAAGAATGAACTCACCTTCCACGGTGAAAACGCTCACCCGGCGACCTCCCCAGTCGGTTACGTATACCCGGTTATCCGCGACGTGCAGATACTGCGGGGCGAGAAGTTGTCCCTCCCCGAGCCCCCGCTCGCCGATATGCCGCACACGGTTACCCTGATCGTTCAGGACTGCAACCCTGTTCCCCCCGAACTCCGTGACATACAACTCTCCCTCGTACCAGAACGCGTCAAATGGTCGGTCAAGCCCTTGCAGACCGCCGCGGAGAATGCGCCGAACTCTCCCGTTCGGTGTGATGCGCAGCACCTCCTGCGTTCCCAGGGAAACGAGAAATACGTCACCGTTCGGTTCCGTAGCGAGCCCCGTGGGGCGACGGAAATCAACCTCCCGCCCATCCGCGGTTCCGCGGATGATACTCGATCGCGCAAACACCGGTTCTTCGTCCTGGAACGGCAGAATACCGCGCCGGTAGCGCAACAGTTCCAGCCGTGCCCGGAGATACGCGCCCCCCGCATCGTTGTCGAGGATAATCTGCCACTCGTTGATCGCGGCGTCCTCAAATCCGCCCCGGTAGTACGCCCGACCGAGCCACTCCCGGATGCGATGATCCTCGGGGGTCAGCGCAAGAGCCCGGTTGAACGCCACCACGGCGTCGTTGAAACGGGCCGCGTGATACGCATCCACTCCCCAGCGAAACTCCTCCCGGGCGCGAGCAGCGTCCATGTCTATCGGCTGCGCTCCGAGGGTGATCAGAGTGAAAAGCAGCAACGCACTCGATACCAGGATACGCTTCATACACTCACCCCCGCAGCGCGCAGCAGATCCTTGTAATGCTCCACGATATCCGCCTGTCCGTTGGAGAGCCGCACCGCTTTCTCGTAAAGCTCCTTGGCGCTTTGCAGGTTTCCCAGGCGTCGCTGTACCAACGCCAGGGAATCAAGGTACGCCGGGTTTTCCGGGTACCGCGCTACCGCTCGGTTACAGTACTCCAGCGCGGTGTCGAGCTGGATATTGTTTTCCGCGAGGATGAATCCCAGGGAGTTCATCGCGTTGGCGTTGTCCGCATCGATGCGCAACGCTTTTTCCAGGTTTGCGATCGCCGGTGCTGTCTTTTTCTGCGCGTATACGGCGTAGGCCAGAGCGGCATACACCTTGGCGGACTCGTACCCGTCCTCCAGGAGGCGGTTCAGTTCAAACTCGGCGAGTCTGTACCGGCCGGTGACCGCGTAAATGTACCCCATGATCATGCGTGACTGGTAGATCTGAAGAAAACCGATCTCCGAGGCTACCACCTGCTCCAGGTAAAGTAGCGCTTCGTCGTACTTGCCCAGGTGGGTATAACAGAGCCCCAGGTAGTAGCTCAGCGTGGACTCCTCGCTTTGCTCCACGTGGACCTCGAGGAAAACGTTCAGCGCCTGCTGAAACTTCTTCTGCCGGTAAAGGCGAATACCGTCTTTCATGTGGTCTGCATAAACGCGCTCAGCCGATAATGCCGTTCCACCTCGTGGTTTACGGGATTTAACATTATCGGGCTCACCGAGAGCGCCCCGTTCTCGACGGCATGCCAATCCGTCCCTGGCTCCAGCTCCGCTTTTTCCGGACGTCCATCTACAAAATAATAGGTGCCTCCCCGCGGAGGTTCAAATGGCAGCAACCGGTCGTCGTACCGTCGCATCGCCGGCGTCGTTATCTCCACGCCGGCGTACTCCGGCGTGTTCGGGGCGTTCACGTTGATGAAGTGGTCCGGATTCCATAACTCGAGCAGTTCCGGCAGGTGCCGCACAAGGAACGCCGCCGCCGGCTGGAAATGGAACGGCGGGTGAAACGAGTTCAGGGAGACCGCGATTCCGGGGATCCCCTTGTACACGCTTTGCCGCGCTCCGGCGCAGGTGCCGGAATAGACGATATCTGAACCGAGATTCGGGCCGATATTGATACCCGACACGACAAGCTCCGGCATCACTGGAATCGCCCCGAGGGTAGCCAGGATCACGCAGTCCGCCGGGGTACCGCTCGTCGCGAAAGATCGTTCCGCCACCTGCGTCACGCGGATCGGCTCGGAAATCGTAATACTGTTGGAGTATCCGCTCCTCTCGCCGTCGGGGGCGACCACCCATACTTCGTGTTCCGGGGAGAAGGCGTCCTCCAGCGCTTTGAGGCCGGGACTGAGGATGCCGTCGTCGTTTGTCAAGAGGACTCTCACGTTCAGGAATGTAGCACCGGCACCGGTCCGTGTCAAAGGTGGCTGAATCATGCTAAACTGTACGCCGATTCTTGCGGAAGGTCGCCCACGGGCGGATCGTCGCAATGACCGGATAAACACGGAAACCAGGAGAGTTAATTATGACCTACCGAAAACTTGGATCTACAGGCTACAATGTTCCGGAGATCTCTCTCGGCACGTGGCAGGTTGGTGGTGGATGGGGCAAGTCCTTTGACGACGCCGTGGCGGATCGAATCATTAATGAAGCGATCGACCAGGGAATCACGTTTATCGATACGGCGGACGTCTACGACGACGGACGCAGCGAAGCCGCCGTGGCCCGCGTCGTAAAGCAGCGGTCCGAGGACGTCAAGATCGCCACCAAGTGCGGGCGCCGTCTCTCGCCTCACGTGAGCGAGTCCTACACGCCGGAATCGCTCCGGGGATTCGTCGAGGACAGTCTCCGAAACATGAAACTTGAGACACTCGATCTTATCCAGCTGCACTGCCCTCCCACGGAGGTCTACTACCGTCCGGAGATCTTCGAGTTGTTTGATGACCTGAAGACGGAAGGCAAGATACAGAACCTCGGCGTGAGCGTAGAAAAAGTGGAAGAAGCGCTGAAGGCGATTGAGTATCCCAACGTACATACCGTGCAGATCATCTTCAACATGTTCCGGCAACGCCCGGCGGAGCGGTTTTTCCAGGCCGCCCGGGAGCGCGATATCGGAATTATCGTACGCGTGCCTCTCGCGAGCGGTCTGCTGAGCGGCAAGTATACTAAAGCGACCACCTTTGAAGCGGACGATCACCGGACGTTCAACCGGGAGGGAGCCGCCTTTGATCGGGGAGAGACCTTTTCCGGCGTGGATTACGACCTCGGCCTGGAAGCGGTGGAGGCGCTCAAAGCGGCGCTGCCGGGTCGCCGTGATCCGGCCGCGGCAGCTCTGCGGTGGATTCTCATGTTCGAGGCGGTGAGCTGCATAATTCCCGGCGCATCCCGACCGGAGCAGGTCCAGAGGAACGTCCGGGCCGGCCAGGAACCGCCTTTCTCTGAGGAAGAGCTCGACGCGGTCCGTCGTGTCTACGAGGAGTTCATCAAACCGTCCGTTCACCATCGGTGGTGACCATGAAAGCCGGGAATACCGACCGGGTACTCGTTACAGGCGCGTCCTCAGGAATCGGACTCGCGATAGCCCACGAGTTTGCACGGCGCGGTCATCCGCTTCTGCTCGTGGCAAGACGGGAGGATAAGCTCCGGTCCGAGTCCCGCGGGCTTGTTGATGCGTATGGAGTCGACGTACGAATCCTTGCCGCGGATCTCTCCGCGCCCGATGCGCCACGGACTGTTTTCGACTTTGCCCGACTGCTGGAGCCGTCCGTTACTGTACTGGTAAACAACGCGGGATTTGCCGCGTACGGCCCCTTTTCCGAGAGCGATCCGGATCGCGAGGTGAACATGGTACGTCTTAACGTTGAGGCGTTGCTCCACCTTACGAGGCTTTTCCTGCCGGGTTTTCTCGAGAGAGACCGGGGCGGTGTTCTGAACGTGGCTTCCACCGCCGCGTTCCAGCCGGGACCCTATATGGCAACCTATTTCGCGACAAAAGCATTTGTACTCACCTTCAGCGAGGCTCTTGCAGACGAGACGCGCGGGAGCAGCATTACCGTAAGCGTACTCTGTCCCGGCCCGACGCCTACGGAGTTTCAGGAACGGGCCGCCGTACAGCAGTCCCGCCTTCTTAATCTCGGACGGCTTGACGCCGACACGGTAGCCCTTGCGGCGGTACGGGGGTTTCTCCGGGGGAAACGGGTAGTGATTCCCGGTATGTTCAACCGGATCGGTGCATTTGCTCCCCGCCTCGTACCGCGTTCCCTGGCAACGGCGATCGTACGGAGGCTGCAGACACCGCGCTAACCCGCCCGATACCTTGTCCGGTGTCCAGTCTATCCCGCGCGGCGCCGACAATAGTCGGATAACGGTAACAAAGGTGCAAGGGTAATTCAGCACATGGTTGGGCCGGAGCTGGCTGAAGTTCTTATAGCGGTACGTCTCGTCGCCACAGGTGTCTTTCTTGACTTGTACGTCCAGGAACGGCGACGAGTAAACCTTGTGCTGTCGGGCGCGTGGTTTCTCTTTCTGCTCTCCGCTATAAGCCGTCTGCTCATACCGTACGATCGCTTAGCCGCCGGGAACGCCGCCGGGAACGCCGCCGCCGTGTTGGGAATCGGAGCGACGGCGCTTCTGGTACTCGCCACCCTCACGTTCATACATACGCGGTATCACCGGCCGACCATAGCGGTCTTCTTGATCACCTTCTTGCCGGGAGTGCTCGCTGCCGTCCTCTCCCCCTGGGCGATCCCGCCGCTCGTGACGCTGATCGCGCAGGCGGGGTTGCTGACGGTGCTGATCTGGATTCTCCTTCGGCGCAAACGTCTGGCCGTACCCGTGGCGCCGCGCGCGGTACACGCTTTGACCGCGGTTGTCGTCCTGGGAATTGGGCAGATACTGCTCATGGTTACGGGACTCCTCACACCGGCCGCCGGAACTATCGGCACGGCGATCATAAACATCATGCTGGTACTGTTTTTTGTCTACGCCGATCATACCCGATCACTGGCGGAAAGCCGGAAGATGGAACACCGCCTGGAGAGAGCGGAAAAAGTCGCCCGGGTGGGTTACTGGGAGCGCAACGCGGTCACCGACGAGGTGGTATGGTCCCCGGGACACTACGAGATATTCGGTCTGGAGCCCTGGGAAGAGCCGCCCTCGTTTGAAGGGTATCTGCAGTTCCTGCACGCGGACGACCGGGAATGGATCAGGCGGTTGTACCGGGAGCTCACCGCCGGTTCGATCACGCCGCCCGTAGAGTACCGGATATACCGTCGGGACGGTACGGAACGATGGCTCTCGGCGGAGTCATCCGTGGACGAGACGGGTGTTCGTCATTACGGGCTGATCCAAGACATAACGCGGCTCAAGCACTCGGAACGGCGCCTGGAGGAAGCGCTGCGTGAGAAAACGGTCCTCCTCAGCGAGATCCACCACCGCGTCAAGAACAACCTGCAGGTGATTCTCAGCATGATCCAGCTCAAACTGCACGCCAATCAGAGCGAGCGCGGCGGAACCGTGACCAGGGCGACGCTGGAAGATATCGAGCAGAGGATCCGATCCATGGCGACGGTCCACGAGCACCTTCTTGCCACGGAGGACCTGGCCCGCGTCTCGCTGTATACCTACCTGACCGAGATTGCCTCACAGGTCTTTTCTTCCTTTACGCCAACGGATCGGACTCTCCACCTCGAGTTCTCGATGGATTCGGTGACCGCATCGGTTGACACGGCCCTGCCCTGCGGGCTGATTACGGCGGAACTCGTGACAAACGCCTGCCGGCACGCGTTCCCTCCGGGCCACCCGGAGGGGTGCATCACCGTCTCTCTGCACGAGGCCGATTCCGAGATCGAACTTGCCGTCCGGGATGATGGTATCGGCCTGGACCGAGCCACCGGTCCTGTCGGAGACCAGGGGAGCGTCCGCCTGGGCATGGAGTTTGTCCGGACCTTTGCAGGGCAACTGAAGGGCACGCTGGATCTGGACGGCACCAACGGTACGTCCGTGAGAATCCGGTTTCCCCGACGCTGATCGGGAGTTAAACCCGGAACTCCGCAGTGGATACCCATAACCCTAGATAATCTGTTATCTTTTCCCACCATGAAACAGGCAATCATTTATACCAAGACCGATGAAGCTCCCGCTCTGGCTACTTACTCGCTTCTTCCGATCATCCGCACCTTTACCGATGCGGTAGGCGTACAGGTTGAGCGTCGCGATATCTCCCTGGCGGGACGTATCCTGGCGTCGTTTCCCGACCGACTCGGCCCGGAGCAGCGTGTACCCGACGATCTTGCGGAGCTGGGTGAGCTGGTTCAGCGTCCGGAAGCCAACATTATCAAGCTTCCCAATATCAGCGCCTCCGTCCCGCAATTAAAGGTGGCGATCCGGGAGCTGCAGGAACAGGGATACAACGTACCGGACTACCCGGAATCACCTGCCGACGATGAGGAGCGGGACGCCCGCGAGCGGTACGACCGTGTAAAGGGCAGCGCCGTGAACCCCGTTCTGCGGGAAGGGAACTCCGATCGACGCGCCGCCCGGGCGGTAAAAGAATACGCCCGAGCCAACCCCCACTCGATGGGCGAGTGGAGTTCCGACTCGCGATCGCACGTGGCGAGCATGCCCGAGGGGGACTACTTCGGTAGCGAGAAATCGGTCACCGTCGACAACGCCACCAACGCATCGATCCGGTTCTTACCGGCAAGGGGTAACGCGGAAACTCTCCGGGAGGGAATCGCCCTGGATGACGGTGAAGTGATCGACGCAGCGGTGATGCGCCGGGAAAGCCTGCGGCAGTTCATCGCGGAGCAGATCAGGGACGCCCGCGATCAGGGCGTGCTCTTCTCGGTACACCTCAAAGCGACGATGATGAAAGTCTCGGATCCGATCATCTTCGGACACGTGGTGGATATCTACTTCCGTAAAGTTTTTGAGAAACACGCGGAAACGTTCGCCCGTCTGCAGATCAGCCCCAACAACGGGTTGGCAGACCTCTTTTATCGCATACAGGAACTTCCGGAATCGCAACGGAAGGAGATCGAGTCCGAGATCCAGGAGTGCCTCGATCGTGGACCGGAAGTCTCCATGGTCGATTCCGATCGGGGAATCACGAACTTCCACGTGCCGAGCGATTTCATCATCGACGCCACGATACCCGCGGCGATCCGGACCTCCGGAAAAACCTGGAGCCCCGGCGGGACGCTGGAGGACACCAAGTTTGTCGTTCCCGACCGATCCTACGCCGCGGTTTACCAGACCGTGATCGACGACTGCAAAAAAAACGGTGCCTACGACCCGCGAACGATGGGGAGCGTCTCTAACCTGGGACTGATGGCCAGGAAAGCGGAGGAGTACGGCTCGCACGACAAGACGTTCGAGATCTCCGATCCGGGTCGCGTAGAGGTACTTGACCGTGAAGGGAACGTGCTCCTGGAGCAATCCGTGGACAGGGGCGACATCTTCCGCATGTGCCAGGTGAAGGACGTGGCTGTACGGGACTGGGTAAAACTCGCGGTGGACCGTGCTCGCATCACGGAGACACCGGCGATCTTCTGGCTCAACCGAGAACGCGCCCACGACGCGGAATTGATCGCTAAAGTGGAACGCTACCTGCGCGAGCACGACACGGACGGACTGGATATCAGGATCATGTCCCCCGAGGAGGCGACGCAGTTCACGGTGAATCGGATGCGGGAGGGACTCGACACGATCTCCGTCACCGGCAACGTACTCCGGGACTACCTGACCGACCTCTTCCCCATTCTGGAACTGGGAACCAGCGCCAAGATGCTCTCCATCGTGCGGCTGCTCAACGGGGGCGGTTTGTTCGAGACCGGCGCGGCCGGGTCCGCGCCCAAACACGTACAGCAGTTCAATCAGGAAGGCCATCTGCGGTGGGACTCGCTGGGAGAGTTCCTCGCGCTGGCAGTATCCCTGGAGCACCTTGCCCGGACACACGGGAACGCTGGAGCGCAGCTCCTGGCGGAAGCGCTGGACGAAGCCACGGCGGAACTCCTGAAGAACGGCAAATCTCCCTCCCGCAAAGTGAAGGAACTGGACAACCGGGGCAGCCACTACTATCTCGCGCTCTACTGGAGCCGCGCCATGGCCTCCCGGGCGGACGCTCCGGAGCTGAAAGAACGCTTCGCGAACCTTGCGGAAGCCCTGGAGAAAAACGAGGATACAATACTCCGGGAATTGCGTGACGCCGAGGGATCTCCCGTGGAGACCGGTGGGTACTTCCACCCCGACGATGAGAAGACATCCGCGGCGATGCGTCCCAGCGAGACGTTGAACCGAATTCTTTCGTGAATTACAAGGATTGAAAGGATAAAAAAAGAAGAGAGCGACCGATGGGAATCGAACCCACATCTCCAGCTTGGAAGGCTGGGGTAATAAGCCATTATACGACGGTCGCCAGCGTTTCTGCGGTGCGGAAATTACCATGAGTCGCGCCGACGGGTCAAGTAGTTCCGGTAACTCGCCGCGCGTATCAGGGCGGTTCCGACAGCGGTTGAACCGGTTCGTCGTGGAACTGGCCCTGGACGACACCGGCGAGATCACAACCGCAAGCTTGCCGAATCCGGGCCGACTCGCAGAGATCTTGCTCCCGGACGTTCGGCTCGGTTTGAAGCCCGGACCGGAGGGAGGTCGACACCCCTGGCGCGTCGTATCCGCGGATCTTCCCTTCTCACCGGGGGAATCGGTCTACCTGGACACGGGTGGTACCAACCGGGTCGCCCGGGATCTTCTGGAAGATACCAGGATTCCCGAACTCGCCGATTACCGCGTGGTCCGCGCGGAGGTACGCCTCCCGGGGACGCGAAGTCGCACGGACTTTCTCCTCGAATCGGAGCGCGACGGACACCGCCGCTACCTGGAGGTGAAATCCTGCACGCTCTTCAATGGACCCTTTGCGATGTTTCCCGACGCGGTCACCGACCGTGGGCGACGTCACGTGGAGGAGCTCTCCCGAAACGGCTCCGGGGCAATTCTCTTTGTCGTGCACAGCGACCGGTGTGAGTTCTTCGTTCCTGACTACCATACCGATCCGGCGTTCTCGAACTCCCTGGAAAAGGCCGCAAATACGATGCCCCTCGTTCCCGTGGGAGTTCGCTTGAAATACGACGGCTCCGTCGGAGAAGTCCGACCGAAGATCCCGATTCCCTGGGAGACGGTTCGACCGCACATGCGCGACGGCGGTTATTATATCGTCATTCTTCATTTCGCGGGGAAGGACGACCGGAACGAACCGGAGAATCCCGCCAACCGGGTTGTCCCCGTGGGAGCCCTGGGGAACGTTGAGTTTACCCCCGGATGGTACGTATACGTCGGGTCGGCGCTGCGCGGACTGGACGCGCGCATCCGGCGCCATCGGCGGAAGAGAAGAAAGCGCAAGCACTGGCATATCGATTACCTGCGGGAAGTCTGCCGGTGGGAGGAGGCGTTTCCGATCCGCAGCGCCACACCGGGCCGGGAGGAGCCGATCGCCCGTGACCTGGCCCGGATCGCCGGCCACAGCATTCCGGGGTTCGGCTCCTCGGACAGCGACGCGGAATCACACCTCTTTTTCTTTGATCACGATCCCCGGCGGTCGCTCCCGTTCATCGAGCTGATACTTCGGGAACGGCGCAGGGACCTGGAAGAGGCTCTGCTCTACTGAACGGTCAGGATCGTCAGCCCCGGTGTCATCAGGCGGTCCGCTTCTTCCGCTACGACCGGAGCGCGGCCGGTCGGAACCGGAAGACCATCCCGCACTTCCAGCAGCACGGGAAACTGCGCCGGACGGTTTTCCAGCGTCAGCATCTCTCCTACCGGGCCGAGCAGCAGGGCCCAGGCGCGTTCGGAGCCGTCCCGGGAGAGCTCAAAAACTCGCTCCGCTGTGTCGATCAGCCGACCCTGTTCCTCCCGGGCCCACTCCCGGAGGTACACCTCGCCGGCGCGGTTGTTGCTTATGATCCGGACGATCGACGCCAGAGAAATCACAGCCCCCGCTCCGATCGAACCCCATTGCGTCCACTCCACGATCTCCCGGTCGGTGCCGCTGTAGTTATCGAGTTCGTCCGTAGCATAAAGATACGAGCCGAACCCGATCCCACCGAGACCGACACCAAGCGACAGGTACGGCCAGGGACGTCGCCGCCGAAGAGCGAGCGTAGCCGCTTCCTCACGCGCTTCACCGAATCTGCTCCGTATCTGCCGGGCCTGAGTTTGATCGTCGAGCCGGTAATGCTGCTCCAACGTGGCAAGATCCGCGAGTATCCGCTCTGCCTCGTCCCACCGGTACTCACCCAGCGCCTCAGCCCACCGCAACCAGGTGAGCTGGTACTGCGCGTGGGCGTTCCGGTGTACCCGGACGGCTACGCGCTCGTCCTGAACCAGAACACTCTCCCGGATCCGCACCGTATCAGGGAGTACCGGCAGGGGGTCTCCCGGCTGGTATGTATCGCTCCCGCGGGAGAAGCGGTGCGGTTCCAGGCGTGCGTACTCCCGGTCCAGCTCCCAAACCGCGGCGAGACGGTTCTGCTCCTGCCGGAACGGATCCAGCGCGGTCGATTCCGTGCGTTGCAGAATGCCCGCGCTCTCGGCAAGCGCCTCCATCGCCCAGGGGTAATCCCGGGGCTCACCTAGAAGACGCCGAGCGATTCCCTGGCGCACGAGGATCTCCTCCTGCTCCATCCTCGTTACGGCGGGCAGCGAGATCGGAATCTCCAGCGCTTCACCGGGTCGAATCAACCGTTCCGCCGTGTACGCCGGCACCTCACCCCGGGTGGTCTGGATCATTACCTCCACGGTACGTCGTCCCGTGAGCACCTGCGGGACCACACGTACGTTCTCACCGAGGGACACTCCGTCTATCGTAACGGTATAGGAAACGTCGCTCCGGGACGGTGTGAAAACGATCGCCCCGAGTTCGACGTTGTATCCGAGAAGCGCCGATGCCGTGGTGAGGATCAGCTCGTCCGCCGCTTCCACGATATCAAAGGCACCGAACGCCTCGCGTCGCGTCCCGCCGATAATCCGCGCTTCCTCGGTGCTGTAGACCGCCGATTCGAGTTCAATGCGACCGCCCGTCCCGTGAACGACCCGGCCGAACACCACCACCGGGATCCTCTGTTCCCGAGCCTGACGCGCCATCCTGGTCCGTCCGTCCGGTGCAAAAGGATCGAACTGCGGCAGTTCCCGCACGTCGTACTGCCGGCTCCAGCGCAGGATCCGGTCCAGAGCCTCCGAGATCGACGCCGTAACCGAATCAAACTCGGGTTCCCCCGTGTCGTTTATGAAGGAAAGTACCGCCAGCCGCTCCCCCCGGATGCGATCCACCACATCCTGCGCGTTCGAGGTCGCCGGTAACGTGGCTGCGAGTAGTAATGCGATAACCGCCTGTAGACTCCGCACGGATCCCCCAGTGTGTGTTCTCATGAGCGCGATCCGGCACGGATCACGATATCTGTTCCGTTATCAGTATATAACGGAACACCAAAAAGTTCATACTTTCCAAGGTAATCACGAAACCCTTCGGGTGTGTCCCCGAGTCTTGCCCGGTACAGTTGCAGCAGACGGTAATACTCCATGGGCAGGACGATAGCCTCAGGCTCTCTCCCACGATCCCGCAGCGAAGAGATCCGTCCGTAAATCTCCGCGATGATCTCTTCCGCTCGCGGCTCATCCTCCAGCAGTGATTCTTCAATCTGCCCGTTTTCACCGTTCACGATAAATAACAGTATACCATTTCCAAAAGTACCCTCGCAATGTTACCGTACGCGGGCATGAACGACCACGTACTCTTCGACTGGGAATCCTATAATCCGCAGGACCGCGCGGTGCTGTGCTTCCTCCGGAACGATACGGAGCTGTTGCTGATCCACAAGAAACGCGGACTCGGTGCGGGCAAGATCAACGGCCCCGGCGGCAAACAGGACCCGGGGGAGACGCTGCAGGAAGCGGCGATCCGGGAAACACGGGAGGAAACGGGACTGGAGCCAACCGCGCCACGTCATCAAGGAGTTCTGCGCTTCGCCTTTGCCGACGGATACCAGCTGGAAGTTCACATTTTTCTCGCCGACCGATGGTCCGGAGAGATGCGCGAAACCGATGAGGCAACCCCGTTCTGGACGCGGCAGGAGGAGATCCCCTATGACCGCATGTGGGAGGACGACCGCTACTGGTTGCCGCGAGTTCTCTTGGGGCATACCGTTGAGGCGGAGATGCTGTTTGAGGATGACCGGATGATCTTCTGGGATCTGAGGTTTTCCGACGGTATACGCTTCAGGGGGACAGCCGGGGAGAGCGCTAACTCTCCCGCACTGCATCAGCCCAGCGCGCGAGGATGAACATCCAGTCACTGAGACGGTTGAGGAAGCGCGAAACACGCTTCTGTTCCTCCATCCCCTGACGACGCACCACCGTGACCACGGCTCGCTCGGCCCGACGTATCACCGTTCGCGCACGATCGAACTCCGCGCCGCACAAAGAATCCCCGGCGACAAAAAACCGTGGTTCCAGCTCAATGCGCGAGCGCCACTCGGCGATACTCCGGTCCAGGCCGGAAATTTCGTTCTCCGTAATCAAGGGTTGCCCCGGTTGAGGCGGGGAGTTCACGGGACACGCCATCACGCCACCGGCGGTGAGCATCAGGTACTGCACTCCCTCGAGGTCCTTCTCGAGCTTCCGAGCGTGTTTCTCCGCCTGCGCCGTCAGCGGCGCATCCCGCAGGACCGCCCGGCACACACCGATCGCTACCTGTGCCTCGTCGATGTATCCGAGAGCGTCAAAGAAGATATCATCCTTGAACCTTCGCGATCCGTCGATCAGACCGGTCTGCCCGTCGTCACCACCTCGCGTCGTCACGGGAGAGTCTTCTTCCTGTGGAGATCTCATCTGGTCAGTATAAGTTGCGATAATCCTGGATGACCATATTATCGCGCAGTTTTTCTATCGCTTTTTCCTGGATCTGACGTACTCTCTCCCGGGTGATTCCCAGAAACCGCCCCGTTTCCTCCAGGGTGTACGGGCCTTCTCCGCCCAGGCCAAACCTCAGTTTGATGATGCGCATCTCCCGCTCGTTCAGTTCCGCCAGCACTTCCTCCAGCGTATCCTGTAGAGTGAGGTGAAACGCGAGATCGAACGGCTGAGTCTGCTGCTCATCCTCGATCAGGTCTGAGAGACGGGTATAACTGTCGTCGTCGAGAGTCACATCCAACGAGGTGGTATCCTGGGAAAGACGAGTGATCTCCTGTACGCGCCCGGGCGATACGTTCATGTATCGGGATACTTCCTCGCTCCCGGGGTCGCGGCCGAGCTCCTGTGTCAGGTGCTTGGCGACGAAAAAACACTTCTTGATCGTATTGAGCATGTGCACGGGAATGCGGATCACCCTGCCCTTGTCGGCCAGGCTCTTGATGATCGCCTGCCGTATCCACCACGTGCCGTACGTGGAGAACCGGCATCCCTTGGTATAATCAAACCGCTCCACCGCCTCGATCAGGCCTATATTACCCTCGTCGATAAGATCGAGCAGCGAGAGCCCGCGGTTCTGATACTTCTTGGCTATGGAGACGACCAGGCGCAGGTTGGCGTTGATCATCCGGCTTTTGCAGAGACGAAGATCCTCCTCGTGCTGATCGATCAGTTTCTCCAACTCCTGCCGATCTTCCGGCGACAGCGTGGTGTCGCTCTCCTCCGTCGTTCCGCGCAGCTGTTGAATCGCCGTGCGGAGATCCTGGATGCGGCGGCCGATCGTCTGCTCCTGATCAACCGTGAGCAGACTGTACGTAGATATCTGCTTGAGATAAAACGCCAGTGGGTCGGTATCGCTTGTGAGCGAACCTTCAGACCCGGCAACAATTCTCTGTTGGCCTTCTTCCTCCGAACCCCGTCGTTTTCGTCTCGTCGATGCCAGACTCATCGGATGCCCCCCGGTCACATTGAACGTTTTCCGATATACTACCACGGGTTGGAGGTTTTTCCAAAAAATCGTTGCCGATTTGTTCAGATTTCCGCGATGGGCACCATTCCGGCCGGTCCACGCACCCAAAAATCAACCCCGCGGAGCGGATTCAGGATCGACGAAGGTATCGTTTCTCCAGACGGAAAAATACAACGCGGAGACTCCTTCGGCGGGATTGGTCCCGACCGTGCCGACCGTTGACCCGGCGTCGATCGTATCTCCCACGTCCACGGAAATGCTCTCCTGTCCCCCGTAGACATAGATATATCCCTGAACGGACTGGATGAAAACCACGTTTCCAAAGGTGGAATGCGGACCCGCGTATACCACGCGACCCGACGCTACGGCGGTCACCGATGTACCCCGTTCCGCGCTGATCAACACCCCCGGAAGTTTTCCCTCCAGCTTCGTCCGCCGTCCTGCCACCGGCCAGACACCACCCTCGGCGAAAGAGATCGGCTCTTCCAGCGAAAGCGCGATCGGGATCACCTCGCGGCGGGGGTCCTCTTCGGTCGTGCTCGATTCCCTGGTCGGCTCCGTCGCAACACGATCGGTATCGCTCCGTTCCCGTTCCCGGGGCTGCACGGGAAGCTTCAGGCGCTGGCCCGTGACTATCGTGGAAGACTCCAGATCGTTCAGTTCCTGCAGCGTTGCCACAGTCGTATCGTGATTCCGGGCTATCCCGTAGAGCGTATCTCCCGCGCGGACACGGTACTCTCGACCTACGGACAGGATAGTACCGGGAAGCAGGAGATCCGGTGAGTCGATACGATTTATCTCCGAGAGCTCCCGCACGGAGATTCCGTACTCCCGGGCAATTCCGTACAGAGTGTCTCCCGGTTTCACCTCGTGAGTTACCTCATCCGCCGGAAGGTGCACGAGAGCAAGACAGCTGATTACAAGTACAAACAGTGCGATTCGCATAGGTGTTTCCGTATTTATCGTCGGCACAAGGACTGAACAGCTTAACGAGAGCACGCCCCCGCGGCGGGGCCGCGGCGTGAGACACGAGAAGTGAAACGTCCTGGGAGGACAGGTTTTAAGCGGGAAAAGTCGGGCTGAGAGGATTTGAACCTCCGACCTCACCGTCCCGAACGGCGCGCGCTAGCCCCTGCGCTACAGCCCGAATATAGCGCAACTTTACCAAATGTATGTTACGACGGTCAACCCTGAAAAAACCGCTTCGTTGACACCCTCAGATGCAAATGGTACCGTGACGACCTCACAACACGCTCTCTTGAGAGGAATTAACGGACCCATGGGAGATTCCAGAACGACCGGCTCAAAACGGCCGGACGATAAGAAAAAGAAGGCCTCGCGCTCGCCGAGGAACACCCTGCTGTACATCGGCAGTGTCGTAATTTTGATCCTGGTAGTGGTAACTTTTGTCGGCGTGCCCGCCGTGGGTGGCATCGCACAACCCTCCGGCAGCATCGTATTCGGCCGCTATGGAGGAGAGGATATCGCGTACCGACCGGGCAATTTTTTTGCACGCCAATACGAGATGATCGCCCAGTCCCTGCGTGACTCCGCGGGCGACCTTGAACTGGAACTGCAGCTTCGCCTTGCCTGGCGTCAGGCGTTCAACCGCACCGTCATGAGAACCGCGCTCCTGCAACAGGCAGATCGCTCGAATGTGCGCGTCTCCGAGGCGCGCGTGGACGAACTGATCGCCCAGGACCCGCGTTTTCAGACCAACGGCCGGTTTGACCGTACCGCTTTCAGCAGCATAAGCAACCAGGAGCGGTTTTCCCTGCGCAATTTTCACCAGGAGTCGGAGGCGTTCAACCTTTTTGTGGACGACGTCCTGTACGGTTCCGTATCTCCTGAAGGAGAGGGTCGCTTCGTAGCCTCCATGGCCGGACCGGAGCGCTCATTCGATATTGTACGCTTTCCCTTTGATGCCTTTCCCCAGGATCAGGTCCAGGCCTACGCCCGGGAGAACAGTGAACTCTTCACCGAACTCAACCTTTCCGTAGTAACCCTCGCGTCCCGGGAAGAGGCGGAGCGAATCCGTGCGCAGGCGCAGGAACCGGGCAACCCCTTTGCCGAGCTGGCTCGCACGTACTCCCGCGATCTGTACGGGGACCAGGGAGGAGAGATCGGACGCATCTGGGGTTACGAGGTCCAGCAGGAGCTGCTCAACCCCGACGATCTCGAGCGTCTGACGACCCTGCCGGCGGGTTCCCTGAGCGAGCTGGTGGAAACAACTTCCGGTTGGTCGTTTTTCCTCGCGGAGGACGATCCTCAGCCGTTCGACGCGTCAAGGGAAGAAACGATCCGGGAAGCCCGGAGCTACATGCAGTCTTTTGAACAGGGTCGAATCCAGGACTTCGTTCGACGCGAAGCGGAGACGTTCCGCGACGCCACCGACGTGGAGAACATCACCGCCGCGGCGGAAACCGCCGGATACTCGGTTCACGAGACGCCCTACTTTCCGATCAACTACGGAAACCAGCAGCTTTTCACCCGTGTGAATATCCCGGACATCCCCGATATCCAGGACGCAACGTTCCGGGAAAGCTTTTTCGTTACCGCCTTTTCTCTTGAAGAGAACCAGATCAGTCAACCGGTGATGCTGCAGCGCTCGGCGATTCTACTCGTTCTTCGCGACGAACGGGAGGTCGACGCCGAATCCACGGAGTTTCTGCGGAGCTATTACGATTCGATTCGGGCGCAGTTCCAGTCGGATGAGATCGAGTTCGCGTACATAGACGAAGATCGGCTCGAAGACAACTTCCTGCCGGCCTTCAACAGATACGTGCTTGGCCAGCGCTGACCGGAGACTGAAACTGGACACCACCCCTTCGGGGGTGGTTGTCTCCTACCAGGGACGACGGCTTACCGGACAGGATCCGGTCCGGTCCTGCCGGCGACGCCTCCCTGAGAACCTGACCACCCAGACACTCTATCTCGTATTCTCGCCGCTTCTGGGATACGGAATCGCGGAAACCGCTTTACATTTACCCCCGACGGCAGCGTTGCTTCTCGTGGAGTTTGAACCGGCCCTGGCGGAGTTGTGGGAGCATAGCGATGCCCCTACCGAGCGGGCATTACGCGGTAACGTACGGTATGCCCGGAACCGTGAGAACGCTCTTGCGGAAGCATACCGATTGATCGAAGACCTCGCGATCCGCCGGGTAGAAGCGATTCACCTCACCGGTGGAACCCGTCTGCACGCGCAAGCCTATACCGAACTTCATGGAGACGTGGGCGAACTGGTACAGCGCTTCTGGTCCAACCGCGGAACGGAGATACGCCTCGGACGCCGATGGGTGGCAAACATCATGCGGAACGCGCCGATGGAGTCGATCGCTCTTGACGAGCTCCGTACCCGCATCTCATCCACCGTGGTACTTGTAGGAGCGGGACCGCATCTCGATCGACACCGGGAAGAACTGCGCCACACAGACCCCGTGGTGACGGTTGCCGCACTGGATACCGCGCTCCCGGCCCTGGCCGCATCGGGAATCACGCCGGATCTGGTTTTTTCCATGGATGCCCAGCTCGCCAACGCGTACGATCTCCTTCCCTGGCGTTGGGACAGGACCGTGCTCGTAGCGGACCTCACGGTACACCCGAGTATCGTACGACGCTTCTCTCCGGAACGGCGGGCGTTCTTCGCAAGCCGCTTCTCCCGGTCGGTCCGACTCCTGGATGATCCGCTGCTTCAGGAAATCCTGCAGGTGCCTCCTCGAGGATCGATCGCACCGGCGGCGATCGAGATCCTGGTGCGACACTTGGGCGTTCGTACGGTAGCGACGGTAGGCGTGGACTTCTGGTACCGGCCACCGCGAACCCACGCGGCCATGACCGGTCCCGACCGCCGGATGCGTGCCACCATGCACCGGCTCCTGCGAAACGATGGGTTTCCCGAGGTGTTAAACCGCCCCGTTACCGAGACCGTTCTCCGCACGGGCGAAGCCGTTACGAGCGACACCGTTCTGGTGGACCAGGCGCGACACGTGAGACAGCTTGTACAGGAGCTCAAAGTATCGTTTCCAGACCTGGCGGTATACACCGCGGATCGAGAAGGACTGGATACCGGCGCGGTCGTCCGGGAGGGCGTGCTATCTGAACTGGCCCGGGGACAGACCGGCGCGAACGGACACGCGAGCCCCTCGGGACAGACCGCCGCGGGCACTCCCGGGGCGAGCCTCCCCGGCGCACACGCTCCGAGAGCGCGCGCGTCCACGGACAATAATACGGCCCGCCTCTCCGCGTTGTTCGATCTGCTGAAGCGGCTGAGAGCTCAGGAGACGCGCCTGGCGACGCGGGATGCTCCCACGATCATCGATGCGAGCCTGGATTTTGTGCTGTTCGACATGCCGCAATGGCCGCTGCTCACGGTCCGGCAGGATTGGGCGCAGTTGCACCGGGAAGGTATTCTCCGGTCGATCCGGGACTACCGACGCCGCCTGGAGAACGCCCTGCGCGTCGTCAATCCTCGGGTGCCCCTTTGAGGACGGAGAGGAACGCCGATTGCGGCAGTTCCACGTTACCTACCGTCTTCATGCGCTTCTTGCCCTCTTTCTGTTTCTCCAGGAGCTTCCGTTTCCGGGAGATATCACCACCGTAACATTTGGCGGTTACATCCTTACGCAAGGCCGAGATCGTTTCACGGGCGATAATCGTCCCACCGATCGCCCCCTGAATAGGAATTTTAAACTGATGCCGGGGGATCTCGTTTCTCAGCTGGCGGCACGCCGCCCGGGCGCGCTGCTCCGCGTTGCCTCGAAATACCAGCATGGAAAGCGCGTCCACCGGTTTTCCATTTACCAGGATATCAAGGCGAACCAGGTGTACCGGCCTGCGATCGATAAGTTCGTAGTCAAAAGATGCGTAACCCCGTGACAGGGACTTCAGGTTGTCGTAAAAATCAAAGAGCACTTCCGCCAGGGGCATCTCGAAGATTACCTCCACACGGGAAGTGTCCAGGTAGATCATGTCCTTCTGGATCCCTCTTTTCTCGTTGCAAAGTGTCAGCATCGGTCCCAGGAACGTATCCGGCGTGATGATCGAGGCTTTAATATAGGGCTCTCGTGCTTCCCGAACGGTACCGGGTTCAGGATAGTCGATCGGGCTGTCCACGAGGATCGTGGTACCGTCGTTCAGCTCCACCTCGTATTCCACAGACGGCGCGGTGAGAACTATGTTGAGGCCGAACTCCCGTTCCAGCCGCTCCTGCACCACCTCCAGGTGGAGCATTCCCAGAAACCCGCACCGGAATCCAAAACCAAGCGCCACGGAGTTGTCCTTCTCGAAAACGAGCGAAGCGTCGTTCAGTTTCAGCTTGTCCATCGCTCGGATGAGGTCCTGGTAATCATTTGTATCTACCGGATAGATCGACGAGAAGACAACGGGCTTCACGTCGCGGAACCCCGGCAACGGCGCGTCGCAGCGATTCTCCCGGCGCGTGACGGTGTCACCGACACGTACATCCTGGATCGTCTTGATTCCGGCGATAAAGTACCCCACATCACCGGCGGAGAGGCCGTTATTCTTATCCAGGACGATCTTGAAACGTCCCGTCTCCTCCACATCGTACGTCGATCCGTTGGAGAGCATCTCGATCGTGTCACCGGGCCGGATCGTTCCGTGAAAGATCCGGATATGAACGATCACACCGCGGTACGGATCATAGTGACTGTCAAAGACGAGCGCCTGCAGCGGAGCATCGGCGTCGCCCTCGGGCGGTGGGACCCGGTCCACCAGCGCCTGGAGGAGCTCTTCCACGCCCTGCCCCGTCTTGCCGCTCACCAGGACCACCTCATCCGGATCAAGACCAAGATCGTGGTTGATCTGGTGAAGACACTGGTCCACGTTGGCCGCGGGCAAGTCAATTTTGTTGATCACCGGTATGATCTGAAGGTCGTGTTCAAGGGCAAGGTAGAGGTTGCTCAGAGTCTGGGCTTCCACTCCCTGTGCAGCGTCGATGAGCAGGATCGCCCCTTCACAGGAGGAGATTGCCCGGGAAACCTCGTAGGAGAAGTCCACGTGCCCCGGCGTATCCACCAGGTTGAGATCGTAGTGCTGGTCCCCGATATCCATCGGAAGCGTTACCGCCTGGCTCTTTATCGTGATGCCCCTCTCTCGTTCGATATCCATCGAGTCGAGAAGCTGATCACGGAAATCCCTTTCTTCCACGATCTTTGACCGCTGGATGAAGCGATCCGCCAGGGTGGATTTTCCGTGGTCGATATGGGCGATTATACAAAAGTTACGAACCTGAGATTGTTTCATTGGTGTGCATTTGTACTACACCGTGCGGACCGAGTGCAACAATCACTCACCAGTGTAGCTCAGATGCCTTAGCGTCTTCAGAAGCTGTTCCGGCTCAAACGGCTTGAGCAGGGTCGCGTCCTGCCCGGCGTCGATCTGCTCACCCGCAAAAAGCAGCACGATTTGGACGTCGTTCTTCGCGTTGCGGTAGAGCTCCACGATCTCCGTAGTAGTGTGATAAGGCGCCGAGAGGTCGGAAACCACCGTATGACACGCGTCGAAATGGCCGAGCAAAAGCAGCGCCTCCCCGACGGAGCGCGCGGAGATCGGATTGTACCCGTTTGAACGCAAAGCGTGTACCAGCATTCCCCGGACGCCGTTCTCCTCGTCTACGACAAGTACGGTTCCCGACCCGCGGAGTCCCTTCGTCTCGACCGCGCCGCGTTCACGGAACCGATCGGCTGTTTCCGCCAGAGGCAGGTACAGGGAGAACCGCGTCCCGCGGCCAAGCGTGCTGGATACCTGGATTGCGCCGTCGGAGTCAACGATCACGCTGTACACGGTAGCCAATCCGAATCCGCTCCCCCGGGTTTCCTCCTTGGTGGAGAAGAACGGTTCAAAAATATGCGGGAGGTTGTCCGGGTCGATCCCTTCACCCGTATCCGTCACCGAGAGCAGGACGTACTCCCCCGGTTCCAGAGTTCGGTTGTACGTAGCCAGGCTGTGATCCACGGTCACGGTCTCGGCGGTGAGATAGATCATTCCACCTTGAGGCATCGCATCGCGGGCGTTCAGGATCAGGTTCAGCAGTACCTGCTGCATACTGCGTCGATCGGCGTTGACGGAGGCATTCGCCGCATGGTTGACCGTCTGAAGACGGATATTTTCGGTGAGGACTCCCTGGACCATGGGCGCTACGTCGGCCAGGAGCGTTTCCAGGGTGAACGTTTCCCGGGAGTTATTTGAGACACGGCTCAGGGAAAGGAGACGACGCGTGAGATCCGCTGAACGGTGAGCCGTATCGTAGAGACCCTGCACGTTTTCCCGTAACCCCGAGAGGTGCGGTTGTGTCTCGGCATCCTCCAGGGCCAGCCGCGCGTAACCGAGGATCACCGTCACGAGGTTGTTGAAATCGTGCGCGAGCCCCGCGGAAAGTCGGCCAACCGCCTCCATCCGACGGGAATGGGCAAGCTGCTCCTCCTGCTTACGGAGCGCCCGTTCCCGGGCGAGCCGTTCGGTCAAGTCGGTCAGCACCCAGACCGTGGCGGAGGTTTCTCCGGGAAGTCCGTGGCTGCGCACCTCGATCGTCAGACCTCTTCCCGTCTCGTCGGTGCGCTCCCAGTTGACGCAGTTACCGGTGGATCCGCCTGCATCGGTACGGTTCAGTTCCCGCAGCAGCGGCTCCGGAAGGAATGATTCAAGCTCCTTCCCCGCTTCGAGCCCTGCCGGGAGTACGTTCTGTGCGTGCGAGTTGGTGTAGCGGATCTTTCCCGCGGAATCGGTCACCACGATCCCGTTGTGGATCGCCTCCATTACCTGCGAGAGCAGTCGCTCCCGTTCGCGGATAGCCCGGCTCATCCGGTGCCGGTACATCGCCAGTTCGACGGCGGTACGGAGCTCCCTCTCTTCAAAGGGCTTGATAATATAAGCGAACGGTTCCGTGACTTTAGCTCGCGCCAGCGTCTCTTCGTCGGCGTAGGCGGTCATGAAGATAACCGGCAGGTCGTACTGTTCCCGGATGATTTCTGCGGCGGAAACACCGTCCATCGCCCCCTGGAGATGGATATCCATGATCACCAGATCGGGCGGAGCGCCACGGACCTCCTGGAGATACTCCAGGGCGGTTTCCGCTTCGGCGTGAGATGCCGCTACCGTATACCCGAGCTGTTCCAGGTGTAATCGTATATCCAGCGCAACGATCTGCTCGTCTTCGACGACCAGTATACGTTCCGACTGTCCGGCTGCAGCGGGAGCCCCCTTACGCATCACTTCAGATTTCCACGCCGAGACCGCGGATAGTCTCGAGCAGTTTCTCCTTGTCGATCGGTTTCACCAGGTAGGCGTCCGCTTCACCGTGATAATAGGCGTCCACTACGTTCCGCGGGTCTTCGAGAGCGGTCGTCATGATCACCCGTACACGATCATTGTGGTGCACCCCGATCGTTGCCTCCATTTCCCGGATCTCCCGCAAAGCCTGGTGGCCGTCCTTGTTGGGCATCATGATATCCATGAACACGAGCGTGTACGGTGATTTTTCCTCCCAGGCCAGGCGGAACGCTTCCACCGCTTCCTCACCGTCCACCACGACGTCCACCTCCGCGTAGTCACGGCAGAGGATCTGCAGGTACCGCCGGCTGCCAAAGTCGTCCTCCACGATTAAAAACCGCACTCTCATCCTCCTGCGATCATAACGATCATAAACACTCGCCCCGGCGCGTCGTCTCGTTCAGCAGTGCCAGGGCCGATTCTTTATCGTCTTTCCGCAATGCCAGGGACACCCGGAAGAGAACTTCTTCCTCGTTTACCGACAGGTGTCCGGCTTCGCGATTCTGCCGGATATGCACGCGGGCTGCGTCCGCGTTGTCATTCTGCAGCAATTCACGAACGCGTTGCAACGTCGGTGACAAGTTCTCTGAGCTACCACCGTCCCTGCATCCGCCGCGCAAAGCGGTAAGAAACCTCTGAAACGTGATCGGTTCCGCCAGGTAGATCGGATCAGACCGGGAAAGCTCCGGTAGCGACCCAAAGCCTCCAACCGGACCGAACACGTACACGAGTGCCTCCGGAGAGATCGAATCTCCCGCCTCCCGGTACTCGCCGGCCCCGAGCACAAGCAGCGTATCCTTCGACACGTTCTCGCCGGGGACGTGAAGCGATTCCCCGCTCCAGTGCACCCACGGTTCGAGAACACGTCGTATCAACGGATCCGATGCCGCGATCGATATGCGCGCATCCCGCCACCATTGTATGTTCTGGTCCTCCCGGGGTGTCTCGTCCACGCGCAGAGGCACCCGGCAGACCGCCGTCGTGCCCTCTTCGGGAACGGACCGGATCTTTACGTCGCCACCCATGGTCCGCGCAAACCGCCGGGCGATCGCGAGGCCCAATCCGGTTCCCCCGGAGGATCGCGTACGCGAATCCTCGAGCTGGGTGAACTCCTGAAAAACCTCCTCCAGCTTGTCCTCCGGTATTCCCACGCCCGTATCTTCTACGGTGAAGGTAAATACCGGGCTTCGCGATTGTTCCGGCTCTTCGAGATCCAGAGAGAGAACAACGTTACCGGACGGCGTAAACTTGACCGCGTTTGATACGAGATTCGTTAATATCTGTCGCAGCCGCTGATGGTCTCCGTAGACACGACTAGGCAGGGAGGGATCGCACACGACAGCGAGCCTGACCTCGCGGCGCGACGCTTCCAGAGTGTGTGCCTGCACAGCCGCGATCATAACATCGTCGATCGTGAACGACTCCTGCCGTACTTTCACGGCACCCGCGTCATGAGCAGAATACTGGAGCAGGTCCGTTACGAGGCGCATCATCTCTTCCGCGGAGGTAAGAGAGATGCTCAGGTTTTCCCGCACGTCGGGATCGGAGGCACTGTCCACCACAAGTCGTGTCATGCCGAGAATCGTGTTGAGAGGGGTCCGGAACTCGTGGCTCATGCGGGCCATAAACTCACTCTTGGCGCGGGCGGCACTTTCCGCAGCTTCCCGGGCGTCGATCAGCTGCTGCTGGTACTGCAGGGTCTCGGTAACGTCCCGGACGACAACAACCGACGAACCCTCGCCGAGATCCGTTCCTGGAATGGGGAACCGCGTCACCTCGGCGGAGAACGTCTTTCCGTCGCGTCGGTGCACTTCAGAATAGCCCCAGTACGGTGTATCGAACTCCACGGCTCGTTCCACGAGTACTTCATCCACGGATCGTCCCAGCGCTTCGTCCAATGACCACCCGGTAAGATGTTCCGCCGCACGGTTCATGAAAAGGATAGTTTGATCGTCGGTGGTGGTTATCACGCCCTCGGCGATCGCGTTGAGGGTAGTATCCAGGATCGCGCGCTTCCTGCGCAACTGCTGTTCCGCGCGGTGTTTGAACAGAGCCATCTCCAGAGCGATCATGAGTTCCCGTTCCTGGAACGGCTTCAACAGGTAACCGTATCCATGCGACTGCTTCGCGCGATCCAGGCTGGCCCGATCAGAATAAGCCGTCAGGAATACCGAGGGTATATCGAACCGTTCCCAGATTATCCGAGCCGTCTCGATCCCGTCGATCTCGCCCACGATCTGGATATCCATGAGAACAAGGTTCGGCCGCTTCTCTTCCGCCAGGGCGATCGCCGTGGCGCCATCACGGGCGTGCCCCACTACGTCGAGACCAAGGGAGCTCAGGCGAGTTCGTATATCGAGCGCAACGATGCTCTCATCCTCAACGACGAGTACCGATATTTCCACTTCGTCCGACCCGTTCGAGTATTTCTCCGGCGATATCTTTCAGGTTCACGATGCGATCCACGGCGTTCCGCTTCACCGCCTCCTGGGGCATCCCGTACACAACGCAGCTTTCCTCATCCTGGGCGAGCGTCCACGCTCCGGTATCGTGCAGCTCCCGGAGACCGTTTGCTCCATCGTCTCCCATGCCCGTCATGATCACGCCGATCGTGTTCCCACCGGCGTCGCGCGCGGCGGACCGGAACAGTACGTCCACCGACGGTCGATGCCGGCTCACCAGGGGCCCTTCACGAACCTCCACGTAAAACCGTGCGCCGCTCCGGCGCAGAAGAAGATGTTTGTTTCCCGGCGCAATCAAGGCGTGACCCGTGAGGACGGTGTCGTTATTCTGCGCTTCCTTCACCGTGATCTCGCACAACGAGTCGAGTCGTCGGGCAAAGGCGGCGGTGAACTTCTCGGGCATGTGCTGCACGATCACGATGCCGGGAGCGTTCAGCGGCATCGCCTGAAGCACTTCCCGCAGTGCTTCCGTTCCACCGGTGGATGCTCCGATACAAACGATCTTCTCCGTAGTCTCCGGAACCGGCTTTCCGTCCGGGGGGGGCAGCATCACGTCGGCGGAGTGTTTCTCGTACGTCTGGTCCCGGTCCTGGCTGCGGGTTCGCTGCGCCGTCGGTGCGGAATCCCGGGACGGAGCAGACGTACGCGATCGCTGTGCCGCCGGAGACGGACCCGGTTGACGCTCACCGGTCAGTTTCTGAAGTCCGTACCGTGCCTCGTAGGCGGCGCGCACCGCGTCGTAAACCTGGACCCGGGACTCCTCGAGAAACTGCTTGGTGCCGATCTTCGGCTTCTCAACGATTTCCACCGCGCCGTAGTCGAGCGCAGTCAGCGCGTTGGCGGATCCTGATTCCGCCATGGAGGAGCAGATTACCACCGGAAGCGGATGCTGTCTCATGAGATGCCGGAGAAAACTGAGACCGTCCATTCGGGGCATCTCAATATCCAGGGTGATCACATCGGGCACCACGGACGTGAGCTTTTTTGCCGCGATGTAGGGATCTGCCGCGGTTGCCACTACCTCGAATTCTCTGCTCTCGTCGAGAAGCTTTGTCAGGGTCTGCCGGACCACCGCGGAATCGTCGATGACCATTACCCGGATTTTCTTCGCCACGTTATCACGCCTCCCGGTTAGTATTCTTCCGTCGCTGGTACACCGTGGGAGCTACCGATACAAGCGGCAGGTTCAGGCCCGCCATGCTCTCGGAGTGCCCGAGAAAAAGGTATCCCCCGGGAACAAGAAAGCTGTAGAGTCGGCTCAGGATCGCCTCCTGCCGTGGTCGGTCAAAATAGATAATCACGTTACGACAGAATATCACGTGAAACCGGTCGGCAATAGGAAACTCCGGCGTCATCAGGTTGAGCCGGTGAAACACGACGTTTCGACGAAGCTCCGGTCGCACCCGAACGAGCTCCGCGTCGCGGTCGCGACTTCGCAAAAAGTACTTTTTCTGCAACCGCGCGTCCACCGGCCGCACCCGCGCTGCCGGATAAACCGCCTTTTGCGCGGTATGCAGCACCGCGGTGGAAATGTCCGTGCCGAGGATCCGATAGCGAAAATCGCGGCGGTTCTGAGCCACTTCGTTCAGGACGATCGCCAGGGTATAGGCTTCTTCTCCGGTGGAGGAGGCGGCGGACCAGACCTTGAACGGTTCGTTCAACCCCCAACCCTCGGGGAGGTGCCGCGGAATCAGTTGTTCCTGAAGATAACGGAAGTGGTCCGGTTCCCGGAAGAAGTCGGTCTTATTGGTGGTTACCACATCGATCATGTGCACGATCTCACCGTCGTCCCGAGAGAACACGTGCTCCACGTACTCGTCAAAAGAGCTCATTCCGAGCGCCCGCAGTCGTTTCCGTAACCGGCCTTCCAGCATCACACGTTTCGTTGCGGGCATCTTGATGCCCACCTCGTTCTCGATAAACTCGCTCAGCCGTCGGAAATGCCGTTCATTTAGCGTGGCGTTTAGCATCTGTAATCCGGCTCACTAGTCGTTGCACGTCGATGATCAGCGCTACCGTTCCGTCCCCGAGAATGGTCGCCCCGCTCACCGCATCGATCTCGTTGTACAATCGCCCCAGGTTCTTTATCACGGTCTGATGTTCTCCGATCACTGTATCGACGATAAAACCGACCCGACCCGCGCCCGTGGAAACTACCACAGCCTGTTCGATCTCCGGCGGTGTGCCGGAAATGGAGAACTCCTGTCTCAGATCGATCACAGGCATCATTGCGCCACGGTTCTCAACTGTACCGCACCGGTCACCGGAGCGACGGAACTCAATGCACTCCTCCACGTTTGAGAGGGGAACAACAAAACGTTCCGTCTCGACGCGTACCAGTAGACCGTCGATTATTGCCAGCGTGAGGGGGATCGTCATGATCAGGGCTGATCCTGCTCCTCCGGTCGATTCAATCGACACCGTACCGCCGATCGAATCGAGTTCCCGCCGGACTACATCCATTCCCACGCCACGCCCGGAGACGCTCGTCACCGCTTCCGCCGTGGAAAAACCCGGCAGAAACACGAGATCGTATACCTCCTGGTCCTCCAGCTGAGCGTCGGGAAGTACAAGATTCCGTTCCACCGCCCGGGCGACGATCCTCTCCCGATTGAGACCCCGACCATCGTCTTCCACGCGTATCTCCACGTTGGCGCCGATGTGTCGAGCCCGGAGTCGTATCGTACCGTGAGCACTCTTTCCGGCGGCGAGGCGCTCCTGTGCCGGTTCGATTCCGTGATCGATACTGTTCCGGATAACGTGTACCAGGGGATCGTGCAACCGCTCAATGACCGTCTTGTCCAGCTCCGTCTCACCGCCTTCGGTGGCGAGCTCGATCTCCTTATGCAGTTCCCGCGAGAGATCCCGCACGAGTCGACGGAATCGATTGAACGAACTGGACAAGGGCAGCATACGAATACTCATCGTGTGATCCCGCAGCGATCCGATCAGTCGTTCGAAGTTCTCCGCGATCACCGCGACCGATCCATCGCCGCTCTGCTGAGCGGTCTGATTCAGACGAGCCTGCAACGTTACGAGTTCACCCACCAGGTCGACAAGGTCGTCGAGTTTATCCGAGTTCACCCGAATACTTGCGGTTCCGGCCTCACTCTGCACCCGTTCCCGGACTCGTCGGGCGTGTTCCTGCTCGCGGAGGGCCGTGTCGATCTCCTCACCGTCGACACCCCTTTCCCGAAGCACTTCGCCGAGGCGCTTCTGTCCCGCCACCGCCTCTTCCACGACCGCCGCCTCTACGACGCCGCGGTCGATAAGGATCTGACCGAGTCGCTTTTGTTGCGGTTCTTCGCTGAGATCGATCTCATCGACGACGCGTATCGTCAGTTCACACTCATCCGCGACAAACATGAAAACGTCCGTGATCGCGTTCCGACCTGCTTCGGTGGTGAGGAACGCGTCCCAGGAAACGTTGCAGTCCTGTAGCGGAAACTCCTCCAGGCTGCCTACAGCGCCGGTATGGGCTACAACTGTGCAGTCCCCCAGGTCGTGCAGTTCCTCCAGGAGGAGCAGAGGATTCGTACCGTTGCGCATTATCCCCGCCACCGGCACAAACCGGATATGCCACGTAGCGGCTACGGAGTCGACCGAGCCCTCCTCGCCCCGCAGTGGCGCGAGCGCTTCGTCGGCTCCGGGCTCCTCGTCGGCTCCGGGCTCCTCGTCGGCTCCGGGCGATTCGTCGGCTCCGGGCGATTCGTCGGCTCCGGGCTCCTCGTCAGCGCCGATCTTCTCCGTGGGAACCTCTCCCGAGAAACTCCGGGTGGTCGCCTCCGCGGTCGAGGGTCGCGCTTCCTGCTCCAGAGCATCCTGCAGGTTCCGGGAACGCCGCGCGTGCTCCGGATCGTCGGGCGACTCCAGCATGTTCAGGATGTGGTCCCGAGATTTCAGCGTCAGGTCTATCAGGCCCGGCGTTATCGCCACCATTCCGTTACGAACGTCCTCCAGGATCGTTTCCACGTGATGGGCAAAACTCGAAATCGAGTCAAACCCGAACATCCCGGCGGAACCTTTGATCGTATGCATCGTACGGAAAACGGCGGAGATCGCCTCCGGGCTTTCCGGAGACTCCTCCAGTTCCAGGAGAGCTTCCTCCAGCGAACCGAGCAGTTCATGCGCTTCCGCGCGAAAACTTTCCTGAAAACCCTCAAGCATCCCGGGCCGCCTCGCTTGAGAAACCCCGCAAATTCTCGTCCAGGTCTCGCCCCTGGCGGATCAGTGACTCCGTGAACCCACACTTGAACAGTTTCTGCGCCACCGGCTCCGCTACAGAGCCGGTTATGTGCAGCGATCGCCCCGCTTTCTCGGCGTACCGGCGCGCGGCATAGAGCAGCTGGATCCCCGCAAGGTCGATCCCGGTGGTACGACTGAGGCTGAGCAGCACCATGGGCGCACTCTCAAGGCTGCGGCGTATCTCCTCCGCACGCTCGTCCACCGTGGATAAGGTAAGGTCTCCAAGGAGGTTTACAACTTTTACGTTCGCACTCATGCTCCTGCACTCCCGACGCTGTGTATGTACTGTTTGGATCATTATAGGACGAACCGGGGCTAATTGCACGTCTGCGTCTAGAGGAACGTGTCGGTTTCGAGGAACGCTCCCAGCTGTACGCCGCTTTCGATAAACCCCGCTTTCCGCTTTCGGATTATTATCTGAATGAACGCTGCCCGGAGATCCGTGTCGACACGCCAGTTTCGGAGCGTAAACGGATCGTTCGGTGAGAGACTTGATTCATCCGCGATCGATCCCGGCAGTACGCTGGTGATCACGAAATCCGGTCCCCAGGGCGGACCGGAGATCTCGTCCACTTCCATTCCAAAGAGGACCGGGAAGAGATGCTCGATCGATCGCGTCTTGAGGGCATCCTCCACGGGGCTGAAGGGACGCTCCGCCACCGTGATCGTTCGAACGACTCCCCTCTCGACGGAACTCTTGTCCCATTCGGTCACGAGTATATCTCCGGGGCGTCGTTCCAGAACCAGATCCTGAGCTTCCGCCAGGTCCGTCACGTTCCGTTCATTTATCGATCGCAGGATATGTCCCTCCGCGACCCCTGCGCGGTACGCCGGAGATCCGGGGTGCACGTACACGACCCGTAACCCTTCCCGGCCGGCGTGAAACGCCGCTCCAAGCCAGGGATGCACCACCTCTCCCCCCGTAAAGAGGCGCGGGAAGAAATGCCTCACCCAGTAGGAGGGAATTGCAAAGTTGACTCCTTCAAACTGAGGGATACCGGCAAAGACGATTCCCGCTACCAGGCCGTCCGGCAGGATGAGCGCGCCACCGCTGTTACCGGGGTTTACGGGAGCGTCGATCTGTACCGCCTCGCCCATCTGGAGAAAACGACGCCCCGAAGCGGAGACGATACCAGCGGTGATCGTGCTGTCCAGGCCGCCCGGTGATCCAAGAGCGAGAACCCGTTCTCCCGGAGAAAGCCGTCGCGTATCACTCAGGGAAAACACGTATGGAGCATCAACCTCGACCTTGACCAAGGCAAGATCGAACACACGATCGTAACCGACTACACGCGCGGGAACGCGCTCGTTCGGCCGACCGGGAAGACGGATGTATAGTCGGGAATATCCGTTGTACCTGGGATCGACCTCGCTGGAGATCACGTGGTAATTGGTCAGCAGATACCCACGGGGATCGACAAAGAAGCCGCTGCCGATCACGCGGTCCGGTACGCCTACCCCATCGGAGATCCTGATTCCCCGGTTTACCCAGACCGTTACCGTACCGGCGAGCATCTCCGACGGCGTTCGTTCGTCCCGAGCTATCAGCGTCGGATACTCCTCGTTATTCTCCTGAGAGCGCTCAAGAACGCGGCTCAAACGTAACGCGAGTTCGTCGTTGTTGTACTTGCGGGCAAGGCCGAAGAACTCCTGCGCCGTTTCCCGCTCAAGGTCCGCGAGTGTCGACCTCCGCAGCATCCGGTACATCGCCAGGATCGGTTCCCCCCGATCCAGGTCATACCCGGCCCATTCCAGCAGGATTTCGTCCCGTGTGAGGAGGCCGTTTAACTCCCCGCTATCACCGGAAAACCCCGCTTGAAGAGGATCCGGTAGAAGCTGTTCCAGATTCCAGCGTGATTGTAGAACGGCGTCGTAGTCTCGATCACGCATTCCACGTCGGTACTGTTCCCGGAACTTGTCCGCAATCCGCTCCAGGACCCCCGCAACCCACTCCGGTTCCAGGAGACCCCGATCGAGGCCGAAGCTCAAGCGGTCCAGGGCCGCGCCGGCGCGGCCGGCGCCGAGGTGATCCTCCACGTGATCCACCAGGAGGTCTCGCCGGTCCAGTGGAGGGCTCACATATGCCGGTGGAGTACTTGCACAGGCGCCGAGCAGCAGCACACCCGGCAGCGCGATTACCGGTAAGAAACCCTTGAGCGTCCATCTCATCGAATCATCCCCAGGGATCTAAGGTATCCCGTCTCCTCCCGGGAATCAAACTCCGACAGGGGTCGACTGTCCACCGAGTCCAGCTGTCGCACGAAGCGCTCCTGTACGGTGGGGTTGACAGCGATCTGTCCCGCCAGGACCAGGGGAAGCGGAAATCCGGCGGGGTCGTCCAATGCTGCAAAGGGATGAACGCCGGCCGCGGTAACGTGCAGCCTCAAGTCGGGATCAAACGGGACCGGTTGCGGGGGGACCCACCGCCGAGCCCCGCCCGGGTCGATGCGTTCCGCCGGCGGGTCTATCCTCCACCGGTCTGATTCCGGTACGATCGGATAAACGTTCACCCCAGTCACCAACGGGTACGGCCGATAATCGACCCTGAGCACCTGGTCGTTCTCCCGATGATACAGGCGCACCTCGGGGGTATCGAAATCTACGATCCAGTCGAACAATCCGTCGCCATTCTCGTCGAGGTACCACCGTCGGAGATATGTATCGTCGACTCTGTATACCTCGACGGAAGTCCCGCGGTTGCTTGGTCGCTCCAGCTCAAGGTTTTCCGAATCCCGCAGGGAGCGGTACGCCTCGTCGAACGGCTCAGGCAGATCTTCCGTCCAGTCGCTCACTGTACGGTACCGAGCGATCGTTTCCCAGATCCGTTTGTCCCGGTTCCAGTCGATCTCCTCCGGAAGATATTCCCGGTATGTCCGGGGAGTCGCTCCGGTCTCCGCGTAGAGGAGTGCGTTCTTTATCGCCGGTATCGGGTCGTCCCCGCCGCTCAGGTAGTACCTGGATGTGACGTAGTCCCGCAGCACCGTGCGTTCCGGCGGAAGCAGGTTCACCAGGAGCCGGAGCATCCGGGGGTCCTGTGTATCGATCGACTCGAGCATCATGGAAGAAAGGGCTCTCGCTCTGCTCCAGTCGATGTACGCGGCATGCCGGTCCTCCGGAAATCGCGCCCGCACCCGCGCGAGTATCGCCGAGGAGAACCATCCGGGATCGCTCTCGAGCAGCGCTTCCAGAAAGAGCCGCTCCAATTCGGCCAGTTTCGAATCGTCCGACATTATATGAACGCCCGCGTCAAGCTGGATCAGGGAGGGCTCGAGAACGGCGGACATCGCGGCGTGTACCGCTCCGACGCCATCCCGGGTGTGCAGGTACCGGTCAAGTATATCCACCGCTTCACCGGAACGGCCCGTATCGATAAGAACCCTGGCAAGGGCTTCCAGTCTCTTCTCTTCCGATACCGTTCGAAGTCGAAGCGTGCCGGCCCGGCGTAAAAGATGTTCCCGGAAATGTCGCGTTTCCCGGGTTTGCGGTTCGATAACAGCCAGTAGAACCAGCGGATCTCCCGCTTCCGGATCCACAGCGTATGCGCGGCGAAGCAGAAACCGGGCGCCCTCGTGATCGCCGAGTTCGATCAGTACCCGGGCTTCCTCCACGAGATCTGAAGCGAGCGACTGATCGAATTCCTGGGATCCGAGAATGCCCGGTATCGCGATAAAGAGCGTAATCAGGACAAGCGAAGTAATTCGATTACGTCCCGATCCCCTACGAGGCTCCCTCGTTTTCTTCCTCACCTGTACCTCCCGGATCATCACCGGACTGGGATGCTTCCTCCGGACCGGTTCTCCCGGCGGGTTCTTCCGCCGGGGCCGGAAGCGGAAACCCGAACATCTCCCGGATCTCGTAATCCCCGAGAGTCTCTTTCTCCACGAGCGTTCGGGCGAGCGTCTCCAGCTGATCCCGATGCGCCTTGAGAATCTCTTCGGCAGCATGGAAAGAGTCGTTGAGTATACGCCGGACCTCCTCGTCGATCGAACGGGCGGTCTCCTCGGAGTAATCCTTGTGGGTAGCGATCTGCTTACCCAGAAAGATCGGCTCGTCCTCCTGCCCGAATGATACCGGGCCGAGATCGCTCATGCCCCACTCCATTACCATCCGTCGGGCCAGTTCCGTGGCCTGTTTGAGGTCGTTCTGGACGCCGGTACTGGTATCCTCGTAGAACATCCGTTCCGCGATATATCCGCCGAAGGAGATCTTGATTCTATCCCGGAGATAACCCGAATGCTTGCTGTAACTGTCCTGTTCCGGCAGGGAGAACGCTACGCCCAGGGCCCGTCCCCGGGGTATGACCGTTACCTTGTGCAAGGGATCGGCGTTATCCAGGTAGTAGTGAAGAAGCGCATGCCCCGCTTCATGACGCGCGGTTTTGAGTTTCTCTTCCTCGTTGATAATCCGGGACTTGCGCGCGACCCCCATGAGCAACTTGTCCCGCGCTTCCTCAAAATCCTCCGCCTCTACCGTTTCCTTGTTCTTACGCGCCGCGTACAGCGCTGCTTCGTTCACCAGGTTGGCCAGGTCCGCACCGCTCGACCCGGGTGTCGCCCGGGCAAAGCGGTTGAGATCAACATCGGCGCCGAGTTTGATATTATTGCAGTGCACCCGGAGGATCGCCTGCCGTTCCTGTACGTCCGGCATATCCACGGTGACCTGCCGGTCAAACCGCCCAGGACGCAGAATCGCCGGATCGAGAACATCTGGACGGTTGGTCGCCGCCAGGACGATCACACCCGATTTGGTGTCGAATCCGTCCATCTCCACCAGCATCTGGTTGAGCGTCTGCTCCCGTTCATCGTGACCGCCGCCGTACCCGGCGCCACGGGTGCGTCCCACCGCGTCGAGCTCGTCGATGAAAATGATACAGGGAGCGCTCTTGCGACCCTGTTCAAAGAGATCGCGCACGCGGCTCGCTCCCACCCCTACAAACATCTCAACAAAGTCGGAACCGCTCATATGAAAGAAGGAAACCCCCGCTTCTCCGGCGCACGCTTTTGCGAGGAGCGTCTTACCGGTACCGGGCATTCCCACCAGGAGTACTCCCTTGGGAATCTTCGCTCCGATCTTGGTAAACTTGTCCGGGCTCTTGAGAAACTCCACCACTTCCTGCAGCTCGTACTTGGCTTCGTTCTGGCCCGCCACGTCGTCAAAAGTGATCTTGATCCCTTCTTCGAGATACCGCTTGGCTTTACTCTTGCCGAAGGAGAACGCCCGGTTACCGCTGCCCTGGATCTGACGGAACATGAACCAGATAAAAAAGAACCCGATCATCCAGGGGAAGAACTCCAGCAGAACCTGAAACGGAGAGACAGGACGAGGCGATCCGGAGAACCGCACACCTTGCTCCCGGAGCGTCCGTACCAGGGAATCGTCAAAATAAGGGATGTTCGTCATAAACGGACGGGTCTCCCCATCGGCGGTGCGAAGCGTACCCTGTATCTCGTACTGATCCACGATCCGGACGGAGTCTACCTGTCCTTCCTGCAGATAACCCAGGAACTGGGAATAGGGGATCTCCTGACCCGCCGGCTGGGTGTTGGAAAACAACATCACCACGAACATACCCAGGAGCGCGACGAGAAAAATCAGGGCGAACCGGTTGTTCCGAAAGTTGAAGTTGAAGTTATTGTTATCGTTCTGGTTGCCCCCGTTTTTACGGGGATCGCCGTTATTGCCGTTCTGCATCGTCTCCAGTTTCCTCGTCTTTGATACTCAGGGTAATACCGTCCCTGTACCGTATGGTTGTTGTCTTCGTGTACTCTACCCCATCGCGAACACAAAGGGGACCCTCAGCAGCCACTATCGCGACGATCCCCTGTCGATCTTCCAGTACCGGCGCGTACCGCCGTACCGCGGAAGACCGGGTAGTACGCTTCAGGAGGTCTGCGATATTACGCGGTTCGTCATGGTAGACGATCCGGTCTCCCTCCCGTCGAGGACGTACCACCACGGGAGGACGGACGGGACCGATTTTCCACCTGTACGGGTCGGTGCGGGTTGGCGTGCCGGCTACGACGCGACCGTCGGTCCAGCGAATACTCAGGTCAGCCGCATCGTCCACGCTCCAAAGATAACCACAGCGGCCGGTGCGGACAAGATCGGGAAACAACTCAACGAATGTCGGTCCCCAGCGCAACGTCAAGCCTCCCGCGGTGGTTTCTCCCTGCACTTCCGTACCGGCAGGCCACGTGCTGGAACGTGACGTGCCGGCAGGCGAAGTACCGGGTGGCGATGTACCACTCCGTCCCGATGTAAACCGCTCCAGCGCGTCGCGGAACGGCGCGAATCCGACGCGTCTGTTGCGGCTGTATCGCTTTACCGCCCGACGAAGCACCAGGTTCCGGGCGGTCGCCGGAAGCGACACCAGCTCCGACCGGCGTACACGCCAACGGCCCTTCCGAAACTCGCCCCAGGCGTCCGGTGGAACAAGGTCCGTAACCGCATCTACAACTCTCTGCTGTTCCTCTGCAAATCGAGCTACCGTGGCAGACACGTCCGTGTCCGGGAACGTTCTCTCCAACATCGGGACAAGGTCCGCACGAACACGATTTCGCAAGTAACTCCGATCGGCATTGGTGGGATCCTCGATATAGGGAAGATCCTGGGCGGCCACGTAGGAACGCAGCGTCGCCGGCGATATATTCAACAAGGGACGAATCACGTAAACCGGGGGATCTTCGGAGGAAAGAGGACGCTCCACGGGGATACCGAGCGGCTCTTCGGGAGATCGGCCGGAAAAGAGGCGCATTATGATCGTCTCAAACTGGTCACCACGGTGGTGCGCCGTAACGATTCGAGGTACTCGCCCTTCCCTCCGGCTAAGCTCGCGGGCGATGCGCGAGAGTTTTCGATATCGTACGGTACGGGCTGTTTCTTCCAGACTCCGCCCCTGGCGCCGCGCTATTTCGTCGATCAGACCGGGGGAGACCGTTCGACGCAGGAGAGGAACACTCAACCGTTCCGCCAGCCGGTCAACCACGTCCCGCTCTTCCCGGCGGGATCCCGCCTCGCGGATTCCGTGATCCACGTGCGCCAGAACCACGTCGTACGCCCCGGACACAGTCAGCGCATGTGCCAGCGCGATACTGTCTCTGCCACCGGAACAAGCGACGAGGAGAGAGGTTCCAGGGCGAACATCGGAGTTTTTCAGGGCCCGGACGACAGCCTCCGACAGATCTTCCCGTCGAGTCATCGTTTTACCATCTAGAGATTCGTCCGTCGGCCGGACGTTTCCGACGGACGACGCCGGTCGTTGATCGCGGTAATCAGCTGTTCGGTAGAATACTCAGCGGCCTTGGCAAAAACCGGCACGATCCGGTCCAACGCCTCATCCACGAGAAACCGGTGGGTTTGATCAAAACGACCGAGCACGTGCTCCACGGTACTGACCTCGCTGTGGGGTCGGCCGATACCGATATAGAGTCGGGGGTACTCATCGGTATTGAGAACTTCACCGATAGACTTCAAGCCGTTGTGTCCCGCGGGTCCGCCGCGACGCTTCATTCGGATCTCTCCGGGAGGAAGATCCATGTTGTCGACAACCACGCACAGGCGGTCGCGCTCCACACCGTACCGCGAAAGAATCCACGGAAATACCTGCCCGCAGCGGTTCATGTACGTGAGAGGTTTTACGCAGACCAGATCGGGCGAGGCGACCACGTGTACCGGCCGGAACCATGGCTTCTTCCAGCGGGAACCGGTCTCGCCGACGATCCTGTCGAGGCAATCGAATCCCACGTTGTGCCTCGTCCTGTGGTACGTCGGCCCGGGATTACCGAGGCCGACCAGAAGAAACCGTCCGACCAAGGAACTACTCTTCGTCGTCGGCCGCTTCCTCTTTCTTGACGACCTCGGGTTCGGCGCCTTCTTCCTCGCCTTCTTCTTCTTCAACAACCGCACGCGGTATGATGATCGAACACACGGTCTGATCAAGATTAGTCAGAACCTTGACACCTTCGGGAATGACGAGATCCCGCACGTGGAGTACGTCGTCAACACCGAGGCTACTCACGTCCACCACGAGGTGCTCCGGAATATCCTTGGGCAGACATTCGATATCGAGCTGATAGAGGTTATGGTCGAGGATGCCGCCTTCCCGGACACCCGCGGGAGAACCCTCAAACTCGATAGCCACGTGAGTCCGCAGCTTCTTGCCTTTCTCAATTTCAAAGAAATCGATGTGACGGACATTACCGGTGGTGATATCCTCGTCGTAGTCCTTGATGAGTACGTCCCGCTTTTCCTTGCCCACTTTAAGCGTCACGATCGTACTCTCCGAAACGGTATGAAACGTGGTATAGAAGTCACGAGCGCTGATCGAACAATGCAGCGGGTCCGTGTGGCCGTAGACCACCGCAGGGATTTGACCTTCCCGGCGCAATCGTCCGGCGGATCCTGAACCAAGTTCCTCACGAGGCTGCCCGTTTAGTACAACTGTCTTTGCCATTTCAAATTTCTCCTTGAAACGATCACGGTATATGCTGGGGCGGCAGGATTCGAACCTGCGCATGCCGGGATCAAAACCCGGTGCCTTACCACTTGGCGACGCCCCACCGTGTCAATCGAGGCGAAACGATACTTCATGTGGTAAGTCGTCGTCAAGGCCGGACCCGGTGGCGCAGGAGTT
>SLRR01000003.1 GCA_007130865.1 Spirochaeta sp. | reverse complement strand
GGTGAGATAGTCCTGAACAGGTACCTGACGATGATCTTCCGTGGTATCGATCAGGGAGAAGAGCGTTATGATCCCTTCCAGACGCGACTGCAGGTCGTTCATGACCTCACGATCGGCCGATGCCGCGATGCGTTCGCTATAGAGACTTACCAGGCTGCGCATCATGCCCAGGGTGTTGCGTACACGGTGGTGTACCTCGCGCAGGAGTACTTCCTTTTCCTCGAGAAGACGTTCTTTATCCTGGTCCGTCCGTTTGCGGTCCGTTATATCCCGGGAGATCCCGAAGATGCCCAGCAGTTCTCCCCCCTCCCCGTAGAGCGGCACCTTGGTGGATGAGCGCCACAACATGGTGCCGTCCGCGGCGGTCTCTTGCTCTTCCAGGTCAACCAACGGTACTCCGGTTTCCATGACATGCAGTTCCTGTCTCCGCCGGGAAAGAGATTCGTCCGGCGTTAACCGGTCCTCGTCGGTGAGTCCCAGGATCTCCCCAGGCTCCTCCCGCTCGTGTAACCACGCCATGGACCGGCTTGCTCGGATAAAGCGTGATTCCCGGTCTTTGAAGTAGATGAAATCAGGGCTCCGGTCCAGCAGGACGTTCAGCAGGGACCGCTCCAGGGCCAGTTCCCGTACCGTCCGTCGGCGCGCCACGGCGCGGGCGATAATCTCTCCCGGTATACGCATCTGTTCGATCTGCTCCGGACTCCACTTTGTCCGGGTCCGTACGCCGTGGAATCCCAGGTACCCCTCGGTCCGCTCCGCCGACACCAGGGGAACCGCCAGCATGGACCGGACCTGGCGCTCCCGGAAGCGATCGTATTCCGGCTTCGCCTCGGGAGGCAGAGATTCCACGTCGGGGACCTGCACGGTATCGCCCGCGCGGATCTGCGAGAGAATCCAGGAATACCGGTCCACCGGCACGTTCTGCAACTGGTGGATTACCGACTCAACACCAGGGACGGTCCACTCGTATGACGCGGACATCGACTGCTGATCCAGGTGGAATTCCACCATGTAACAGCGATCGGCGCCGTAGTACTCCCCAAGCAGTCCCAGTGTGCTTCTGATCGTATCGTCCATCTCGTCCGGAGCGGCACGCATGAAATCGGTGGAGATCGTGGCCACCAGTTTCTGGAAGTTGAGTTTACGACGTAACAGCTGCTCATCCGCGGCATAGCCAGCCCGCTCCCGCTCGCGGTCGAGCCGTTCCCGGTCCCGGTCTTCCGTGACATCCCGGGCAAGCGCGAGAACGTGCTCATCGTCCAGGCGGGATATTCGCGCTTCATAGATCCGGGGCGCGCCGGCTACGGTGAGCTTGTACTCGATACGCTGGGTCTCGCCGGACTCATGGCAGTAACGGTACGAAGCCAGGTGTCTTTCCACGTCCTCTGCGGGGAAAAGATCCCGCAGATGTGTTCCCGCGATAGACTCCGAAGGGATCGTGAGCATTTCCGGGTCCGGTGCACGAGCTTCCACGAACGTTCCGTCCAGGGTCATGACGAACGCGATGTCCGGTATCGCGTTGAGAATCGCGGCATTCTTGGCAAGTTCCCGCCGCGTCTGCCGTTGAGCCGCGAACAGCTCCAGCGCCATCTCGATCGCTTCGCGCAGGACGAAATCGCCCGCGTTTTTGAGGACATATCCGTACCGGGTGATTCTCCGAACGCGCTCCACCATTTCCCGTTCCGCGTGAGCCGTCAGGAAGACTATCGGGAGCTCCCGTTCCTCCAGGATCCGTTCCGCAGCTTCCGGTCCGGAGATTCCCTCGCCCAGGTCTATATCCATCAGTATCAGGTCGATCCCGGGGTTCTCCTGGACGCGCGTAACCGCTTCTTCACCGGTGAAAACGTGGATGACCTCGTGCCCGAACTGTTGAAGCGACCGTGTCTTTGCCAAGGCGATGATCGCCTCGTCTTCCACGAGCAGAAGCGTACACGCCTGCTGGTTGACCATGTTCCAATTGTAGTGCCGGAAGGGATACACAATCTACAGATAACGGTAACCGATCTCGGGTTTCGTCGTTATTCCCGATGACAAACACCTGAGTTCTGCGGTATGTTTAAGGAGACGTTGCCGTTGGCAAACAGTCCATTCCGTGCCGTCTGGAGCCATTGTGAACGATAGCGAAGATAGTCCTGAACGCTTACGCACGACCGGAGACGGCGCAGCGGAGAATACTCCGCGCTGACCGTCGCCTCCACCTCCGATGCGTTTGTGTCTCAACCCCGCAGCCGATCCTGTACATGGAGGTGCCCGATGATCGAACAACTGGAAGAGCTTGATTTCGAGACGCTGATGGAACAGGGCGACGAGACCGCGCTGCGCCTGTATTGCGTCAACACCCAGCCGGTTATAATCGCCGACAACGTAGCGGAACTCCCGCGCGAAGATATCTGGTTTGTCCTGCGTCACGCTACACCGGAGATCCAGGCAGAGACGTTCAGCCACCTTCCATCGGACATTCAGGCCGACCTGGTGGAGATACTCAGCCGTTACGAGCTGATCAGCCTCTTTACGCATATGTCTCCCGACGACAGGGCGGACCTGTATAAGCAACTTCCGGAAGAACGGACCGACTCAATCCTTCCAGCCCTTGCTCAGGCGGAACGGGAAGATATCCGGCGTCTGACGGCATACGACGAAGGTACTGCCGGGGCGGTAATGACCTCGGACTACGCCACTATTCCGTCCCATCTGACCGCTACGGAAGCAGTGGAACACCTGCGGATTATCGCCCCGGATAAGGAGACGATCTACTACGCCTACGTCGTGGACGACCACCGGAGGCTCATGGGGTTTGTTTCGTTGAAAGACCTGATCCTGGCGCCGCGAAGCCGCAAAATCTCGGATATCATGCAGGAAGAGATGGTCTACGCCCACGTCGACGAAGACCAGGAAAAAGCCGCGCGGAAGATCCAGAAGTTCGATCTCCTGGCGCTGCCGGTAATCGATCAGAACGATGCCCTCGTGGGGATTATCACGCACGACGACGCGATCGACGTCATCACGCAGGAGCAGACCGAGGATATGGAAAAACTCATGGCGATCGCCGGTCGCCACGAGCCGGGCGCGTACATGCGAACCTCCGCGTGGGGGCACTTTCGTAACCGTGCGGTCTGGGTTGCGGGCCTGGCTGTGCTGGGGCTGGTTTCCGGCTTCATCGTCCAGAACTTTGAAGATTTTCTCCTGCAGTTTGCAATCTTTGCGGCGTTCATGCCCATGCTCGCGGATACCGGCGGAAATACCGGAAGTCAGTCGGCGACTCTGGTAATCCGGGCGCTTGCCCTGGGCGAGATCAAACCCCGGGACGCGTTTCGGGTGATCCTGAAAGAAGTTAACATTGGAATCTATCTCGGTATTCTGCTCGCGATCCTCGCCTTTGGCCGGGTGATGCTCATGGGTGGAGGATCCACGATCCCTGAGGACGTGATGCTGATACAGATCGCTTTCGCAATCGCTACGGCACTCGGTATTCAGGTGGTATCGGCGACTCTGATCGGCGCGCTCCTGCCCCTTGTAGTTTCGCGCTTCAACAAGGACCCCGCCGTGATCGCCAGCCCAGCGCTCACTACGATTGTGGATATCTCCGGGCTTCTGATATACTTCTATACAGCCCGGTTCATCCTGAGCATCTAGTCGACGGGGCACGCCGCGCACATACCAACACGTACGGATTATGAGTTTGCACACAAAGGAAATAGAACGACGTCGCACCTTTGCGATCATCAGCCACCCCGACGCGGGTAAAACGACTCTTACGGAAAAACTTCTGCTCTTCGGAGGAGGGATCAGAACCGCCGGCGCGGTAAAATCCAACAAGATCACCAAGACCGCCGCGTCGGATTTCATGGAGATCGAGAAACAGCGCGGTATTTCCGTCGCTACGGCGGTGATGAGCTTTGAGTACGGCGGCAAGCTGATCAACATACTGGATACGCCGGGTCATAAAGACTTCTCCGAGGACACTTACCGTACCCTCACCGCGGTGGACAGTGTGATCCTGGTAGTAGACAGCGTAAAAGGTGTGGAGGAACAGACGGAGAAGCTCATGAAGGTGTGCCGCATGCGGGATACCCCGGTGATGATCTTCGTGAACAAGATGGACCGTGAAGGGCGACCACCTTTTGAACTGATGGATGAGCTCGAGAATACGCTGAACATCGCCGTCCGCCCCCTCACGTGGCCGATCAGTTCCGGCCAGGACTTTCGCGGCGTTTATAACCTGCACGAGAAAAACCTCTACCT
>SLRR01000239.1 GCA_007130865.1 Spirochaeta sp. | reverse complement strand
CCGCGTCCTACCGGCCACGTTCGTCCAGAACGCGGTAAAGCGGGGCAAACCAGCTCATTCCCTCGTCGTACGTGTAGGCAAGCGCGTTATACATCGTGAGGTCCGGGTTGTAGATCTCGATACAGTTCCGGTCGCGTTCCAGGATTCTCTCGTAGCGACGGAGATACTCCTCGGTACGAGGATCGTCCCGTTCGTGCAGCACCCAGAGAAACGCGACGCCCAGCATCGTCCAGATCGTGTTCCCCTGGTAGTTCGAGGCCATGACGGAAAGCAGCTTATGCTCCGTTCGTGGCTTCGGTTGTTCCGTGTATTTGAGCGGCAGCGGATCGGCCAGGCCTTCCGCAATTATCGCGTCGAGCATTTCCACGATCTTCGGTTCGTCGTGAAAAACGCGGAGAAACGGTGCGAAAATCTGGTCCGCCGCGACATACTCGTGACCCAGAGCGTCACGGAACGAGCCTTTCTCGTACATCCAGAAACGGTTCAACACCGCTCCCATCGTGTCGTACTCTTTCAGTGGATCTTCGAGTTGATGCCCCATATCCCGAAGTCGCCAGATCTCGTGCTGAAGCAGCAGCATGTTCAGGTTGGCGTAGAGAGGACTCGGGCGGATCGTGTTGTCCTTGGTGGTAGAGAACGCCCGGTCATCCCGCACAAGGGACTGCTCCGGGTCGAACACTGTTTCCGCGTAGTGTCGGATCGACTCGTTCAGAAACGGCTGGTATCGCCGGATCAGATCGTTGGATCCGAGCAGGCGGAGCGTTCGGAGAGTAAGCGAGAGGGAGTCCGCGCCGTACTCGAATACGTCCACCGCTTTATACTGGTCGTTGATACTTGTGGTGATCAGACCATTGTATTCCCAGACGTTCAAAGCGGTAGCCATGCAAAGTTCCAGTTGTTCCCGCATATCCATGTAGAGGATTCCCGGCGCTGCGAGTCCGATATCACGAATATAGAACATCCGGTGATTGCCCTGGCCGGCCGCAAAGAGGTGACCGTTGAAGTTGTCCTCCAGGGTCTTGCGGATTATCTCCTTGGGTGTTCCCCTGTAACGTCGGTGGCCGCTGCGGAAGATTCGTCGTCGAAGGAAGTGTGCTCCCTCACGGAGGTGCTCCAGTTGCAGGTTCATATCGGGTTGCGCGAATATATCATGACAACAAAAAAATAACCACGGATATGAGCGCTGGTTCGGGTATCGACGCTTGCCCTCTCGCGGTGTGTGCGGTAATCTTGACGACAATCGTTTGATTTGAATTGAGAGCAAGGAGCATCACCATGGCAGAACTTAAAACCACTTATCTCGGATTGAACCTTCGCAACCCCGTCGTCGTTTCCAGTTGCGAGATTACCAACCGTATAAACGGCGTAAAGCAAGTCGTCGAAGCCGGCGCAGGCGCGGTGGTGCTGAAGTCACTTTTCGAGGAGCAGATCAACACGGAGCTCGGAGGTTCCCAGGGATTTTCCGGATCAGCATTTCCCGACGAGGCGGAGCTTTATCTCCGGGAGCTCGGGAAGACTCACGGACCGAAGAGCTACCTGGACCTGATCCGGCAGTCGAAGGAAGCCACGGACGTTCCGATTATCGCCAGTGTTAACTGTATTTCCGGTCGATGGTGGGTCGATTACGCACGCCAGATCGAAGAAGCGGGAGCAGACGCATTGGAGCTTAATATCGCCCTCATGCCGCTCACCTTCGAGGAAACCGCGGACCAGATCGAGAATCACCTCTACCAGATCGTTCGGGATGTCCGGTCCCAGGTGAAGCTGCCGCTGGTTGTCAAGCTCGGCCCGTACTTCACTGCGTTACCCCGGGTGGTTCAGAACCTCGTGGCGGCGGGCGTGAACGGTATCGTGCTTTTCAACAGGTTCTACCAGCTCGATATAGATCCGGAGACGCTCTCTCCTGCCCCCGGTTACCAGTACAGCACGTCGCAGGAACTGCACCTGCCGCTGCGCTGGGTAGGAATTCTTGCACCCAAAGTCTCATGTGATTTCTCAATCTCCACCGGTGTTCATTCCGGTCTGGACGTAGTGAAGTCCATCGTGGCGGGAGCGCAGATCGTGCAGGTTGCATCGGTGCTGTTCACCCGAAAACTGACCCATGTGACAACGCTGGTGAACGAGTTGAACGCGTGGCTCGACGAACACGGGTACAAGAATGTGGAAAGCGCCCGGGGACAGCTTGCCAAAGCCGGCAAGTTCCAGCCTGAAGAGCTGGAACGGATGCAGTACGTGCAGGCCCTCGCGGGAGCACGGTGAGAGCATCGGGAACTCGTCAACAATTTTGGCAGCAGTAAATAGGAATTATGGGCCCATTCGGACTTGAACCGAAGACCCGCGGATTATGAGTCCGCTGCTCTAACCAACTGAGCTATGGGCCCAAAAGAGGCAGGAACACACAGTTGAACGTCCAGGGTGAAAAGCTCGGGGTGCGTTCCTGCCTACAATATTGAGACGGGATAGTGACATTTTTTTGCATCTCGCGTCAAGCCTCCTGGAATGGGCCGGCCGGTCGACCAGAGCGCGGGTCGCTCATTGCCGACGTACCAGCACGTTCGTGAATCCGATCCCCGCAAGGCGTGCTTTCTGGTCCCCTACATTTACTTCCCTGATGTCCACGAGTACTACGCGGAACACCGACGCGCCGGAAACGGTCTCGATCTCCGGTGAGAACCCGGCCGCACGCAGACGGTCCGCCACGGCCCGGGCGTTCGCTTCCGAGGAGAACGACCCGACCTGAAGGGTCCGCAGATCGCTCTCCGGCTCGTAGTGGAGGATCTCCAGTTTTACCGGAGCTATACCCGCGCCGGTTAGTTCGATTATGTCCGCTGCGGCCCGGGAGAGGTCTATCACGCGGTTGTCCACGAAGGGTCCTCGGTCGTTGATCCTTACGACGACGCTGCGTTCGTTGGTGGTGTTCGTGACCCGGACGATCGTGTTGAAAGGGAGTTCCCGGTGGGCGGCGGTGAGCTCATTAGTGTCGAATACTTCACCGTTGGCGGTGAGACGTCCCTGGAACTTGCCGCCGTACCAGGAAGCAACACCTTCGAGCTGGTAGTGGTCGGTGGGATGAGCATCGAGGACCGACGCTTCGCTCCGATCGCCCGTTCCATAGCCGGCTTTGTTGTCTGCGCGTTCGAGAAAGTCCGGACGCAACCCCGGCACGGGAGAGTCCGACTCCGCCGATACGGTCGGCACCAGGAGGATGCCCGATACAAGCGCCATGGAAATCACTGCTCTGAAACCGCACTTCTGCATATCCGGTAGTATCGGTCCCATTCCGTTGTCAATTTACCGGGTGATCGGTATAGTGGGTCCCTATGGCTAACAGCACCCATTGGGCGGACGTCAATGCCGCCAGAATCATACGAGAGAAGGGCGAAAAGCCCCGCTATACCTGCGCCTCCGGGATAACGCCGTCCGGGACGATCCACGTGGGCAATTTTCGGGAAATCATCTCCGTGGAGCTCGTGGTGAGGGCCTTGCGTGACGCCGATCAAGAGGTGCGTTTTCTCTACTCCTGGGACGATTATGACGTCTTTCGCAAGGTTCCGGGAAACGTTGCCGACCCGGCTGGGTGGGACAAATACCTGCGACAACCCATAACGGCGGTTCCTGATCCCGATGGCAGGGAGAGCAGCTTTGCCCGGGCAAACGAGGTGGAGCTGGAAGGGCAGTTGCCGCGGGTCGGGGTGGAACCGGAATACGTCTACCAGGCGGACCGGTACCGGGCGTCGCATTACGCGGAAGGTATTCGTCGGGCCCTGGAGAAGCGCGAACAGATCAGAGAGATCCTGAACAGGTTCCGCACGACGCCTCTGGCCGACGAGTGGTGGCCGGTAAGCGTGTTCAGCCGTTTTACCGGAAAGGATTCCACCAGCGTGGTTTCCTGGGACGGTGAGTGGAACCTTACGTACCGCTGCGATGAGACGGGCCGGGAGGATACGATTGATCTGCGGACGACCGGATACGCCAAGCTTCCCTGGCGGATCGACTGGCCTATGCGCTGGAGCGTGGAGGACGTGGACTTTGAGCCCGCCGGCAAGGATCACCACAGCGAAGGTGGTAGCTTTGATACCGCCCGGCATATCGCCGAGGAGATCTACGACCAGAAACCTCCGGTGACGTTCCAGTACGATTTTATCAGCATCAAGGGGCGCGGCGGAAAGATGTCCAGCTCCTCCGGCGAGGTGATCAGCTTGCGGGACGTCCTCGAGGTATACCAGCCGGAAATCGTGCGGTACCTTTTTGCGGGAACGCGACCGAATACGGAGTTCGCGATCTCCTTTGACCTGGACGTGATCAAGATCTACGAGGACTACGATCGCTGCGAACGGATATACTTCGGCCAGGAGCAGGTGGGTGAGAAACGTGCGGAGAAGGAACGGCGTATCTACGAACTCTCCCAGGTGCGCTCCGTACCGGAGAGTCTTCCCGCTCAGATTCCGTTCCGGCACCTCTGTAACCTGCTGCTGATCCACGACGGGGGTGTAGAGGAAGCGCTGGAAGCGATGCCGGGCTTCTCGGAACTGGACAGTGACCTCCAGGAACGCGCTCGCCACCGCGCGCAGTGCGCCTGGAACTGGGTGACCACCTTTGCGCCGGAGGATTTTCGGTTTTCCGTGGTGGATCCCTCCACCACCGAGCGCGTGTCACTCTCGCCGTCGGAAACGAACGCGGTCCGTGCGCTGCGCTCTCTCGCACAGGAACGCCTGGACGAGCTTGGTGAGAAAGAGGTGCAGGACGAGATCTATTCGATCGCCCGTGCGAACGACCTGGAGCCAAAGGCGCTCTTCGTAACGCTCTACCGTATCCTGGTGAACAAGGACCAGGGTCCCCGGCTCGGTGGGTTTCTCAAGACGCTGGGACGATCCCGCGTGGATGCGATTCTGGAGCGTTACTGAGATCGAGCGCTTACCTCTGCGCCGGCGCTTGCCCTGGCGCGCGTAATTACTCCGGCGCGGCCGCGTGCCCCGGCGCCCGTGTACTATTTGATGAGATTCTGCAAGAGCGTGTCGTCCCGGCGCCACCGGGGACGGACCTTTACCTGCAGCGAGAGACGCACCGGCACCGGAAACAGCTCGCCCAGGATACGCTCCGCGTCCCGCCGGATCGCGGTAATGGTAGCACCCTTCTTTCCGACGAGGATTCCCTGCTGGGAGGAGCGTTCCACCAGGATGAACGCTCGTGCCCAGAGGTGTTTCTCCCGTTGTTCCAGGTCGGCCACTTCTACGTAGAGCGCGTGGGGAAGTTCCTGCCGAGCCCGGAGGATAGCCTGTTCACGGACGATCTCGGCGACCCGAAAACGCGGTTCCTGATCGGTATAGTAGTCCTCCGGGTACCAGGGGGTGCTTTCCGGCAGTACCGGGAAGAGAAGGTCCGGAAGCCGGGAAACGTCGGATATCGCCGGTGGCGCACGGTGAGCACTGGGATTCTGCAATCCTCCCGTCTCGACGCGAGGTGCCGCCTGGAGTCCCTGCTCGTGTAGAAACGCGATTGTCCGTTCCTTGTCACTCTCGGGGGAATCGCACTTGGTAAGCACCACCACCCGCGGTACCGACGCACCGGCGGCGATGCCTGCGACAAATTGCTCCTCCGGCCCGGGGGATCGTGTGGTATCGATCGTATAGAGCAGTGCTTCCGCGTCGGACAGTGATTCCAGGACGATCTCGCGCATGCGCCGGTTGATCTTTCTCTCCGCATCGTGCAGTCCCGGGGTGTCGAGAAAGACTATCTGACCGCGTTTGTCGTTGTATATACCGCGGATCGTATTCCGTGTGGTTTGCGGGACCGGTGAGACGATGGAGACCTTTTCGCCGCAGATCGCGTTAATCAGACTGGATTTTCCCGTGGACGGTCGTCCCAGTACCACGACAAAACCGCTTCTTCCCGTTATGCTTTGCATGTTCAGGGAACTTGATAGTATATTCAGCGCCAAAGAACAATCGCTTGGGCGTACAACATGGAGTTATACATGAGAGAATTACAAGATATCCGGTCCGGTATCCGGTCCGGCAATGAGAACGAGAGTAAAGAAAACGGTAAGGATCAGCCGCCGTTGCTGGACAAGATGCTCAAGACCCGGACGATTCTTATCGCCGGTGAGATCAACAAGGAACTCGCCGAGCGGGTGATCCGGCAGCTCTTGATCCTGGAGCAGGAGGGCGACGACCCGATCCGGGTATTCATCGATTCTCCCGGCGGCGACGCCGATGCGGGATACGGTATCTTCGATACGATCCGATTCATCCAGCCCGAGATCTGGACTGTCGGGGTTGGCCTGGTGGCAAGCGCGGGCGCATTGATTCTCCTGGCGGCGGAGAAGGAAAAACGTGTGGCGTTTCCCAACTCTCACTACCTTATTCACCAGCCGCTCTCGGGTATCCGGGGAGTCGCCACGGACATAGAGATCCACGCCCGGGAGATCGAGAAGATGCGCACCCGGATAAACGAACTTATCTCGCGGGAAACCGGCAAAGACCTCGCGCAGGTGGAAAAGGATACCGACCGGGACTATTGGATGAGCGCCCAGGAAGCGGTCGATTACGGACTGGTACACCGAATCGTGACCCGCCGGTCCGATCTGAAAGCGAAAAAAAAGTAAATACAACACCTCGCTGAAGCGCGGTCGCCGGTCAGCTCCTAGTCTAGGGTATGAACGAGCAAATAAGATTGGTGATCCGCCACGGTGGGGTCGACCAGGTACAACGGGTACTGGTCTCGACGCTCGTGGTATCGGTGATCACGGTATCCGCGGTCCTGGTATCCACGGGCGCGGGCTGTACCGTGATCCTACCGGACGACGAGGAAGTGACAATCCTCGCCTGGAACGTGGAAAATCTCTTCGATGCGGTCGATCAGGGTACGGAGTATCCGGAATTCACCGTTGACGGCGGCTGGACGGAACGGGATTACCAGGCCCGCAAGCGGAGAGTCGCCGAGGCGGTCCACTCTCTGCGTCCGAAACCGGATGTGATGGTGTTCGTGGAGATCGAGAACGAGCACGTCCTGAACGCACTCGTGGACGACTACATCGTTGACATCCACGCTCCGTATCGCGCGTTTACAAAAGGTCCCGGTGCAGCGATCGGAATCGGTCTGGCCTCGCGGTATCCTGTAACCGAGGTGCTGACCCACCTGGCACGCTCCGGAGAGTTCCCCCCGCTTCGGCCGGTGCTGGAAGTACATCTTGACATCGACGGTGAACCGATCGTGGTATTTGCCAATCACTGGAAGAGCAAGCGTGGTGGCGCTCCCGCGACGGAGCCCCTGCGTCGTGCCTCGGCGGCGCTCCTGGCGACCCGGTTGCAAATACTTCGAGAAACCCACCGGAGTGTTCCGATTGTGGTCACCGGTGATTTCAACGAGCGGCCCCGGGAGTTCGAGCTGACCGGGAGGTCCTATCCAACCGCTCTCATGCCGGCGGAGGAGGTAGCGGGCTTCCGGGAGCGTCTCCACGCGGAGGATGATCCTCCCTGGTGGGTGACGGAGGATTGGTTCCGGTACCCCGATTATCTCCTGTTGGCCCCCGACGAGGTGGAGGCTCGCCGCCACGAGAAGTGGTCAGACGGTCCGGTGCTGGTGAACCTGTGGGATTCCTCGGACGCTCCGGGGTCGTTCTTTTTTATTCACAGCTGGGAGCGCATCGACGCGATGTATATCTCGCCGGTGCTGTTTGAGTCGGGAGGGCTGGAGTTCCGTTCGTTTGCCGTACCGTGCGTCCCCGACGGGTGTGACTCGCAGGGTCGCCCGCTGAGCTGGGAGGACGATCCGCGTGGTGTGTCGGACCACATGCCTTTACTGCTGACGCTGGCACGGTCGGAAGCATGAACGGATCACCTACCAGATCCCCGCCTCCTCGAGTTGGCGTGTAACTGTCTCCGCCCACCCCCGATTGGCTGCGGGTGAGGCCGGGCTGGGATGGAGGATGCGTACCGGCGACTCTGTCTCGATTTTGGATGCTGCTGCCCGGGCGTGCTCGAGGCGTTCCTGCGCAAAACGCCCGATTCCGACCAGGTGTTGTGGTCGCAGCGCCGTAATCGCATCGGCCAGCGCCGCCGTACAGGCGTCCTCCAGTGGTTTACGCAGCCTCACCGGTAGCTTGTCCGGGGTGATATTACGCCCGCTCTCTCCCATGAATACAAGTGGACAGTAGTTGAGTACGGTGTGATCCCGGAAGAACGTCGCGGCGTCGCCGAACCGGTGGCGCATCAAACCCCACAGGCGTCGTCCGCTGACCTCGCTCCGGGAGCAGTTGAAGCCTTGAACTGGTCGAGCAGGGTGAGGATACTTCGGCTGTTCCACCGGTGCTTCCAGGCCCATCCAGTCCCGCACGGCGTCCACCTCGCCGAAGGGCACGCCGGTCTGGGCCATCCCCCAGGGGCCGGGGTTCATGCCCAGGAAGAGTACCTTTCGTGGACCCCGACAGAAACGGTGGAGGTACGCCTCCCAGGGCCGACGGGCGTACTGCAACGGGTCGTATACGCAGGAGATCTGCTCGACCTCTCGCAGAACGGCATCGCCCACCGGGATCAGTGCCGTCGAGAGTGTCTGGTACCTGCGTGAAATTATCTCTCCCGGTATCATGCCGGTACTGTAGGGTCCGGAAAGGTTCTTGCACAACCCGGGTACGGCGGGTATGGTTTGCAGGAAAGCGAGCGTGGGATTTTGAACTTTTATAACGAACAGGAATACTTGGAATACCTGGATACCCACGTTGTGGTGCCACAGGGGTTTTCGTTTCATCGGTCCTCCCTGACGTTTACCGCCCGGGAGCGTTCTCTGGAGGAACCTTTCCGGATGAATCTCGGTTTCATCCGGAGTGAATCCGTGGAGACGCCGGCGGCTCTCGTGGCGACTACCAACCGGTTTCCCGGAGCGCCGGTGACCCTTGCCCGTGAGCGGATCGCCACGGGGCATCTCCGGGGAATTCTGGTCAACAACAAGATCGCCAACGTGGCGGTCTCCTCCGGGCTGGACGACGCCCGTCGTGTCGCGGCGAGTGCCGCCGACGCGTTTGTTCTGCAGGAACACCAGGTGCTTTCCGTCTCTACCGGAATTATCGGTTGGCATCTTCCCGCGGACGAGATCTGTCGGGTCGTACCGGATCTTCCCGATTCGGTCTGTTCGCCCCGGGAGTTCGCGCAGGCGATCATGACTACGGACAGATATCCAAAGGTGGCCTGGTCCAACGGGAAGTCACATTCGGGACCGGTAATGCTGGGGATCGCCAAGGGCGCGGGCATGGTGGAGCCGAATCTTGCCACGATGCTGGTGTTTTTTGTCACCGACGCAGTGGTTTCCCCGGAGCGTCTCGATCGAGTTCTCCGGCGGGTGGTGGACCGAAGTTTCAACGCGATATCCGTGGATGGTGATCAGAGCACGAGCGATATGGTGGTGGCCATGTCCGGTGGGTTGTCCGGCGTGGAACTGAACGAGACCGAACTGGAAGAGCTCTGGCAGCCCGTTGCGGATTCGCTGGCGCTCGAGATCGTGCGAAACGGTGAGGGCACTGCCCACGTCGTGGAGGTAACGATACGGGGGTGCCCCGACCGCGATCTGGCACAAAAGCTCGGACGTCACGTGGTTGATTCGCCCCTGGTGAAAACCGCGATCCACGGAAATGACCCGAACGTAGGTCGGGTTGTTGGCGCCCTGGGTGACGGTTTATCACGCCTCGATCCCGATGGGACCTTGGACCAGTCACGGATGACGATTTCCTTTGGAGATCACGAGGTATACCGGGACGGAGGTTTTCGTCTCAACCAGGAAAGCGAACGATTGCTGGCCGGCGTATTTGCCGGCGCGGCGATGGATCCGGTTCTCGTCGGATACCCACAGGACCGCGGGACAGTGCCGATCGTCATTGACTTTCGCGGCGATGCTCGCGAGGATGTACGCGTGCTCGGCAGCGACCTGAGCCACGAGTATATCCGGGTCAACGCGGATTACCGGACCTGATACAACTATTCCCGGGAGAATATTAAGGATGCCGCAAACAGAAGAGGTAAAACAGGACGGACAACAGCAGCGCATGGACGCACAGGTTGAGCGAGCGCGGGAGCTGATCGGTAACGTGAGGGAGGAGCTGAAGCGTCGGATCGTAGGGCAGCAGCCCATGATCGACGGACTCCTTATGGGAATGCTCGCGGGGGGACATGTCCTGCTCGAGGGCGTTCCGGGGCTTGCCAAAACACTGACAGTGAAGTCCCTGGCGGAAGTGCTGGATGCAAGTTTTCGGCGTATACAGTTCACGCCGGATCTGCTCCCGGCGGACTTGATCGGTACGATGGTGTACCGCCAGCAGACGGGAGAGTTCGTACCCCGGAAGGGTCCGATCTTTGCCAATATCATCCTCGCGGACGAGATCAACCGGGCTCCCGCCAAAGTGCAGAGCGCGCTTCTGGAGGCGATGGAGGAGCATCAGGTGACGATCGGTGATACCAGTTATACCCTGGAGGAGCCGTTTTTTGTTCTGGCCACACAGAACCCGATCGAGCAGGAGGGTACGTACCCGCTCCCGGAAGCGCAGCTGGATCGGTTCATGCTGAAACTGCATGTGGATTACCCCACCCGGGATGAAGAACGGCGTATTCTTCATAGAGTAGGCGTGCCGCGCGATATCGAGTTGCAGAGGACTCTCTTTCAGGGGGATATCACCAAACTGCGCACGGTAATAGCCGCGGTGACTCTGGATGACCGGATCTCCGACTACATCGTCCACCTGGTAACAGCAACCCGTGACACCGAGGAACATCGCGGAATCGGGGCTCTCCGGTACATCGAATACGGGGCGTCGCCGCGGGCGACTATCTACATGTACCGCTGCGCCAAGGTCCGGGCGGTAATGGAAGGACGGCGCTACGTTATTCCCGAGGACGTGAAAGCGGTAGCCCCGGCGGTCCTGCGACACCGGTTGATTCTCTCCTACGAGGCGGACGCGGAGGATCTCTCCAGCGACGACGTGGTGGAGATGCTGTTGTCCACGGTACCCGTCCCGTAAGAGTTCATGGCCGGTAAGCGTTTCAACCCGCTGGAGTTCCTCCCCAGTGGAGCCCGACTACGACAACTGCAGATCGTCGCGCAACGACTGGTGGAGAGCCTGCTCGCCGGCAACTACCGGTCCGTGTTCAAGGGAACGGGGATCGAGTTTGACGAAGTACGGGAGTACGTTGAAGGCGACGACACCCGGCTGATCGACTGGAACGTGAGCTCCCGATTCGGGCAGGTCTATACCAAGACGTTCCGGGAGGAGCGGGAGATGACGCTCTTCCTGGTCGTCGATATATCGGGCTCTCTCAACTACGGTTCAGCCACCCGGTCGATGCGGGAAGCCGCGCTCATCGCATCGACGCTGCTCACTCTGGCGGCGGTGCAGAACAACGATAAGGTCGGAGGTACGCTCTTTACCGGAGACATTGAGACCTGGGTCAACCCCGCCAAGGGTCGAAACCACGCGCTCCGTCTGTTGCAGGAGATTATCTCCCACGAGCCTCAGTACGAGGGATCCAACCTGGGAAAGGTGTTGCGGGTGGTAACGGAATCGCTGAAACGCCGGGGAATTCTTGTTATCATCTCGGATTTTCTGACTATGGATTACCAGCGAGAACTCGCTCTTGCGGCAAAACGCCACGATGTGATCGCGATCCGCCTGCATGACCCGGTGATGCGTAACTTGCCGGACTTTCCTCTTGTTGCCGCCGGGGATCCGGAGTCGGGACACACGCTGTTCATCAATGGTCGGTCCCGGCGATTTCGGTTCAGCTTTGATCAATTCTGGCGGCAGCAGCAGCAACAGTGGCTCCGGGAGTGCAGTCGCCGGGGTATCTCTGCGATCGAGATCAGCACGGTGGACAACGTAGCGGAGCGCCTGATCACGTACTTCCGACGGAGGAGCGTGCGACGTTGAAGAGTATCGCCCTGTCCGTCACAACCCTGCTGACCGTACTGTTGCTCTACCTCGTACCGGGTACGGCCCTGCACGCTCAAGCGATCTCGCAGGTAGTGTTTCTACCTCAGACGTTCTACGTCGGGGACATGGTGGAAGCCCGGGTAGTCGTGCGCACCCCGGAAACGCTGACGCTCACCGTGCCTGACCCCCTGCCTTCCACGGAGTGGATTACCGTTCATTCTGTTACGATAGTTCAGCGCGCCGACGGGTTTGAGGCGAGGATCGTCTTTCAACCGTTTTTTGTCGGAACTCGACAACTACCGGTGATCGGACTCGGCTCGATGGAGCTCACCGGGGTGAACGTCCTGGTAAACAGCATGGTAACCCTTGACGACCTCGATCCGGCACCGGTCCGTGAACAGCTGCTTCTTCCGGGAACGCGACTGTTGATCGCTGCCGTCGTATTTACGGTGGTGCTCATCCCCGTACTCGTGTTCGGTACGGGTCGGTGGATACGCCGGTGGACCGCGTACCTGGCACGACGCTGGCAGGAAAACCGGCCTTACCGGAGACTCACGAAGAACCTCCGTGTTCTGCAGAGTGAGATGCACCAGCTCGACGGGAAACGATATTATATCCGCCTGCTCGATGAGGCGCGGGTGTTTTTTGATCGGCACTTCAGCGCGTCCATTCTCGCCTCGACGACGGAAGAACTGGACGGTCGGCTACAACAGGCCGGCGCGCCGCCGGAGGTGCGCCACGTTCTGGTGGAGATCTTCCGGTTCGGAGATCTCGTCAAATTCGCCCAGCAGACGGTAACCCTGGACGACAGGACTCGGCACCTGGAGGAGCTGCGGGATCTTGCGCAAACGGTATATCGAGCGCGAAAGAACAAACACAGGGAGACGACCCATGTGGGTTCTTGAACGACCGGCTTACCTGCTGATACTGCTTCTCGTGCCGTACCTCGTTTATCTGCGGCACCACCGTCGGAGCCGGGGAGGAAGGATAGCGTTTCCTTTTACCTTCCCGCAGGGCGCGGGTTTTCGCAGTCCTGTTACCGTTCGCGTAGTTCTGCTGCGTCTCAGTCACCTGCTGTTCTGGGCCGGTTTCGTACTTCTGATCGTGGCGGCGGCGGGACCTACCCGCACGGTACGGGAACGGGTGTTTCTGACCCGCGGAATCGATATCATGATCGTCTTTGATGTATCCCCTACGATGGGCGCCCGCGACGTCCAGCCGGTGAACCGGATGGAAGCTGCTCGCGGGGTGGTTCGCCGATTTGTGGAGCAACGCGAGTATGATCATATCGGTCTGGTGGGATTTTCCCGAGAGGCGGCGCTTCGCGTCCCACCTACGTTGAACCATAACCAGGTCATCGAATCGTTGGATAATCTCTACCTGATGCAGTTCGGCGACGGTACGGCGATCGGAATGGCTCTCGCCCTGGCGTCGCTCCATCTACAGGGAACGGACGCTCAGGAAAAGATCATTATCCTGCTCACCGACGGCGTGAACAACGCCGGAGAGATCTCCCCGGAAGCGGCGGCGGAAGTCGCCGGCGGAATGGGAATCCGTATCCACACGATTGGGATCGGAACGGAGGGCGAGGCGGAGATCGAGTTCGTGAACCCCGAAGACGGCCGTACGTACCGGGGTACGCTGCGGGAAGGGTACGACCCGGAGGCGTTGCGGCGAATCGCGGATCTCACGGGGGGGCGCTTTTTTCACGCCGGCGGCGGCGGGACTCTCGAGGCGGTATTCAATGCGATCAGTACCGCGGAGACCACGGAACGCCGGGTGCGCGTACAGGTTCACCGTCGCCCGCAGCACCAGATCTTCCTGATCATCGCTCTCGTGCTCCTCGTGGTGGACGCTCTTGTCCGTCGTCTCCTGGTTGGAGTTGCACCATGACGTTTCTGCATCCGGACTATCTGTGGTGGTTGCTTGGCGTACCCGTTCTCGCGGGTGTACTGGTGATCGCCCTGGTACGCGCGCGGCACACGCTTGGCTTTCTCGTCGGAACGTACATACGCGAGGACCTTCTCAACATCCTCACGATCAAGCACTTCGTAGTGACCGTTTTTTTCAGCGTCGCCGTGTCCGCCCTCGTCGTGGCGGTAGCCGGTCCGCAATGGGGAGAGGTGTCGGTCGAGGACGAGCGGCGTGGTCTTGAAGTTGTGTTTCTCGTGGACGTGTCCAACAGTATGCTCGTTGACGACGTTTCACCTTCCAGGCTTCAGCGGACGCGGGAAGTGATCCGCGCGGTGGCGTCGCGGTTTCCCGGGATGCACCATTCCGTGGTGGTGTTCAAAGGTGGATCATCGGTCCTTGTACCGATGACCGACGATCCGGCGGCGTTCGAGCTGGCTGTAAGCAATCTCTCCCCGGCACTGGTCACCGCTCCCGGGACAGACCTTTCCGGTGCGCTCCTCAAGGCTATCGGCGCGTTTCCTCAGGGTACTCCCCGTCACCGGGCGATCGTACTCTTCAGTGACGGTGGGCATGACGAGGGAATAAGTACAGGTGTGCTCGAGCAGGTCCGGGACGCGGCGATACCTGTATTAGCGGTCGTTGCGGGGACCCCTGCCGGCGGGACGATCCCCACCGCCGACGGGGGTGTTCTCCGGGACAGCACCGGCGAACCGGTAATCGTCCGCGTCGAGGAGTCACGCATGCGGCGGATCGCCGATATATCCGGTGGAGCGTTGTATTATCTTACAGAGAGTAACATCGTGCCGCGCATCGCCGCCGACCTGGAACAAGTGGGTGGCCTCGGGGCGGCGGTGTTATTCCGACAGGTCACGGTGGACCGGTACCACCTCTTTGTGCTGGTAGCGTTACTATTACTCACGCTGATCGTACTGGTGCAGAGTTTACGGTGGAGAGGACTGATATGAAGAAGCTTGGAACGATAGCGATGACGCTGGTTCTCGGCGGACTTGTTCTCCCGTTGGCGGGATGTAACGTGTACAGGCCGCACCTTCTTACGATACGGGCGAACTACAATACGAGCCGTGGAGAATATCAGCCGGCGATCGTCGATTACCTGCGCGCCCGGGACGGCGGACACTTTGAACGGTGGCTCGCGTACAACCTGGGTAACGTCTACCACTTCCTCGGTGAGTCCAATGCGGCCCTGGAGCGGTGGGACTTTGCCCGCGACACCGACGCCGCGCCGCTGATTTACAACGCCAGTTTCAACCGGGGAGTCTATTTTTTAGAACAGGGCCGGTACCGCGAGGCGCGCAACCAGTTTAGAACTGCTCTGGAAGTCGAGCCTGCCAGTGTCGACGCCAAGCGCAATTTTGAACTCACCCTGGAGCGACTCAGCGCGGAAACGGATCTCACCGGCGATCTGCCTTCGGAGGATTCCGCGGAAGCCCCCACCGGAGCAGTATCTCCGCCGGAGAGTACCGGCGGCAGTCGGATGCTGGACTACATGCGTCGCCGGGAGGATCAGCGATGGCGCGCCAACCAGCAGATGCTGGCGGATCCCGACGTGGAGGACTGGTGATGCTCCGTTACCGCGTGAGAGTGACAT
>SLRR01000038.1 GCA_007130865.1 Spirochaeta sp. | reverse complement strand
TGGGTGAACGCTTCAAAGGAGTGGCGTCCGTGATACGATCCCATTCCGCTCGGACCGACGCCGCCGAAGGGCAGCCGGCTTGACGCCACGTGCAGGATCGTCGTGTTTATCGCACCGCCGCCGAACGGTACTTCCCGGGTGAATCGGTACGCCGTGGTTCGATCCCGGGTGAACACGTACTGCGCCAGCGGTTTGGGTCGTGCCCGGAGACGTCGGATCGCCTCGTCGGTTTCACGGTACGTCTGGATCGGTAATAGCGGGCCAAAGATCTCGTCCTGCATGAGCGGGTCCCCGTCCTCCACCGGTCCATGGAGCGTGGGCGCGATGTAGCGGTCATCGCGATCCATCCCGCCCCCGTACAGTAGCGGCGCGGAGGTCCGGTCGGTGGGCCCCGCTAGAGCGGCCAGCCGGTCCCAGTGGCGATCGTTGATGATCCGCCCGTAGTTCTCGTTGTCCTGCGGACGGTCTCCGTAAAACAGTTCCAGCGCTTGTTTCAGATACATCACCAGCTCGGCGAAGACCGACTCATGAACGAGAACGTAGTCCGGTGCGACGCAGGTTTGACCGGCGTTGTTGAACTTTCCCCAGGCGATGCGCCGGGCGGCGACCTCCAGATCCGCGTCGGCCGCTACGACGGCAGGACTCTTTCCTCCGAGCTCCAGCGTGAGCGGTGTCAGGCGCCGGGAGGCGGCTTCCATTACGATCTTTCCCACCGGTACGCTCCCGGTGAAAAAAATATGGTCCACCGGCAGGTCCAGGAGGGCGGTGCTTGTCTCCGGGCCGCCGTTAACCACCCGCACCACCGACGGATCGAGAGAATCCTCCACCATCCGAGTGAGCGCGGCGGCGCTCGCCGGAGCCACCTCCGATGGTTTCAGGATCACCGTGTTTCCCCCGGCGAGCGCCCCCACCAGGGGACTCAGAAGCAGCTGTACCGGGTAGTTCCAGGGGGCGATAATGAGGCTCACCCCGTAGGGATCGCGCACGACGCGGGCCTTGCCCGGCAGCAGGTGAAGGTCCGGTACGATCCGGCGCGGCCGCATCCAACGCTTGAGCCTCTTCAGGATGAAGGAGATCTCCGCGTAGACGATCCCCACCTCGTTGGAGAACGCCTCGGTCTCGCATTTGTTCAGGTCCGTCTTCAACGCGTCCAACAGTGCGCGTTCGTGCTTCTGAATTCCTTTGTAGAGTGCCTTCAGGTGGGCTTTCCGCTTTTCCCCCGGCAGCGTCTCACCGCGATCGACGGTGGACCGCAGCGAGTCCACGATCCCGGGAAGCGCGGCTGTCCCGGAAAGCCCTGAAGTATTTGCGCGGGCGTGCTGGGTCGGCTGTTGCATCCGCAGAAGATACGCGGCCTTAACGCAATCGGCAAACTGTGCTTTCATTTTTTTCTGAAAACTCGTCCCGTAACACTTCACATTGACGATTCGATCCGAGCAGTGTATCATATGCACATATAGCAAATATATGTGGAGTATGTGTATGGGGCAGTTGCACTGTTACGTTCCCAAAGCAGTAGAAGAGAAACTTCGGAAACGGGCGGAGGAAGCGCGTATCCCCGTCTCCCGGTACCTGGCGCGCCTGGTGGAGCAGGACGTAGGACCTGTCGATGCGTGGCCACAGGGGTATTTTGATACGGTATTCGGTTGCATGCACGAGGAGCCGATCGAGCGACCACCGCAGGGAACGACGGAGGACCGGGAGCACCTGTACTGATGTTTTTGCTCGATACCAACGTCTGCATCCGGATATTGAACGAGGACGATCCACGTATCAGATCCCGTTTTCTGGAACTGGGCCCTTCCTTGATAGCAGTGTGCAGCGTGGTCAAGGCTGAACTCTACACCGGAGCGAGGCGGAGTCGTCGAGTAGAGTATAACCTGGACCGCCTGCAGCAATTCTTTGCGCCCCTGGAAAGTCTGCCTGTTGACGACTCCGCGGCGGAGCACTATGGAGTTATCCAGGCGGATCTGCTTCTTCGGGGCACGCCGATCGGACCGAACGACCTGAAGATCGCTTCCATCGCGCGTGCTCACGACCGTACGCTTGTAACCAACAACACCCGGGAGTTCCGTCGAGTACCGGGACTCCGCGTGGTAGACTGGCAGATCGACGGCTGAGACGTCGCGCTCACTGAGTGCGGTACGTTCTGCTTTTTTTCGTTAATCGGCAAACTGCGCCTTCAGCATCGCAAAGGGGTCTTCCGGCATTTCCAGGCCCGCCGCGGGATCGCCGTCGGTCTTGACCAGGTACTCCGGGGGAATCTCTTCGAGGAACGGCGAGGGGACCGCCTCGATGATATCGTTCTGGACGTGCCGGCGGCGGCAACTTGTCATGTACAACTGCTCCCGTGCGCGGGTGATCGCCACGTAGAAGAGGCGCCGCTCCTCCTCGGGATTGCAGCTCTCTTCCACCGCCCGCTGGTGCGGTACGATCCCGTCCTCGACACCGGTGAGAAACACCACGTCAAACTCCAGTCCCTTGGCGGCGTGGATCGTCATGAGGTTCACCTTTCCCGCCGCTTCCTCTGTGGAGAGTTCGTCCCGGGTCTGCAGACTGATCCGGTTGAGGTACCCCTGCAGGGTTGGTTCCAGCACGTCCGGGTTGGTCTCGTATCGGTCGATCGACTTGATAAAGAACCCGATGTTCTTCCACTTGGCTTTGGCGGCGCGGTCGCTCTTCTGAAACTCCTGCACCAGGTAGCCCCAGTAGTTGATGTCCGTCACCAGGCGTTCCGTGGTGGCGGCGATGTGTTTGCTCTCTCCAAACCGCTTCTGATACTCCTCGATCAGCTCCACGTATTCGCCCAGGGATCCGAGTGCGGTCTTGCCGATCCCGTGTTCGATCTCCCCGGCTTCACCGTGCAGGACCAGGCTGATCGCGGAATAAAGCGAGATCCGTCGCGCGTCGGCCACCTGGTGGAGCTGTTCCACCGTGCGCCGTCCGATCCCGCGCCGGGGCGTGTTGATCGTGCGCAGAAGGTTCACGTCGTCGTCGGGGTTGAGGATCACCCGAAGGTACCCCGCTACGTCCTTGATCTCCTTGCGCTGGAAGAAGCTCTGCCCGCCGGACATGTGGTAGGGGATATCCGCCTCCAGGAGCGCCTCCTCGATCACGCGCGCCTGGCCGTTGGTGCGGATCAGGATTCCGAACGCGTCGTACCGCCGGTTGTCCTGGTACGCCATGAGCTTGATCTTTTCCGTGATGAAATTTGCTTCCTCCAGGTCGTCATCGGGAAAGGAGAGTTCGATCGGGCTGCCGCCGTCTATCTGCGTCCAGAGCGCCTTTTCCTTGCGGTTGGTGTTGTTTGCGATCACCGCGTTTGCCGCCGAGAGGATCCCCCCGGTCGAACGATAGTTGCGTTCCAGCTTGATCTCACGGAACCGGGGAAAGTCCTTTTCAAACCGGAGGAGGTTGGAATAATCGGCGCCCCGCCAGCTGTAGATCGACTGGTCGTCGTCGCCTACGACGCAGACGTTCTTCCACTCGTGTCCGAGCTGGTACAGCAGGTTGTACTGGGCGGTGCTCGTGTCCTGAAACTCGTCCACCAGGATGTATCTGAACCGGTCCGCGTAGTGTCCCCGCACGTTGGGGTGCTCCCGCATCAGCGTAAGCGGCTTCATGATCAGGTCGTCAAAGTCTACCGCGTTGAACGTTACCAGATGCTCCTGGAAGCTGCGATACAGTTCCTGGAACGTGGAAACGCCGCCGGAGCCGTTACCCCCGGCCAGGTCGGCGGACATCTCGTACCAGCGTTCGTCGTTCCAGTTGATCCGTTCGGTCTTGATACCGGAAAAGAGCTGCAGCAGGTTGAAAATCTCCAGGTTGTCCGGGTCGATCCGAAGTTCCCGGGCCGCTTCCTTCAGCAACGCGATCTGGTCGCCCGTGTCGTAGACCGTGAAGTTGGGACGGTATCCCAGGAGCCTGCCGTACCGGCGCAGCACGCTCAACCCGAACGCGTGAAAGGTGCTGATCGTGAGGGCCGAGGCGGTTTTTGCGGCTGCCTTGGCGGCCGCGCGCGAGCTCCCGGTCGCGCCTGACCCCCCGGCCGCTCCGTTTTCCAGGAGCTCCCGGACCCGCTCCTGCATCTCCCCGGCGGCCTTGTTTGTGAACGTCATCGCCAAAATCGATTCCGGATCGATTCCCTGTTCGAGCATCCAGGCGATGCGGGTCGTTATGACGCCGGTTTTGCCGCTGCCCGCGCCGGCGATTATCAACAGCGGTCCCTCGATCGTGATTACCGCTTCTTTCTGCTGTGGGTTGAGTTGTTCCAGAAGGTGTTGCATCGGGTTGCGTAGTGTACTGAAGCGTTCCACCCATGGGTAGGGGGAGGTGGAAGAAATCACCACTGCCGGGCGAGATCTCCTTAATTCATGACCAAACTTCTTGGTTGAGCGGAGCGGGGGCTCGTATTAGACTGCTACCCGTGCATCCAGTAAATGCAGCAAGGAAATTGGTCTGCCTGGCGTTGGTACCGTTGTTTTTTCTGCTTTCAGGATGTCTCCTCGAGCCGCCGGAGTTTGACAACCCGGTCGATCCGGCGAATCAGCCGGACCTTACCTTCGCCGGTTCCCTGTACGATACCGAGTTTGATTTCTCCACCACGAGGGCGGACGTGACGTTTTTTCCCGCCGATGAAGAAGAGTTCAGCAGCCTGCGCGTTCTCGAAGCCTCACACGATACGGGTATCGAGTTTCGGGAGCTCGAAAAGATCACCGGGACCGGTACGTACGAGGTCGGTTCCGAGGAAGGCCAGATGCGAATGGGTATCTGGAGTCGCCCCGTAATCGAGCCGATCTATGGTTACAATAATATTCCTGCCGGTAGCGGCACGGTAACCGTCGTGCGTTTTGACGAGATACTTGCGGGTGAGTACTCGTTCTACAAAGAAGACGGGGGGGACCCGATCGTCGATGTATCCGGTACGTTTCACGTCAGGAACTTCCTCCAGGATTAGGGTTTGGGGAACAGGGGCCGGTCTGAGGTATTAACCACCCTGTTGATTTCCGACGTATCCGGTCTGAAATCAGCAGGGCTATCCCCTCCTCACGCCACCGCTGCAGATGACCGTTTCACCATCCCCAGTCCCGCCTCCTCGGGCTGCATGATCCCCTCCGCCAGGTCTCTCCGGGCGAACCCCGGAACCCGCACCGCCGTCCCCCTCTGACCCTTCCTCCACCGAACCGGCGGCGTCGCAAGCCGTCCCTCCCAGACCCGACCGATCGTCGCCGGCACAGCAAGCCTCCGCACAGACAACCTCCGCCGGAAGAACTCCCGGGTAATCCTGCGGATCAAGCTACTCTCGATCACCCCCTGCTCGGCATGCACCCCCGCTTCCGGTCGCTTCACCCGATACTCCCGCCGCATGTTGAAGTCCCACGCAAAGATCCACGCCCGATGCATCTGCACCACCGCATGCCGACCGAACGCGATCGTCTCCCGGGTATGCTCCTTCACCCGGTGCCGCAGCATCCGATCCACGTTGTTCACCGGAAACAGCGGATTGTCGAACGTCCGCGGTGCCCGCCCCGGTGTCCGCCGGTGCCGCACCAGCTGCCCGCTCAGATAGTGACGCCCCGCCGCATACTCTCTAATCGCCCCCGGATACATCCGGTGTTCGTCGGTGTCGATGATCGAACCACCCTCAGGCCGGGGTCGCAGGTAATCCCATAACTCTTTCACCAGCAGTTGGATATCCCGCCTCATCGAACCCCTCTCCGGTCGCCACACCAGAAGCTTCCGCCACAGCCGTCGTTTCTGCTTCACCGTCATCGTACCGCCCCGGATGAAGATCGAATGGGCCATGGTGAGGATCACCTCGCTGTGCGCGTCCACCACGGTGGTGATATCGCAGGGATAGTCTTGAGAGGTGACAAACGAACGCAGACCATCGAAGACCAGGTCGGTCCGGGGATCCATGTGCGCGAGCATGATGATCTGGGCGGCCATCGCCTGGCGGCCGAGGCGGAGGACCGCGTTTCGAACGGCCGCGGAGGAGACGCGGTAGCGCCGGGCTATTTCGCGCAGGGAGCTGCCTGAGTTGAGGCAGGCGGTGGCAGCGCGCAGGGGAACTCGTCGCTTGGCGAAGTAGTAGATCGACTCGGTCTGGTCGCTCACGGTGGTGTGACAGATCCTGCAGCGGTAGCGGCGGACGGTACCGTGCGCCTTGGTGGGGTACGATCCGAATCGGGCGCGCCAGTGGGGGGGTGGGTCGGTGTGGTTTGGACAGTTCGGATTGGAACAGAACTCGGGAACCGGCATGGAATACCTCCTGGGGACCGTAATTACGGGACCCGGCGGGGTGATCGGCGGGCGATTTCCGCTGAAAACCGGTATCGGGTCCTATAAGTAGTTACTGCGCCGGGAGCTATCTCGCTTGGGTCAACAGGGTAATAAACACCTCAGGTCCGACGCAAAAGCGCCGCGTAAAGCGGGCCCGCCCCGCCGCACCGGTCCGGCAGGATTTGAAGACCAAAGTCCGTACTCTCCGCGCCCTCCCGGATCGCCGTGAAGGCGGGATCGTCTGGTAACTCCGGAAGGTCCAGGTCTTCCGGTGAAAGCGTTACCGACCGTACCCGCCGACCGCGCCGCTCCAGGGAGCGCGCCAGGACCGCGTCGTTTTCCTCCGGGGTGAGCGCGCACGTCGCGTAGAGTACGTGTCCCCCGGGGCGCAGGCTGTCGATCGCCGCCGCCAGGATCGCGAACTGCTGCACCGCGAGTCGGCGGACCCGGTTGCGACTCCACCGGGAGATCTCGCCGGGTACCGCCAGCACGTGACGTTCCGAAGAGCAGGGTACGTCCGCAAGGATCGCGTCGTACCGGTCCGGCTCGTGCAGACCCCAGCGGGACGCGTCGTGTCCGGTGACGGTGACGGCGTCGGCGACCTCCGGCGGGAGGTGGTCCTGCAGTACACGGTGAAGCCGCGCCCGACGGCTCCGGGAACGCTCGTTGGCGGTAAAGGTGACGGACCTCAGGGACGAAACCATCCCCACCGCGGCCGACCCCGCCGGGCCCGTACCGACAGCTCCTGCAGGCGCGTCCTGCGGGTTCCCGTTGCCGCTCTTACTCCCGCCCCCGATACCGAAGCGGCGCAGCAGGACCAGTGCCTTGCCGCCGGGGGCAGCGCAGAGATCGAGCACGTTTTCTCCCGGTGGAAGCAGGTGTGCTACCAGGACCGACGCCGGATCGAGGTGGTACGGACGAGCCGCCGGGTCAGGGTCGGTGGTCACACCGGAGGAGAACGTCCACGCTACCCGGGGGCTTTCGGATTCAAGAGCGGACACCAGCCGGTCCCACCGTTCGGTAAAATGGTCGCGATAATACCGGTGAAATCCCTCGGATCCCCGTGTTCCGGTGCCTCTCTGTTTTTTTTCTGTAGCCATCCCGTTTCTGATTGACCTTTCTCCGGTCGGTCGATACCGTCGCTTCCATGTCGATCCACGCGGTGATCTTTGATCTTGACGGAACCCTGGTGGACACGCTCGATGATATCACCGGCGCGATCAACCGTGCGCTCACCCGGGCGGGGCTGCCGCCGATCTCGCGTGAGCAGTGCCGTCGCCGGGTTGGATGGGGACTCCGGGAACTGGCGCGCCGGTCCCTCCCGGAGGACTCCCGCGATCCGGAGCGTCTGGATGCGATCGCTGCCGACTTTGAGTCGGCGTACCGGAAAGATCCCGTGGCGGAGTCCCGTCCGTATGCCGGAATCCCGGCGTTGCTCGACTCTATCAGGGACGCTACAATAAAAACGGCGGTGCTGTCCAACAAACCGGACGAGCTGGTGCATGCGGTGGTGGACGCGCTCTTTGGTCGGAACCGTTTCGGGTACGTTCTCGGCGGAACGTCGGATCACCCGCGCAAACCGGATCCGGCTACGACCACGATGATCCTGGACACGCTCGGCGTCAGTGCGGAAAAGACGCTCTTCGTGGGAGATTCCGAGATCGACATCGCGACCGCGCGCAACGCCGGGTGCATACCGGTGGGTGTGAGTTGGGGATACCGCGACGTGGAGCTTCTTCGCGCATCCGGAGCGGCCCATATATGCTACAGTACGGAGGAGATCCGGGAACTGCTCGGACTTCAGCGACAACGGGAGGATCTGGGATGACACATAAGGAGATACGCGAGGCAGCTCGCGTTTACATCGACGCGGAACAGGACCGTGTTTTTGCGGATGAGGTACAGACACTGCTGGAGCGGGAGAAATGGGACGAGCTCTCGGACCGCTTCTACACCGACCTCGAGTTCGGCACCGGGGGACTGCGCGGCGTAATCGGCGGTGGATTCAACCGGATGAACCCCTTCGTTATCGCCCGAGCAACGACGGGTCTTGCCCGGTATACCCTGGAAGCGGGCGAGACCCGTCCCGACGGGAGCAGGGCCGCGGTGATTTCTCACGATAACCGACGGTACTCCCGGGAGTTCTCCCTCTCGGCGGCGCTCGTCTTTGCCGCCCACGGGATCAAGGCGTACCTCGTGGAGGACCTGCGCCCCACGCCGGTGCTTTCCTTTGCGGTGCGCCGGCTGAACGCCTCCGTGGGCGTGATGGTTACCGCCAGCCACAACCCGCCGGAGTACAACGGGTACAAAGTCTACTGGCACGACGGCGCGCAGATCATCGCCCCGGACGACGAGCGTATCATCGACCGCGTGATCGCCGTGACGCCCGCGGAGATCCGCTCCATGACCAAAGAGGAGGCCCTGGAAAAGGATCTTCTCGAGTACATCGGTCGGGAGATGGACGACGCTTTTGTGGCAATGGTCAAGCGGCAGTCCGTTCAGCCGGACCTGCTCCGGGAAAAGGGGCGGGAGGTTACGGCGGTATACACGCCGCTCCACGGTACGGGTGCTCCCCTGGTGGAACGCGTCCTGGGAGAACTCGGGGTAAACGTGATCACCGTCCCGGAACAACGGGAGCCAGATTCGGAATTTCCCACCGTGGAGTTCCCCAACCCCGAGGAGGCGAGCGCCCTCGAGATGGCGCTGGAGCTGGGACGACGGGAGAACGCAGATATCGTGATCGGTACGGACCCCGATGCGGACCGGCTCGGTATCGCCGTACCCGATGGGCGCGACCTTACACTGATTACGGGAAACCAGCTAGGTGTGCTCCTGGCGGACTACATCCTGGGACAGCGCAAGCGACTCGGTACGCTTCCCGCGCAGCCGGTATTCGTCTACACGATCGTCACCACCGCGATGCAGCGCGCCGTGGCGGAACACTACGGAGCTACCGTGTACGAGACGCTCACCGGTTTCAAGCACATCGCGTCGGTCATGCGGGAGCTCGAGAAGTACCCGGAAGGTCCGCAGTACGTGCTCGGTGACGAGGAGAGCTACGGGTACCTGATCGGTACGGAGGTGCGTGACAAGGACGCGATCACCGCAACGATGATCACGATCGAGATGGCACTGCACTGGCGCTCGCAGGGAATCTCAATCCTGGACCGGCTCAAGCAGCTCTGGAAGCAGTTCGGGTACTACGAGGAGCTCACGATCTCGCGGTACTTCGCCGGGCAGCAGGGTAAGCAGATCATGGACGGTCTGATGCAGAAGCTGCGGGAGAACCCGCCGGCTACGTTCGGCGGAGCCGCTATAGATCGAATTCTCGACGTGAAGAACGATACGCTTCGTTCAGTGGGATCCGGTCGGGTCGAGGCCGGCCCGGGGTTGCCCCCGTCCAACGTGCTGCAGTTCTTCCTCGAGAACGGTGCCAGGGTGAGCATGCGCCCCTCCGGGACGGAACCAAAGATCAAGTTCTACATCAGCTGTCACAGCGCCCCCGGGATGGAACTGTCCGACGCGCGCCGCGTCGTGCAGGAACAGATCGCCGCGATCGAGGAGGATATCGTGCTTATCATAGAGGAGACTTCCCGGTGACGGTGGATACGACCGTTCCGGTCACGGACTGTACCTTTGTCGCGTTCGATTACGAGACCACCGGACTGCATCCCGCGGTGGACCGCATCGTGGAGTTCGGAGCGGTGAGGTTTACGGTCGGCCGTGAACTGGCGGAGTTCTCGGAACTGGCAAACCCCGGGATGCCGATCAATCCCGACGCGTCCCGGGTCAGCGGTATTACCGACGCGATGGTAGCCGGTAAAGCTCCCGTGGAGGATGTCCTTCCCCGGTTCATGGAGTTTGCCGGTTCGGCGATCCTGGTGGCCCATAACGCGGAGTTTGACACGGGGTTTCTCCGGGCCGAGCTCCAACGCGCGGGAATGCCCACCGTGGAAAGCCTTATTATAGATACGCAGGTTCTCGCGCAGAAAGCGTTTCCCGGAAAGAAGAGTTACTCTCTGCAGAACCTGGTGGAGATGCTCGGGATACCGGCCAATACCGCGCACCGTGCCCGGGACGACGCCCGGCAGTGCATGCGGCTCTTTGAACACTGCGTGCAGGCTCTCAGCTTCATGGGAGACCTGCCGCTTGCGGACGTGCTGACCTAGCAACGCCCGCCGAGGACGACGGCGATGGACAACGAGAACGGGTACGACGACGGATCGCGGACTCCCCTTGTGCTTCAGCCGATGGAGATCCTTGGACGTCGTGTGGTAGCGACGCTCGCCGAACTGGGGCGTTTCTTTGATTTTCTTGCGCGGGCGCTGGCGGCGACTTTCCGTCGCCCTGTACGGTGGAGGCTGTACGCGGAACAGATCGAACGTATCGGCGTCCGTTCGATCCCGATAATCGCCCTGTCCAGCGCTGCGATCGGGATGATCTTCTCGCTGCAGATGACGATGCTCCTGAAGATGTTCCAGGCGGAGGCGATGGTAGGCGCAGCCGTGGGTCTCACCCTGGCGCGGGAACTGGCGCCGGTTATCACCACGCTGATGCTCATCGCCAAGAACGGCTCGTCCATGACCGCGGAACTCGGGACGATGCGCGTCACCGAGCAGATTGACGCGATGGAAACGATGTCCGTCGATCCGATCCACTATCTTGTGGTGCCGCGAATCGTGGCGAGCGTGATCTCCTTTCCGATCCTGACGGGACTGGCGAATATCGTCGGGGTATCGGGGGCGTATGTGGTGGCGGTGGTGATGCTCGATGTGGACCCCGGGGGGTTTTTTGAGCAGCTTAACTGGTTTGTCACCGCCAAAGATGTCTATTCCGGCCTGATCAAAGCCTCGGTCATGGGATTCATGATGGCCGTGATATGTTCTTATTTTGGGTTCTTCTCGGATCGTGGATCCAAGGGTGTTGGAGAATCCGCGACGCGTGCAGTGGTGACCTCCTCCGTGGGGATTCTGATAGCCGACTATATAATGGCGGATCTGATGCTTAAATTGTTATACTGAGAGTGATGAAGAAGTGAGTACGATCGTGGCGGTTCGCAATATACACAAGTCGTTTGGAAAAACTGAAATCCTCAAGGGCGCCACAATCGATTTTGAAGAAGGCAAGATCACCGCGATCATCGGACAGAGTGGTACCGGGAAGAGCGTTCTCATAAAGACGATCATCGGTGTCATGGACGCCGACGAGGGCGAGATTTACTTCCGGGACGAGGAGGTAACTACCGCGTCGTCGGATCGTCGGAAGGCGATTCGCCGGAACTTCGGGTACCTCTTTCAGGATTCGGCGCTCTTCGACTCGTTGACCGTGTATGACAATATCGCGTTTCCCCTGGTGGAGTCCCTGGGCATGCGTGATAAAAAAAAGATCGCAGAGATCGTAGCGGAGAAGCTCGAGTGGGTGGACCTTCCCGACGTCGGCAGGAAGATGCCGGCGGAATTATCCGGGGGAATGAGGAAGCGTATCGGCCTGGCGCGTACGCTCGCTTCGCAGCCGGAGGTGCTGCTTTTTGACGAGCCCACCACCGGTCTCGATCCCGTCCTGGCGGAGAGCATCAACGACCTGATCGTACGGGTGAACGAGGAGTTTGGTATCACCTGCATCCTGATAACCCACGATATCCAGGCGACGTTCCGCATCTCCAATTATATAGGCTTTCTCTACGACGGCGTGATACAGGAGTTCGGTCACCCGGATGACCTCTCCTCCACGTCGCACCCTGTGCTCAGGAAGTTTATCATGAACTCGTTCTCGGACCTGGAGGTTACCGGGTGTCCCGATATGTGATGATCGGCCTGTTCGTGACCGTCATCTCCGGCGGAACGATCCTGTACATGTTGCAGGTCACCAGCGGTATCGCCACGGCGGACTCCTACACGGTTTACGCCTACGTGGACGACGCCAGCGGGCTGGTGGTTGATTCGGTAGTGCGTCTGGCCGGCGTGGACGTGGGGCGCCTGGAAGCGATCGAACTCGTGGGTAACCGGGCGCGGCTCACGCTGCGCATCCGCGAGCACGTGGAGCTCTACGAGGATGCGATGGTGGCAAAAGCCACGGACAGCATCCTCGGGAGTGCATCGGTGAACCTGAGTCCCGGCGGCACCGGAGCGATGTTGCAGCCCGGCGGCGAGGTCCGCCAGGTGCGTCAGATGGCCAACATCTCCGACGCCGTGGAGAGTGCCAACGTTCTTGCCCAGGGTGCGGCGCAGCTGGTGGAGGAGTTCAACGCGTTTCTCCGGGACGGGGAAACTGTGGACGCTCTGAACGAGATCGTTGCCGTGGCCCGATCGACGGCGCTGGCGTCGAGCGAGCTGCTGGAGCAGAATCTGCGGATCGCCCGAGCGACGCTGCGGAATATCGAGTCTTTCTCGGTCAGGCTCGACGCCAACGCGGAACAACAGTTAAGAATGGTGCAGGAGATCCTTGAATCGACCGCGCAACTCACGGCGCGGCTGGACCGTCTGGTGGGTGAGCACGAGTCCTCAATTTCGCGCAGTATCCGGGAAATCGAGACCAACCTGGTCGACCTGCAGGGTGTGCTGGCCTCCCTGCAGGGGGGCGCCGACAACGTGCAGGAGATCACCCGGGGAGTGCGCGATGGCGAGGGTACCGTGGGGCAACTGCTCCGGGACGATGAACTGTACACGCGCACCGTCAGGATCACGGAGAAAGCGGAGGACTTTTTCGATTCCACCGTGGGACTCGGGGTGCAGGTGGACTTCCGCTCGGAGTATCTTCTGGACCAGATCGCGACGAAGGACCGCTTTGACCTGCGTCTTACACCGTCCCGGGGGGACCGGTACTACACGATCGGCGTGATAAACACCCCGGTGCCGTCCACAACGGTTACAACCACGGAACGACAGGTGAGTGGTACAAACGCGGAGGACACGGTGACGACCACCACGGAGAGTTCGGATGATCTAAAGCTGAACATGCAGCTGGCGCGTATCTGGGGTCCCGTGACGGTCCGGGCCGGCGTGATCGAGAGTACCGCCGGGGTAGGGGTGGATTTTACGCCGTTCCGGCAGCTCGTGCTCTCCGGTGAACTGTTTGACTTTGGCGCGGAGGACGGCGTGTACATTCGCGGATATGGTCAGCTGTACCCGTTTTATGACCCGGCCAGTTCCAACCCGCTTCGGTGGCTCTACTTTACCGGAGGCGTGGACGATGTGATGGACGTCTATCAGCGGGATTATTTCTTTGGCGCGGGCGTGCGCTTCACCGACCAGGACCTTCGCGGTCTGGTGGGGTTCATACCACTGAATTGAGATCTGTTAATTTGTTATTGCGCTATTTCTCCAGAGTCGATAGTATAGTCTCCAATGAAAAATGGGGGCGAATCGGGCAGACGTATCTCGCTCGACAGGTTAACCCTCGCCCGGATGGGAATCTTTGTAAAACAGTTTGACGGCACCGTGGAGATAGCCAACCGATTCTGGTCCGAGCTCGGGTATTCGAGAGAAGAGATGGCCGGGGATCGGTGGATCGAAGTGATCCATCCCGACGACCGGGAGAAAGCACTCGAGTTTTCCCGACACCTGCACGACGAGACCCGGGAGCACGAGCGGGTGGTGTACCGCATACGCACAAGAGACGGAGACTGGCGATGGTGTATGACCTCCGGCATGATCGAGGTCAACCAAGAGACGGGGCAGCGGTTGCTCATCGGTCACGACCAGGATATTACGTATATAAAGGAACTGCAGCAGAACGCGGAGGATGCCCGGACGGAAGCGGAGCGGCGCGCGCAGGAGGCGGATACACTACGCCACGCGGGGGCGATCATTACCGCCAGCCTCGACCGGCAGGAGATGGTCACACGGGTTGTAGACCAGCTTCGGCGTCTGATCCCGATCGAGCACTGCCTTGTGTTTGAGCGCCACGGCCGTGAGCTGAACGCGCTCTTCAACGGTGATCACCATGAGGATACGCCGATTGCGCTGTTTGAGTCGGAACCCGGACATGACTGGATCGTGAAGTCGCTGCGGGAGGGACTGCCCGGGGTGTTTCCCGACCCGGAGGTGAGTTCCCGCCATTGGCTCGTGGTTCCTCTTATGATCCGTGGGGAGCCGGAAGGTGTGTGCGTTGTCGGACGAGCGGATGACCGGGAGTTTACCGCCCGGGATATCCACAATGCGCTCGCAGTCAGTGACTATCTCGCGGTGGCGCTCAACAATGGACGTCTTTTTGAGGGAATGACCACCCTGGCCACGACCGATCCGCTGAGTGGTTTACTCAACCGCCGGGCGTTCTTTATCGAAGCGCGGCAGGTTCTCTCGGAGATCTGGCGGGACGGCGCCCCGGTTGCATGTTTTGTCGCGGACATAGACCATTTCAAGAGTATCAACGACGAGTACGGGCATCTCATCGGAGACGAGGTAATACGGAAGATCGCCTCCAGCATGAGGAACGCTCTGCGTGACGAGGACTACGTGGGGCGTTACGGTGGCGAAGAGTTTGTCGCGCTCTTACCGGGCGTCCCCCTGGAGGAAGCCAGAAAGGTTGCCGACCGCGTGCGCGTTCATATCAGTTCGCTTGACGTGACGCCGGTGGAGCGGAGTATCACCTGCAGCGTCGGGGTAACCGCTCTGTTAACGATGGGCCTCGAAGCGTGCCCGAACCTCGACTCGCTTCTCCTTGCGGCGGATAACGCGCTCTACGAGGCTAAGAACGGAGGCCGCAATCGCGTCGAAGCGATCAGGCTCTGAGACACGCCGCGCCCGGGTAGTCGTGGTAAGCGCGGTCTTCTTTGTATCATTCTCGGCGATTATCATCCGCCTCAGCACTGCTCCCGCCCTGGCGATCGCGGCATGGCGCATGGCGCTGGCCACGGGGATGATGGTACCGGTCCTGGCGGTATTCCACCGGCGCCGGGGGAGACTTTTTCACTCGAATCCGACGCAGGGATCGGCAGCCGCACCGATGTTGCGGTCCCGACTACTGTCCCGGCAGGTTTCTCTGATCGTTTTGAGCGGTCTCTTTCTCGCCGCTCATTTTGCCACCTGGATAACCTCGCTCTCGCTGACGAGCGTCGTCCATTCAACGGTACTTGTCACTTTGCATCCCATGATCGTGATTCTCGCGTCCGCGGCGTTCCTGAAGGAACCGGTCTCCTCCCGGGCGCTCCTCGGGTCCGTGGGAGCGGTGGGAGGTGCGGTTCTCTTATCGATGGGATCGACGATCTCCGGCATCACGCCCACCGTGACCGGAAACGTCCTGGCTTTTCTCGGTGCTCTTGCGGTGGCGGCGTACATGGTGATAGGCCGGTGGGCGCGCCGCGAGACGTCTGCGTCGGCGTACAACACGCTGGTCTACGGGACGGCGGCGGCGGTGCTCTTTCCGTTCGCTCTGGTGCTCGGACAGAGTATCGGACCGTTTCCGTTGAGGGAGTACCTGCTCCTTGCGGCGTTAGCTTTTTTCTGTACGATCCTGGGACACGGTCTGTTCAACTGGGCGCTCCGCTTTATCCCTGCTACCGAGGTGTCCCTGGCGGTTCTGCTTGAGCCTGTGTTCGCGTCGCTCATGGCGGCGGTTCTCTTTCAGGAAATTCCCGGTCCCGTTACCGTCCTGGGCGCAGTAATTATACTTGGTTCCCTGGCGTTCGTGCTGTACCATGGAACGATGGAGGTAAAGCGATGAGTATGACCATAACGTTTCTGGGACACAGCGGGTTCCTTCTCAGCGATGGTACGTGGACCGTGGCGATCGATCCGTTTCTTACGGGCAACCCTCGGGCGGTGCACAAGCCGGAAGAGATCACATGCACTCACATCGCGCTCACCCATGGTCACGCGGATCACATGGGAGATACCGTTGCGCTGGCGCAGGCTAACGACGCGACGGTGATCGGTGCGTTTGAGATCGCGAATTTTGTCGCCGAGCAGGGCGTCAAATCGACGGAGCCGGGGAATCCCGGGGGAAAGATCGAACTACCTTTCGGTTGGATCGCATTTACGCAAGCGTTCCATTCATCCTCTTTTCAGGGGCGATACATGGGGATGCCCTGTGGTCTCGTAATCAGCCTCGGCGGGGAAGTATTCTATCACGCGGGAGATACCGGCCTGTTCTCCGATATGACCCTGATCGGAGAGATCTACAAACCTTCTGTGGCGGCTCTCCCGATCGGTGACCGCTATACCATGGGTCCGGAACTGGCGACACGGGCCGCTGAGATGATAAAACCACGGACAGCGATACCGATCCATTACGGCACGTTTCCGCCGCTGGTGCAAAGCGCGGAGAAGTTTACGCCCCAGGGGGTGGATGTGCGGGAGCTGAAACCGGGCGATAGTTGGATCGTATCCTGACGATCGAGGGATCGTGCGGAGAGGTGCGTCGGAACGTCGCGCCGGAATAACCTGTAGAGGTGTAAAAGATACACTATGTTCACGATAACGATTTACCGCGGTTCTGCGCGCTTTTCACGGACACGACGATCTGTTATTATTTAGAATACTATGAAACAAACAGTGTTCGTGTCCAATCGATTGGCGGTCAGTGTCCAACGCACGCCCGAGGGGTTTTCCTACGTCCCGAGCGTGGGAGGGCTTGCTACGGGGTTAAGCTCCGTTTCAACCGGAGACCGACCTCCTTTGTGGGTTGGTTGGAGCGGGCTCGCCGACGACGACCTGACACAGGCTGAACGGAAAGAGATCAGCAGTACGCTTCGGGACCAACACTCGGCGGTAACTGTTCCGATCTCCCGGGACGAGCTCGAGCTCTACTATTCCGGTTACTGTAATGATACGATCTGGCCCCTCTTCCACTACTTCCCGACGTTTACGGAGCATCGAAACGAGACCTGGGAGGCGTATCGCGCGATAAACCAGCGCTTCTTCGAGGTATTGGAGCAGGTGGTCGAGGACGACGCGATCGTCTGGGTCCACGATTACCAGCTGCTGCTGCTGCCCGGGCTGATCAAGCGACGCTTCCCAAGAGCGGAGGTGGGATTCTTTCTCCATATTCCGTTTCCTTCCTACGAGGTGTTCCGGCTGCTCCCCGCCCGAGAGGCCGTGCTTGAGGGACTGCTCGGCGCCGACCTTGTGGGGTTTCATACATACGACTACGCTCGTCATTTCCTGTCCAGCGTCCGGCGGCTGCTCGGTTTCGACCACGCCATGGGCGTGATCAAGACGGAGACGCGCGCCGTAAAGGTAGACGTCTTCCCTATGGGTATCGACTGGGACCGGTTTGAAAGCGCCGGCGACCTGCCGAAGGTCAAGGAAGTGAAGGCGACTTTGGACCAGGAGTACGCCGGTCAGAAGCTGATCCTTTCCGTGGATCGACTGGATTACAGCAAGGGAATCCCCACACGGATCCGCTCTTTCCGCCGGCTCCTGGAGCGACATTCCGGGTATATCGGCAACGTAACGCTCCTGATCATCGTTTCGCCTTCTCGAGAGTCCGTACCACGCTACATGGATCTGAAGCGTGAAGTGGACGAGCTTGTGAGCGACATCAACGGCCGGTACAGCACCCTGGACTGGACGCCGATCCATTATCAGTACCAGACCGCATCCTTTGAGGAGCTGAGCGCGATCTACCGTCGGGCGGATATGCTCCTGGTAACGCCTCTGCGCGACGGGATGAACCTGATCGCCAAGGAGTACCTGGTGGCACGGTCGGACGAGCAGGGTGTGCTCGTCCTGAGCGAGACCGCCGGCGCGGCGCGGGAGCTGAGCGAAGCGATTCTCGTCAATCCCAGCGATCTCGATGGTATCGCCGACGCAATCAAGGATGCTCTCGAGTTGCCCCGGGACGAACAGCAGCGGAACATGGCTGCGATCCGTCGGCGGTTGAAGCGGTTCACCGTGCAGTACTGGGCGCGGGATTTCCTGGAGAAACTTCAAGCGGTCCGGGAGGTGCAAGCGCTGCACCGGGCGCGTCCGCTGGATGACGCGGGCATCAAGGCGATCCTGAAGCGGTGGCGCGACGCAAAAACGATACTGCTGCTGCTGGATTATGACGGGACGCTCATGCGTTTCCGCTCGCATCCGGACAAAGCCCGTCCCGACGATAACCTGCACTCGATCGTCCGGGACCTGAACGGACTGCCCGGTGTTCATCTTGTAATCGCCAGCGGTCGGGACCGGGCGAACTTGCAAGAGTGGTTTCCCGATGATTCCCTGGCGCTCGGCGCCGGACACGGCGCGTGGATCCGCGAGCCCGGGCGGGAATGGCACGCCGCGCCGGTGCCCAACCATGACTGGAAGGAGATGATCCGCCCGATCATACAGCGTACGGTGGACCGCACGCCCGGGTCAGCCCTGGAAGAGAAGGACTTCTCCCTGGCGTGGCACTACCGTAACGCGGAACCGGAACTGGCAAACGTGCGCCTCTCGGAGTTGCGGGACGCATTGATCACGCTGACGGGCAACCTGGAGTTGTCCGTTCTCGACGGCAACCGTGTCCTGGAGATAAAACCCGCCAATATCCACAAGGGGCGCATCGTTCTGCATTACTTCGAACAACAGGACTGGGACCTGGTAATCGCGATCGGTGACGACGTCACGGACGAACACATGTTCCAGGCATTGCCGGAAGAACGGTCGATCTCGATCAAGGTCGGTACGGGTACCACCGACGCGCAGTACTCGATCGACACAATCGAACACGTTCACGAGCTGCTCACAGATCTGGTAAGAGCTCGTTCCCGGAGTTGAAGGGGATCGGCGCGCCGGTGTCGCCACCGGCGCACCGATCCTGTTGATCGCAACGTGTGATCCTGGCGCGGTCAGACCTCCCGGACCCACTCCTTGTAGTCGGGGTCGCGGTTTTCGGTGATCGCCGTCAGTTTCTCCCGTAGTGTCTCGGTCACGGGACGATCTTTGGAGAGCTCCTGGTTTTCGAGGCGCTTCATCGGTGTGATTCTTGCCGCGGTCCCCGTGAGGAATACCTCGTCGGCGATGATGAGTTCCGTCTTGTCGAGCTGTCGTTCCACCACGCTGTACCCCATATCGCGAGCGAGCGTTATCACCGAGTCCCGCACGATTCCCTCCAGGATGTCCTGGTCCAGGCCCGGTGTATAGATCACGCCGTCCCGGACGATGAAGATGTTCATCGCCGATGCCTCGCACACTTTGCCTTGAGCGTTCAGGAGGATCGCTTCCTCAAAGCCGCTCTCCACGGCCTCCGTCTTAGCCAGAGAAGAGGTGATGTAGGCACCGCTGATCTTACCGCGCAGGGGTAGACTGCGGTCTTCCTGGCGATTCCAGGAGCTGAAACGGCAGGACACGCCTTCCGGCGAGAGGTAATCACCTAGCTCCAACCCGTAGATCAGGAAATCCTTCTCCACGTTGTGGAGGCGCGGTGAGATACCCAGGTCCGCGGTGTATACCAGCGGCCGGATGTAGAACGACGTCCTGGGACGGTTCTTCTCCACGAACTTGATGATCGTATCCTCGATGAACTCCGCCGGAAGGTCGTGGTTCAGGAACCGCGCGCTGTTGCTGAGACGTTTGGCGTGGCGGTCCGGCCGGAAAAGCAGGATCTTGTCGGGATTTGCCGGGTCAGGAATACCGCGCATGCCTCCGAACGCGGCTGTCCCATAGTGGAGTGCGTGGGTTGCAACCGACACGGTTGCATCCTCGAATTTCACAAACTGGTTTTTAAAGAACGCGTAGGGCAGAAAATTATGCATAGGTTTCTCCGTGATTCAGGTATACCATCGAGTATAGGATCGACCTCTACTGCTGTCAAACCAGGAATTGCCGAAACCTGGTTCTACTGTTCATACCGCGCCGAAACGGTTTATTCTTAAACCGGTATGCACTGTAGATCTCGGCTCCTGTTTCTCCTCGTTATTATAGTTGTTTTCACCTCCCGCGGCGGAGTAATTGCGCAGGACGGTAGCGGATCGCGCGAGGAACCGCATGGAAAGCCGGTCGAGTTTGAACAGCTTACGTTCGTTGCCGGCCTCGTAAACTCCTCCGTGTCTTCAATCGTCCAGGATGACGCCGGGTTTCTCTGGTTCGGCACGCAGGCCGGGTTGCAGCGATACGATGGGTACGGCATGAAGCTCTACACCGCGGAGCCGTTCAATTCCAACAGCCTTTCCAACCAGTTGGTTCAGACTGCGTATCTGGCACCGGATAACGTGATGTGGGTCGGAACCTACGGCGGACTCAACCGCAAGGATATACTCTCGGAGGAGTTTTCCGCGTTTACCCACGTTCCGGAGGACCCCACGACGTTGAGCAACAACGTAGTAACGTCTATCACTCACGACGCCGGGGGGACGCTCTGGGTAGCCACATTGGACGGCTTGAACCGTCTCGACGACGTGGATGAAAAACGGTTCACCCGCTTCATGGCCGATCCCGAGGATCCCTCGGCGCTGCGTCATGATACGGTGAGATCTCTCTTTCGGGATTCCCGGGACCGGATGTGGGTGGGCAGCCTGGGTGGGCTCTCCCTGTTGACGGAAGATGAGAACGGGCGGACGCGCTTCAGTACCTGGGACGCCGGCCCGGACGGTCTCGTTTCGCCCTACGTCATGACGATCACCGAGGACGACGCGGGGTACCTCTGGCTGGGGACGTGGGACGGCGGCTTGTCCAGGTTTGACCCGGAGGAGGAGACGTTCGACCATTTTCCGTTGCCGGACAATCGGGTGTACACGGTGATGGTTACCGCCGGAGGGCTGGTATACGCCGGCACCTGGGGGGGCGGGCTCTATATTCTTGATCCCGGCACCGGGGAGATCACGGAATACCGGCACGACCCGGAGGTGCCCGGCAGCCTTGCCCACGACGTGGTGTACTCGCTGCACGAGGACCGTTCCGGACTCATATGGATCGGAACAAACGGGAACGGCTTGAACAAGTTCGACCCGACCCGTGACTTCTTTCGGTATATACACCCCGATCTTCCCCGGGAACAGCGGCTTGATTCCGGTAAGATTCACGTTCTCTGGCGGGATCCCGATACGGGGGACCTCTATGTAGGGCTTCAGAACAACGGCCTTAACGTTGTGGACGGAGAGACGGGAGAAGTCACACGGTACGCACACGATGAGAACGATTCCGATTCGATCAGCAGCGATACGGTGAACGGCTTGCTGCCGGAACCGGAGGGAACGTTCCTCATATCGACCCATGCCGGTATCAACCGCTTTCATCCTCCGGCACAAAGGGGTGAACGGGGGCGGTTCGAGCTGGTGTCGGACCCGGATATTCCCGATCCGATCGTATACCGCATGATTCGCGATCGGGCCAACCGTATCTGGATTGGTACGTACAGCTCCGGCGTGTTCCGGTACGACCCGGACGGTGATCTGCACCGGTATTCAAACGATCCCGGTGATTCGCGCAGTCTCTCGGACAACCTGGTGTACGATCTGCTGGAGGACGGGTACGGTACGATCTGGATCGCCACGAACGGCGGGCTCAACCGTTATCAGCCGGGTACCGACGACTTTGACAGGTTTACCTACGATCCGGAGAATACCGACGGTCTGTCCGGGGCCAACACGGCGGACATTGTTGAGGATCACGCCGGCGTGTTGTGGGTCGGGTCCCGCTCGGGAGGACTCAACCGGTTTGATCGTGAGACGGAAACGTTCCGGCACTACACGATCCAGGAGGGGCTCTCCAGTAATACCGTCACGGCGATCGCTGAGGGGGATCCGGGGTTTCTCTACGTGGCGACGCCCAACGGCTTGAATCTTCTCCATACGGCGAGCGGCCGCGTGGACCGCATCGACGAACGGGACGGGCTGACCACGCGGGAGTTTTCCACCGGTGTCACCCGGGACACGGACGGAGCACTCCTCTTCGGGGCGTTCTCCGAGGTGGTGCGCGTCGCTCCCCGGTTTGCTGAGCGGGACGGAGCCCCCGCTCCCACGGTGATCACCGAGGCCCGGGTTGTGAACGAACCGCTGCCGCTCCCACTGGAGTACATCCACGACGCTGATCTCGAGCTTACCCACGAGGAAAACTTTCTGGAGTTTTCCTTTGCGGTGCTCGATTTTTCCGTCCCCGCCCGGAACGAGTATCGTTACCGCCTGGTGGGGTTCGACAGTGACTGGATCGACGCGGGGACGCGCAACACCGCTACGTACACCAACGTCCCTCCCGGATCCTACGAGTTCCAGGTGGCAGGTACGGACTCCCGCGGCGTTCCCAGCCCCGATTACGCGTCGGTGCGGATACTGATCCGCCCTCCGTTCTGGCAGACTCCCTGGTTCATGGCGGGTATCGTCGTCCTTGTGGTGGGACTCATCGCGGCGGTGTATGTATTACGCGTACGCACACTCCGTCGCGTGAACCGCCTCCTGGAGGAGACCGTAGCGGAGCGAACGGCGCGTTTGACCGAAGCCAACGAGGTGAAGGACCGGTTCTTCTCGATTATCGCACACGATTTGCGTGGTCCCATATCGGGAATCGAGAGCGTTACGCGTAATGCTGTTACGGAGTTTACCGATTACAGCGAGGAACTACTGAAGGAAATTTTCTCGACGCTGCACTCGAGTGCTCAGGGTCTTCTGGGGATGCTGGAGAACCTGCTCGAGTGGGCACGGGTGCAGTCCGGAAGGATCGCGTATGCACCGCAGCAGGTTTCGCTTTCGGAAGTGTTGACCGGTGTCGTGGAAGCAAACAGGGGTGCCGCCCAGGCGAAGAGCGTGGAACTCCGGTTCCAGTGTTCCGGTGATGTTTACGCCACGGCAGATCTGGATATGCTGCGGGTAATAACGCAGAACCTGGTGAATAACGCGATCAAGTTCACACCTCGCGACGGAACGGTCACCGTGCAGTGCCGCGTCTCGGTCGGGGTCACAGACCACGTGGAAGTAGTGGTGAGCGACACCGGCGTGGGCATTCCTGAAGAAAAGATATCAGAGCTCTTCCTTGTGGATCGCCGGTACCGGACAACCGGTACCGCAGGAGAACGGGGCAGCGGCTTTGGTCTCTCCCTCTGCAATGACCTGGTACACCGCCAGAACGGTACGATCGACGTTTCCAGTGATACGGCGTCGGGCACGACCGTCGTGGTGACTCTACCGGCGGCCGCAGGAGGGCCCGCGTAGACTGCAATGAACGGTCGCTCGTGCCGGATGTACATCACGGTGATAATTCTCGGCGCGTTTTTGTTTGTCCATGCCGATACATCCGCCGATACATCCGCCGCGAGTACGCTGGAACTCACCTGGTCCGACGACGGGAAGTACGTGTTTCCCCTGGCCGGTCCGGTCCACCTCATGGCGTGGGAACGTTTCCACTGGGATGGAAGCGACGAGGTGGATATATTTGCGGCTCCGCAACTTCCCCACGGATCGCGGGGTCTGGCACGGTTTGAACGGTCCCCCGTGGTGGCGGTGACCCACGGCGTGGTCCGACGTGTAGATAATGAGCGCGGCGGGATCGCGATCCGGTTGGTCGGCCACGACGGCCGCCACTACTACTACGCCCACCTCTCGGAGAGTACCGTTTCTATCAGCGAGGGGGGCCGCCGGGTGCGCGCCGGCGAACGGCTGGGTACGATCGGGCGCACCGGCCGGTGGTCCCGGTATATCGAGACGCACCTGCACTTTTCCGTGAGCGCCCGGTCTGATCCATCGATACTTATCAACGCTGCGGACTGGTTTTATCGTATGTTCGGTCTTGAGTCGTTCGAGATCGACTGGCCGGAGTACCCACCGGACGGGCCGTCCGTTTCCGTCGCCCCGGAAGGATTCCGGGTGATTCGGAACTTCGATCAGAACCAGCGGGAGAACCGTGATACCGCGTCGGTGGACGCGATTATACATGGAGCGGTGGTGAGCCCCTTCACGGGGGAAGTTCGGGTGATGCGCAACACCGCTCTCGGTCTTCGCGTGCAGGTCACCAACAGGCATACCGACCAGACGGTGGTGGTTTCAGGGATCCGGGATCTCCAGGTACAGACCGGCGATCTGGTCCGTGCCGGGTCAAAGCTCGGTTACGCCGGTGACGTGGTGAACGTGATGTACTTTGATCGCGGGGTACTGCGGGACCCTTTATCGGTGGTGCTTGTGCCAGCGGAAGAAACTGACCATTCCAGCAAAGAGGAACGCTAACCCCATCAGTCCTCCCACGCCGAATCCGATTATTCCGAACAGGGGAATCCCTCCTACCTGAGGTTGTATATCGGCGAGGACCACCAGGGAAGAGCTCACAAGGAGTGCTGAAAGAACGAGGCCGAAGGTCATGCGGAACCCGATGCGGTCTACCGTTTCCGCCAGGTGATCCGCCTCCGGCACGTCGATCTCGAACCGGCGGTCCCGGATCAGCCGGTGAAAATCCTGGAGTAGAGTAGGAGCGGTCAGGATAACTTCCTGCCAGTTCAGCGCTGAGTTGATCACCTTGTTTCCGGTACGGTTGGAAGCGATCTGGGCGGCCCACATCTTGGGAGCAAAGTCGCGCAGGTACTTCAGGAACTGGAACTCCGGGTCCAGGGCGGCGCCGATCGTCTGCAGATTGCTCAGTACCTTGGCGACGTAAATCAAGCGTGGCGGTAATTTGACCCCGTAATTGATCACTACCTGCAGGAGTTCCATCAGGGCCGCCGGGATATCAATGTACTCCAGGGGTCGCGCAAGATGACTCTCGATGTAGTCGTGCACTACCGACTCAAACTTGATCTGGTCCACGTTCCCCTCGGCGTATCCCATCCGGAGGAGCGATCGTGAAACCAGGGAGGGATCCAGCCGGGAGAGGCCGATCATCATGAGATTCAGGTTTTCCTGCTCGTAAGGACGGAGAGAGTATACCATCCCGAAGTCGATAAAGCAGATCACGTTGTCCTGCAGAACGAGAAAGTTCCCCGGGTGCGGGTCCGCGTGGAAGTACCCGTTGATAAAGAGCTGGGACATCACGAAATCCGCGGTTCGTCGGTTGATCTCTTTCCGGTCCCACCGTGGATCCTCGCTGGCGATCACCTCGGAGACTTTTTTCCCGTGTATGAACTCCTGCACGAGCACGTCCCGGGACACGTACTCCCCGTAGACCCGGGCCACCGCCACCGTCTCGTCGTTCTCGTAATCCGCGGCAAACTTGGTGATACTCAGGAACTCTTCCACAAAGTCCAGCTCTTTTACGATCTGAACTTCAAACTCCTGAACGATCTCCGTTGCCGTTACGACCGGGAAGTAGCTGGTGTACGTGTCGAGAAACGACGCCAGTTGCTTCATGATCTCCAGGTCCGCCAGGATCTGCGCGTCGATTCCCGGACGCTTGACCTTGACCGCCACGGCTTGTCCCGTGGGCATGATAGCTCGGTGCACCTGGGCAAGCGAGGCGGAACCTTCCGGCTCGTCGGCGAAATGGAGAAAGAGTCGGTCTATTGGAGTCGCGAGGCTTTTCTCGATCTGACGGCGGGCTTCGTCCGCCGGGAAAGGAGGGACTTCACTTTGCAGCCGACGGAGTTCGGTGATTACCTCCTCCGGTATAACGTCACCCCGGTCCGCCAGGATCTGCCCGAATTTTACAAACGTCGGACCCAGCTCCTCCAGAGCGCGGCGCAGTCGCTGGGCGAAGCTTTCTCTCACCAGTCGCGGCGGACGCCAGCGCCCGCCGCTGCGAGTGAGAGGTATCGAGAGGCGTCGTAATACCGGTCGATGACTGACAAACTCCGCGAGCCCGTACTTGCTCAGTACGCCGATGATCTCACCGTAACGGGATACCACCGCCCCTCTGCGAAGTTTAGGTCTCAAAGTGTATTATGCCTTCTACGGTTTCCGTCTGAAAACAGACGTCATTATTTCTGATCGAGCTTCTTCTCGAGCTCGCCAATCTTACGCGTCAGCTTGTCGATATCGGCTTTCGTGGGGAGTCCTGCTTCGTTAACGTAGTTCTCAAGTCGCTTCTCGATCACCTCGTCCAGCCTGGTTTTTGTCTCCTCCGACTGCTTGACCATGTCGTCCATGAAGCGTTTTCCCTCTTCCTCGCTCATCTCGTACTCACTGGTGATCTTTTTTGCAAACTCTTCGATGCGTTCCTTGGTGCGCAGAGCGAGTCCGAGTCCTGCGTAAAGACCTTCCTGAAATGGGTTTCGCTGTTGAGCCATATGAATCTCCTTTCATTCCTGCTCTCGTCGGATACGACAATTCGCACCGGCAATAATGCATAGTGTACTAAATAATACTTACGCAGTCAAATCGCGTCGCCAATACTTATTATAATCGCTCGACCTCGCGGCTGCACGCGTTGATTACTCCTCCGTGTCTTTGCGGTGCGTCCTCGGTTCTGTTACTATTACGTTCATAATGAAGCAAATGGCGCGAGTCGGCGGCAGACACAGGGTAGTGATCGATCGGGTACAACCGTCCGTTCCCGGAACCCGGGAAGGATCGCCGTTCCCGGTGAAGAGGGTCGTGGGAGAGACGGTGCTCGTAAACGCGGATATCCTCGCGGACGGACACGACGTGGTGCGTGGCGTGATCCGGTATCGCCGCCGCGGCGGTCGGACGTGGCACGAGTTGCCACTTGAGCCGGTGGGAAACGACCTCTGGACGGGACAGTTCTCCGTCGACCGTGTCGGCCCCTGGGAATATTCGATCCGGGCCTGGGTCGATCACGCGCGGACGTGGCGATCGGGGCTTCAAAAGAAGCACGAAGCCGCCGTGGCGACTGAAACAGACCTGCAGATCGGTGCCGCTCTCGTGGCGGAGGCCGTCGGTCGTGCGCGAGGTACCGACGCGGAACGGATGGAAGCGCTCGCGCGGCTCCTGGGAAACGAAGCGTTATCCCTGGACCGACGGGTAGCGGAAGCGCTTGATCCTGAGTCTGAGACGTTGGTTGACCGGTACCCGGACCTCTCCTGCGCCACCACTCTTGATCATCCGATCCCTGTCCGGGTTGATCGGGAGCGTGCCGGCTTCAGCGCGTGGTACGAACTGTTTCCCCGATCCACCGGGGTATCGGCCGACAAGAACGGACGGCCCGTGAGGCATGGCACGCTCCAGGACGTAATCAACAGACTACCGGAAATCGCCCGGATGGGGTTTGATATCGTTTATCTTCCGCCGATTCATCCGATCGGTACGACCAAACGCAAGGGCCGCAACAACAGTACCGAGGCGGTTCCCGGTGACCCGGGGTCGCCCTGGGCGATCGGGTCGGACGAGGGGGGGCATACCGCGATCCACCCGGAGCTCGGGTCGGAAGCGGACTTCCAGGAACTGGTGGACCGAGTGCGCAGTTACCAGATGGAAGTCGCTCTGGATATCGCGTTCCAGTGTTCTCCGGACCACCCCTGGGTTCGGGAACACCCTCGGTGGTTCGTGCATCGGCCGGACGGCTCGATCCAGTACGCGGAGAACCCGCCTAAGAAGTATGAGGATATCTATCCGATCAACTTCGAGACCGAGGATTGGGAGGCTTTGTGGATCGAACTACGGGAGGTGTTTCTCTACTGGATCTCCCACGGAGTTCAGGTGTTCCGCGTGGACAATCCCCACACCAAGTCTTTTCCATTCTGGGACTGGGCGATCGAGTCGATCCAGCAGGATCATCCGGAAGTGATCTTCCTCGCGGAAGCGTTTACCCGTCCAAAGCGGATGTATCGTCTTGCCAAGGGAGGCTTCACGCAGTCCTATACGTACTTCACCTGGCGCAACAGTCCCGAGGAACTGCGACAGTACCTGACCGAGCTTACGCATGATCATCCCCGGGAGTATTTTCGGCCCAATTTCTGGCCGAATACGCCGGATATACTCCACGAGGATCTGCAGACCGGTGGACGCGCCGCCTTCGTCGCTCGACTCGTACTTGCCGCGACGTTGAGTTCTAATTACGGCATCTACGGACCGGCCTTTGAACTGATGGAGCACGAGCCGGTACGACCGGGCAGCGAGGAATACCTGCATTCGGAGAAGTACGAGATCCGTGTCTGGAATACGGAGGATCCTCGCTCGATCGCCCCGGTAATCTCCCGGGTGAACGCGATCCGTCGCGCCAATCGCGCTCTTCAGAGTAATCGGCATCTGCGCTTCCACAACGTGGACAACCCGAACTTGCTCTGCTACAGCAAGTGCGACGACACCGGCGACAACGTGATTCTGGTTTGCGTGAACATGGATTATCACGCGCGGCAGGGGGGATGGGTTGAGTTCTCACCCCCTGCCGTGGGTCTCGACGGTCCCTTACCGTTTGTCGTACGGGACCTGCTCTCCGGGCGTTCCTGGACCTGGAGCGATTACTGGAACTTCATCGAACTCGACCCGCAGGAGACACCGGCGCATGTTTTTGTGCTGGAACGTTAAGGAGCTAACTTGTGAACGACAGCAGCAGCCGGACCCCGGAGCACGACTGGTACAAAGACGCGATAATATACGAGCTCCACGTACGGTCGTTTCTCGACAGCAACGATGACGGCATGGGCGATTTCCGCGGGCTTACCACGAAGCTGGACTACCTGCATGATCTTGGTATCAACGCGATTTGGCTCCTGCCGTTTTATCCTTCTCCCTGGCGGGACGATGGGTACGATATTTCCAACTACCGGGAGGTGCACTCCGCCTACGGAACGCTGCGGGACTTCAAACGCTTCCTCAAGGAAGCTCACGCCCGAGATCTGAAGGTGATTACGGAGTTGGTGATCAATCATACCTCAAACCAGCATCCCTGGTTTGAACGCGCGCGCAACGCACCGCCGGGAAGCAAATGGCGTAACTATTACGTCTGGAGCGAGACGCCGGACAAGTACACCGAGGCGCGCATCATTTTCCAGGATTTTGAGACTTCCAACTGGTCCTGGGACCCCGTAGCCAAATCGTACTATTGGCATCGCTTCTACTCCCACCAGCCGGACCTCAACTTCGACAGCCCCCACGTGCAGAAAGAGGTGTTCAAGCTGCTCGACTTCTGGTTCGGCCTCGGCGTGGACGGACTTCGTCTCGACGCGATTCCCTATCTATTTGCACGGGAGGACACCAACTGCGAGAACCTTCCGGAGACCCACGCGTTTCTCAAGAGAGTGCGCGCCTATGTGGACGAGCACCACCCGGGACGGATGCTCCTGGCGGAGGCGAACCAGTGGCCGGAGGATGCGGTCGACTATTTTGGTCAGGGACGCGGCGATGAGTGCCACATGTCGTTCCATTTTCCCCTGATGCCGCGTCTTTTCATGGCGATGAAGATGGAAGACAGTTTTCCCGTGATCGACATCCTCGAGCAGACTCCACAAATACCGGAAACCTCACAATGGGGGATCTTTCTCCGGAACCACGACGAGCTCACGCTGGAGATGGTCACCGACGAGGAACGGGATTACATGTACCGCGCCTACGGCCGGGACCCCCGCCACCGGATCAACCTGGGTATTCGCCGCCGTCTGGCACCGCTGATGGATAACAACCGCCGCGGAATAGAGTTGCTCAACAGCCTGCTCTTTTCCCTGCCGGGAACTCCGGTGATCTACTACGGCGACGAGATCGGCATGGGGGACAACGTTTATCTGGGTGACCGCGACGGCGTCAGGACGCCGATGCAGTGGAGTTCCGACAAGAATGCGGGGTTCTCCGGAACCAATCCGCAGCAGCTCTACCTGCCGGTCATCATCGATCCGGAATACCACCACGAGGCGATCAACGTAGAGACGCAGCAAGCCAACGGCTCCTCTCTGCTCTGGTGGATGAAGCGAATGATCGCCGTACGTCGGCGGTTTGCCGCGTTCAGCCGGGGTGAGCTGGAGATCGTCCATTCATCCAACCACCGGGTGTTCGCGTTTCTTCGATGCGACGGATCGGATGTCGTTCTGGTAGTGGTCAACTTCTCCCGGCACACGCAGGTAGCGGAGTTACAGCTCGACAAGTACGCCGGATTCCAGCCGGAGGAGGTGTTCAGCCATACGCTATTCCCGGCGGTACGGGAGGAGCCTTACGTCGTAACGATCGGCAGCAACGACTTCTATTGGTTGAACCTGGTCCGGAGTGGCGAGGAGACCGCCGATGGAACCGGCGCGGCGCCGCTTACGATCACGACGCGCGCCTGGGAGACGCTGGGCGGGACGCTACGGTCCGCCCTCGAAACGCGGTACCTGCCGGGGTACGTTCGGAACAGCCGCTGGTTCCGGGAGAAGGCTCGGCGCCTGCGCAAGCTCACGATCGAGGACAGTTTCTCCACCGGAAGCAAGACACCGGTGGCGTGGGTATTGGTGACGAGGCTGCAGTTTACCGACGACTACACAGCGACGTACCTGATACCCCTTGGCCTCGCGGTTCAGGATGACGCGGTCCACCTCCGGGAGGAACAGCCCGGTGCGATCATCGCCGAGGTGAACCTCGGCCGCGAAGAAGGAGTTCTGTACGATGGAATCTACAGCGCGGAACTCCGCGAGACGCTGCTGCGTATGCTCGTCTCCAGAAGACGGGTGAACGGCGGCAAAGGGGCGCTCCTGGTCAACCGGTCTCGATTGCTTCGACGCGCCGAGGTGTTCGCCGACGGCTCTCCCTCATCCCGGGTGCTCCGGGCGGAACAGTCCAACTCGTCGGTGCTCTACCGGGACCAGTTTTTCTTCAAGCTGTACCGGAAACTCGAGCCCGGCACCAACCCCGAGGTGGAGCTCCTGCGTCATCTGACCGAGCGGCAGAGTTTCTCCGGAGTACCAAGGTATGCCGGCAGTATCGAGTACGAGTCGGCTCAAGGTGAGCGATCCGATCTGGGGCTGCTCATTGACTTTATTCCCAGCAGCAGTGACGCCTGGACGTACACACAGGACGCGATTGAACGGTACTTCGAGAAAGTGCTTCTTGGTGACGAAGTCGCCGGGAAGGAGATCCGTGCACCGGGTGCTCCCCTGGATGTGGATCCCACGCAGTTGCCGGAGCGGTTTGTGGAGGCGGCGGACGGATTCTTCCTGGAGATGGTGGAACTTCTGGGACGTCGGACCGGGGAACTGCACCTGGCCCTTTCCAACGATTTCCAGGATTCTGCGTTCAGGTCGGAACCGTTTTCCCGGCTGTACCAGCGTTCTCTGTACCAGTCTCTCCGCAGCCTGACGCGGCGCGTGCAGGATACCCTGCGCGGCGTTCGGGATCTCCCGCCCGATGCTGACGAAGACGTCCAGAGTTTTCTTGCCCTGCAGGACACCCTCCTGAAGCGGTTCGCCCGAATTACGGAGCGGAGGATCGAAGCCCGGAAGATTCGGATTCACGGTGACTATCACCTGGGACAGGTGCTTTTTACCGGACGCGACTTCATGATCATCGACCTGGAAGGGGAGCCGGCCCGGCCGATAAGCGAACGGAGGCTGAAGTTTTCCGCCCTCCGGGACGTAGCGGGAATGTTGCGATCCTTCCACTATGCTATTCACAGCCGGTACCTGGAGACGGTGGAGCTCCGTCCGGAAGACGCGGGTCGATTACAGCCGTGGATTCGCCCCTGGTATACCTGGGTGGCAGGCATTTTCCTGCGCTCGTACCTGGAAACGATGGGAACGTCCACGTGCATTCCATCGGACCGGGAGAGCCTGGAGACGCTTCTGGACGTATATTTGCTGGAAAAGGCGGTGTACGAGGTGGGCTACGAGATCAACAACCGCCCCGACTGGGTACAAATCCCGTTGGAAGGTATTCGCTTTGTACTGGGTGAGGAGAACAGCGGGGTCGGCTGACGCAGCCTCAGGTTACGTCGCCGAAGAGATCCCGTTGCAGGGGAGGATCGGTGGTAAACTCCGCCGACCGTTCCCCGTCGATCACCGCCCGGCGGGCTTCGTCCAGGGGGACCGTACGATCGAGCCAGACCGCGGCGGCTTTCTCGTCCACGACGACGGGTTGACGCAACGCGTGGTTGTGTATGTAACGCATCACTCCCCGGGCTTCCATCGTGCATACCGTAAAGGTACCACAGGGTCTGTCGTCGATCTCCGTTTCACGGTACACCCCGGGAAGCAGCATCGGTTCCGGACCGGGGAGCAGAACGCGGTAACGCGTCTTTGTTGAACCCCGGGGATTCTCCCAGCGCCACTCAAAGAACCAGGAGAAGCGTACGAGGCAGCGGTGGTCCTTAAGCAGCGGTCTATACAGCGGCTTCTGTTCCAGTTCCTCGATGCGAGCGTTGGCGAGCCAGATCTTAAGGCCTTTCACGTCCTCCGTCCGTGTGATACCTGGGGGAACGAGGAGCCACCGCATCGGCCGGAACTGCTCCGGTTCCGCGCAGGTGAGGACGGGCGCGACCGGTCGCGCCGCGGCGTTGACAAAGGGTGCGGGGGGAAATGCGGCCCCCAGAGGGTTGATCAATTCGATCCCGGCGTTGTAACACATACTGAACACCGATATCGTAACGGATATTGCCGGAAAGGTCTCGCGGACAAAATAATTCTGTGTTAATCTCTCGGCATTCAAACACCATTTTCGGGGGTTTTTTTCATGAATAAACATAGCAAGCTGCTGTTACTGACCGTAACCGCAACGATATTCCTGTTCGCCGGGTGCGAACCGGAGCGGGTGGTCCTGGAGGAAGGCCCCGCCGGGTACGATGGGTACCACGTAGGCTATTCCTGGGCCGGTGAAGCACGGGGTGCCGAGTTTGAGGACGCCGGTGCATACATCGAAACAATCATTAAACTAGACGACGATGCCGTAATCCAGGAAGCGCGCATGCGCTACTTTCAGCGTGTGGACGGGTACTGGACAACGCGACAGTCCGGCAACGCCCAGGTCCAGGTGGATTTCAGCGTAGACCCTGCGCCGGCGACGCCGGGGGCCGATTACGAGGCCGGTGATTCGATGTTCAACATCCATGCTGTCAATCTCATGTCGTTTTACGCTGCAGCGGTCGACACCGACGGAACGGTTGCGGTCGCGCTGGTGGAGCCCCTCACGCGGTACCAGTTCGAGATGAAGTTTCCCGCGGATTATAATTTCGACGCAGCAATAAGCTCTCTCACGATCGGCAGCGGTCGCGTGGTTCCGACGATCCGGACTTCGGGAGGAGCCTTCATCGCGCCTGAGAGCTGGGACGAGATCGGCGGGAGCCACCTGTTCAACCTGCACTTCTATTCTCACGTACTCAACGAGCAAGGTATATTCGCCGGTATCGGCGGCAACGCTCCGGTCCGGTCATTTCTCGAAGCGATGGGTGTGGAGTTTGACGGAGATACCCCGGTTGCGATGGATCCCGTGTACGGCTACTTCGGACTGGGTGGCTGGAAAGGTAATTATGACGCTATCGCCGATTATCTGGTCGGACGGAACGCTCGGGACGTAACCTCCCTGGTGGACTGGTCTCCGGACCGGCTCCGGAATGCGATCAACGACCGGAACCAGTTCGGCGTGGACGTACCTAGTGGCGCGACCCGGACCGTGCAGAACTCCTCTGTGGACGGGATCGCGGGAGCAACGGTACGGATGTCCCGGGAATCCGCCTCCTACCAGCGTGCACTGGTAGACGCCGGGATTATTTCCGAAGACGACGTGATCATCGGGCGATTCTGATATGGAAAACACCAGTGTAAAGAAATTCCCCATTGGAGGGACGCACCTCCCGGAGGAAAAGGGGCTTACAACGCACGAACCGATCGTGACGATGTCCGTTCCGCAGGAGGTCTCGATCCCTCTTAAACAGCATCTTGGTGTTCCTGTGGAACCGGCGGTAGCGGTGGGTGACCGGGTAAAAAAAGGTCAGGTTATCGGCGAGAAGGCTCAGGGCCTGCGTTCGATCGTCCACGCCAGCGTGAGCGGCGAGGTTACGGCGATAGGCGAGGCGCCGCTTCCTGACGGTACAACCGTCACGGCGATATCGATTCGGAGTGACCAGGATGCGGGAGACCAGGAGATCTTCCTTGACCCGATCAACCTGGAAGGGCTCGCGGAAGAGGAGTTCCGGGAGGTCGTGATCAGGCGCGTCGAGGAAGCGGGGATCGTCGGTCTCGGCGGCGCCACCTTTCCGACCCACATCAAGCTCGCTACAAAGGATCCCATCGACACGGTAATCGTGAACGGCGCCGAGTGCGAGCCCTACATAACGGTGGATGACCGGTTAATGCAGGAGCGCGCGGCGGACGTGTTCCGGGGCCTCGAGATCGTGCGGCGGGCAGTCGGCGCGAAGCAGGGGTTCGTAGCCTGCGAGGTCAACAAACCGGATGCGCTGAAACGACTCCGCGAAGTGGCGCGCGATTTTCCCCATATCGCTGCGCAGGCGCTGGATACGCGGTATCCCCATGGCGCGGAAAAACACCTGATAAAAGCCGTGCTCAACCGGGAAGTGCCGCTGCGGTCCCTGCCTGGTTCGGTGGGCGTCCTGGTAAACAACGTGCAAACCGTATGCGCGATTGCGGACGCTCTGGACAAGGGCAAGGTTCTGCACGAGCGCGTTGTTACGGTGAGCGGCCACGGGGTGAAGGACCCGAAAAACCTCTCCATTCCTCTCGGGACGTCTATCAAGGACGCTATAGCGTTCTGCGGCGGCGAATCCCAGCCGGATCCGGCGGTGATAGTCGGCGGGCCGATGACGGGGATGCGGGTCGAAGATTTCTCCATTCCCGTGACCAAAGCCACCAGCGGTATCGTGCTTCTAACGGAGGATGAGTACGCCGGAAGTATCCACATGGCGTGTATCCGGTGCGGTAAGTGCGTGGAGGTATGTCCCATGTACCTGCCACCAAATCGCATGACCTCTTACATAAACAACGATATGCTGGAAGAGGCTGTTGGAGCGGGATTGGACGCGTGCATTCTCTGCGGAGCGTGCCAGTTTGTCTGTCCCTCCAAGCGACCGCTTCTGGAGTGGATAAAGCAGGGTAAAGCTCTGGCAGCTGCACAGAAAAAGCGATAGAGGATTACTGATGACGAAACTATACCGAAGTTCGGGACCGCATATAGAGAGCAGTGACTCGGTCAGTCGCAATATGTGGGAAGTGTCCCTTGCGCTGCTACCGGCTACGGCGGCGGCGGGGTTCTTCTTCGGCCCCTACGCGCTGTACCTTGTTTTTGCCTCCGCTTTCAGTGCGGCGATTCTGGAGCAGCCATTTGTACCGGGAGGTTTCTCGATCAAGAGACCTCTTGGTGACGGCAGCGCGTTTCTTGCGGGGTTACTCTACGGTCTGACCCTCGCGCCGGGATCTCCCTGGTGGGTTCCCTTCTTTGGCGCGGTGATCATCGTGTTTGTAGGTAAGCAAGCGTTCGGAGGGATCGGACATAACGTGTTCAACCCCGCTCTGGTCGCCCGGGGGATCCTGCTCCTGGCGTACCCCGCGCTTGTTACAGAGTGGTGGGTCCCGATGGAGTACGACGTCGTAACCGCCGCAACGCCTCTGGCCGGGGTGGACGTCACGTACCTGCAGCTTTTCCTGGGTAACGTCGCCGGCAGTATCGGTGAAACCTCGGCTCTCGCTCTTGTGATCGGAGCTGTGTACCTCTTCGCGCGCGGATTTGTGGGCTGGCGTATTTCTCTGGGGTATCTCGGTGGTTCGGTCATTACCGCGATCGTGTTCGGCGTGGACCCGGTTTTTACGATTCTTGCGGGAAGTATCATGTTTGCGGCGCTTTTCATGGCTACGGATATGGTGACATCCCCCGTGGGTCGTACCGCGCGCCTTATCTACGGGATCGGATGCGGTATACTTACCGTGGTCATCCGGGAACTTACGCAGTACCCCGAGGGGACGACGTTTGCCGTGCTGATCATGAACGGCGTAACGCCGATTATCGACGTCACCGTGGTGGATACGTTCTTCGGCGAGGTGACAAAACGTGCCCGTCGGATCACCGCTGTCGCCGCGGTGCTTATTGTGGCGGTCCTTGCCACGGTCGTCGGGTACGGTACGGGGGCGCTCGACCAGTTCGCTCGCTCCAACTTTGTGGATGGCACCGTGCGGCGTGACCTGGGCCTCTTCTTTGAGGATGCCCGGTACGCCCTCCCGTACGAGAGTGAACGCGATTCGGTACGGGTGGAGCAGGTATTCCGCGACGACGAACCGTTGGGATACCTGGTATACGCGTCGGAGCAGGGGTACAAGAGCGAGATCCGGGTCGTTCTTGCCCTGGATACGAACGAACGGATCATCGGAACCCGTATTGTCGATCAGAATGAGAGCGGCACTCTGGGGACCCTTGTGCGACGCCCCTCGTTCCTCCGGCAATTTTTGCGACGCAGCACCAGTAACCCCGATGCCGTTGTGGATTCGCTCGAGGCGATCTCCGGAGCAACGGTGTCTTCCCGGGCAGTGGCGCGCGCTGTACGTGATGGCCTCTCTTTTCGGATCGCTCCGGAACCTCCTCCCGGGCAGGTAGCGATCGAGAATGACGGTGTGTTTGAGGGCTCCGGCGCAGGGTACGCCGGCCGGATTTCCGTGGAAGTAGTCGTCGAAGGCGGAGAGATTACCGCTATAAACGTGCTTTCTCACAGCGAGACTCCCGGGATCGGTGAACCGGCGTTCGGGACGATTATCGACGTGGTATTAGAAACGCAAAGCCTCGAAGTGGACACCGTGTCCGGTGCAACCGGCTCCAGCCAGGGGATCCTTGCTGCGATCGCCGATGCTCTGGGGCAGTAGGAGTATGACTATGGACGGATTATTACGAACTGAGCGCGTTGTATTGCTGGCGCTTGTAACGTTACTTGGATCGACATTAACCCTGGTCGCCGCTGCAGCGGCGCTGGTTATTACGATAGCGGCGGCATTGCTGGTCTGCGGTGTAGCGTTACTGTTGCGACCGTCGGAGCGGATAAGCGAAACGGTCCGGTGGAGCATCCTGATCAGTGTAGGCTTTGGCGTATCCTGGATTCTGGGGACGCTGACGCCTTACGTGGCGCCGGTTCCGGATCGGGTCGTCCTTTACCTGCAGCTGGCCGGTGTGGCGCCGATCGTCTTTATCGGTGTCCGTACCGGGACCGACAAGGGGGATTCCTTGCCGCGGGACGGCGTCGTGACCTGGGCACACTTCGCGATCGTGCTCCTCGCTGTGGGAGCGTTCCGGGAGATTTTTGGCCGAGGGACGCTTGTGGGTAATCTCGTTTTGCGGGATTTTACGATACCGGCCGATTTTTTTGCCGCTCCCATGGGGGCATTTCTCGTTCTGGGAGCGATCGTTCTTGGTACACGCGTCGTATCCCGGATGCTTGAAGGAGGCCAGGCATGAACCAGGCGTTGCGTACGTTTCTTGACGGTCTGTTGATCTACAACCCGGTTCTCATGACCTTTGTCGGCGCGTTGCTGGTCGTCATTCTGCCGCGGTCTGCCAGGAGTTCCTGGGCTCCGGCGGCACGGTTCGGGGTGGTTTTCTTCTTTTCCTCCCTTATCGGGGCGACGTTGGCGTCTACGGTACCCGCCGTTCTATCACCACTCGTGTATATCGGTGTAGCGCTCGTCTCGATCGGCGTGCTCCGGATGCGCGGCGAGCTCGGTGATGACTGGATGGGAATACCTTCCTCGATAATAGCCGTTGCGCCGCTGGTGGGACTCCAGATGATCGTGGCCGGCGCCGGTGACTTCACCGGTATGACAGCATCCGCCGGGGGAAACGCCCTGGGATTTTTTGCGGCCTTTGTCGTGATCGGTGCGATTCGGGAAACATCCCGAATCTCCGAAGCGGATAAGTTGTTCAAGACCAACCCGGTGGTGATCTTTTCCATGGCGATCTTCTCTCTGGCGTTGGCGGGTTTTCTGTTCTGGTAAAACCACCCCGTCCGGGGTTCGCCGGGAGCGTGGTCCTGTGCCGCGACCCCGGCGGGACTCGCCATACCCCCGTCATTACTGGTACCTTCTATCATTCATGACGCAGAATAACCGAAACAGCAGTGACAGCGGCGATAAGAACGACCGCGCACCCGGCGGGGGACAAGGTAACGGCGGACCCGGATTCGGTCCCGGCATCGATCCGCGCAAACGACTGATTTTCTTCGGCATCGTTCTCATCCCGTTGTTGTTGATGTGGCTGATCCCGTTGTTTACACCGGATCAAGAGGATGCGGTACCGTTTTCCTTTTTCCTGGAACAGCTTGAAACGGGTAACGTCCGCAGTATTGACGTCCAGGGAGAAGCCGTCTCCGGCGTTCTCCGGGAGAGCGCCTCCTGGCGTGACGCTGACGGCACTGTACGGACGGTGCGGGAGTTTCGCACGTATATACCAGCCGCTGTCGACGCGGAGTACCTGGAAAGCGTAAGTCGTCGGGATGTGATTGTTACTACCAGGCCCACCCGGGACAACACAGGCGTGACTATGCTTCTGAACCTCCTCCCGCTGGCGCTGTTGATCTGGATCTTCCTCCGGGTGGGACGATCCATGCAGCAGGGTGGGGGCATGCAGGGCATGTTCCAGATGGGGCGCAGTAAAGCCAAACGTTACGAGAAAACCGACAGCGCCACGATGTTCCGCGACGTGGCGGGGGCGGATTCTTCCAAACAGGAACTTGAGGAAGTCGTGGAATTTCTCAAGAATCCGGAGCGCTATCGTTCGATCGGCGCAGAGACGCCCCGGGGAGTACTGCTCGTGGGACCTCCCGGAACCGGCAAGACCCTACTTGCCCGAGCCGTCGCGGGAGAGGCGGGCGTCCCGTTTTACTCGATCTCCGGATCCGACTTTATAGAGATGTTTGTAGGTGTGGGAGCGTCCCGTGTGCGGAGTCTCTTTGAGGACGCCCGCCAGAACAGCCCTGCTATCATCTTTGTCGATGAGCTGGACTCGATCGGACGTCGTCGCGGCACAGGGCTCGGCGGCGGACACGACGAGCGGGAGCAGACGCTCAATCAGCTCCTTTCCGAAATGGATGGATTTGAGAAGAGCACCAGCGTGATTGTGCTGGCCGCGACCAACCGGCCGGACGTGCTCGATCCGGCACTGTTGCGACCGGGCCGTTTCGACCGGCGGGTAACCGTGCCTGCGCCGGCGGTGAAGGACCGGGAGGCGATCTTGAAAATTCACGCGGAGAAACGCCCCATGGCGGAGGATGTCGACTTGGCGCTACTCGCGCGCAGTACCCCCGGGTTCAGCGGCGCGGACCTGGCAAACCTGATCAACGAAGCGTCTCTTGTAGCGGCGCGCGCGGGCAAGGAGGTCGTTTCGCATGAAGATATCCTGGCGGCACGGGACAAAATCGTGCTTGGACTGAAACGGGGCGGTGTAGTGATGACCGAGGAGGAGCGGCGTACTGTAGCGTACCATGAGGCGGGCCACGCCGTAGTAGCCGCCCTGGCACCTACGGCGGAGCCGGTTCATAAAGTTACTATCGTTCCCCGGGAACGGGCCATGGGAGTTACCGAGCAGCTACCCGAAGGTGACAAGTATCTGTTTCGCGAGGACTACATTCTGGATCGCCTTCAGGTGCTCATGGGCGGACGTGCCGCGGAGAGCTTTCGGATCGGAAGTATCACCAGTGGCGCGGAACAGGATCTGAAACAAGCCCAGGAGCTGGCTCGACGAATGGTGCTCGACTGGGGGATGAGCGAAACGTTCCGGAACACCGCGTATGGATCCGATCAGGGCGAGGTGTTTCTTGGCGAGGAGCTTGGACGTCGCCGGGAATACAGCGATGCCACAGCCTACGCCGTGGACGGTGAGGTGAAGAAAATCCTTTCCCATGCGTATGAGAGCGCACTGAATACGCTTAAGCGAAACGCCCTCGCCCTGGACAAGCTGGCGACACTGCTTCTCGAGCAGGAGGAAGTAACCCGGGGCGAGATCGAGGCGATCTGCAGTAAGTGACGGCCGACGTGATCGAAACGCCCTGCCGCACGTAACGCTCGACGGAATCGAAACGACCTGCCGTGGCTCCTGTCCGCAGTGCGGGCACCGGATCTCCGCATCATCGGTCTCCCGAGAGAAACTCTTGCTGAACCTTCGCGGTTGAACTACGATATAAGCGTGGGTACTCAGACGATCGGCGTCCGCCTTGCGGACGGATCCTATTATCCCGTCTTCTCCGATATCGTACCGTCCCGGAAGCGGATGGTGCTCACCACCGCTCGGGACGAGCAGGATCGCGCGGAAATCACGTTCTGCCGAGGAGAGGGAGAGGGCAGCGGCATATCTTTGCCGGAACAGCTGGCTACTCTTTCTCTGGACGACCTGGAGCCGAGAGAACGCGGCGAACCGGATATCGATCTGGAGCTCGAACTGGACGACGCGGGAAGGCTGGAAGCGACCGCCACGGAGCGGAGTACCGGCCGGCGCGAGAGGCTCTCGATCTTCGTGAACGACTCGGCCCTGGATGATCCGTATCGCGTTCCCGCTTCGCTGAGCGATAGTGATCTCTTTGAGGAGCGGGAAGAAGACTACCATCCCGGAGCGGGAGGTCGGTCGCTTACACCGTTATGGATTGTGTTGCTTCTCATCTTCCTCGCATCGCTGGGCTGGGTTCTTTACCGTTATGTCTTGACGCCGGCAGCCGCGCCGACGCAACCTGCACCGGCCGTTTCAGAGTCGACGGAGCCCGCCCCGGAAGCTCCTGTTGATGAGACTCCTGCCGCCGAGCCTCCTGCGGCGGTTGCCGAGCCACCTGCGGTGGTTGAGGAGCCACCTGCGG
>SLRR01000137.1 GCA_007130865.1 Spirochaeta sp. | reverse complement strand
GGTCGGCGCGTCGTCCGCGGTCGGTGCGTGGTCCGCGGCGGGTGTGGTGACCGTCGCAACCGGGACCACCGCGTAGCGGCGCCAGCGGGTGAACTCGGATGCGGCCGGCAGGGCGGCGGCGCCCGATGCCTCGGATGCGGCCGGCAGGGCTCCAGCGGCAGGAGCTCGATCGGGGTCCGGCGCGAGATCTCCGTCGGTGCCCCGCGAAGACTCCACCATGAGGCGTCCATCGGACCACTCCAGGGTGGCCCGCAGGTGTTCGCCGCGGCGATAGTCGAATCCCTCTCCGGTATCGCCGTAGATCGTTCCCCGGGCGCGACCTTCCGCGTCGGGGGCGACCAGAAAGCGCAGCACCCCGTCGCCGGGTTCTCCGGTGTGCTGTCGCACCGTTTCAAAGGGAATGATCCGGCCGCCGCGTACGTAGAGCGGCAGGCGGTCCAGGGGGGCCTCGGCGACTACGGTGGCGCCGCTGCCGTCGGGGCGGGGTGCGATCTCCAGGCGCTCACCGCTCCAGAACTCGTACCAGGTCCCCGCCGGGAGGTAGACGCTGCGCTCCTGTACGCCCGCTTCGCGCACCGGCGCCACGAGCAGCGCGTCCCCGAGCATGAAGCTGTCCGAACGGGCCGCGACCCGAGGGTCTCCGGGAAACTCCCACACCAGGGGACGCATCACCGGAGCGCCGGTGCGCGAGGATTCCTCAAAGAGCGTGTACAGGTACGGCAGAAGACGGTACCGCAACTCGATGTAACGGCGCGCTATCGCCAGCGCTTCCTCTCCAAAGCTCCAGGGTTCGTGGTCGCGGGAGTCCAACGCGGAATGGGCCCGGAAGAAGGGTGTGAACGCCGCGGCGGCGATCCACCGACTGTAGAGTTCCGGGTCCGCGTTGAGCTGGAACCCGCCGGCGTCACCTCCCACAAAGGCGGCGCCGCTCAACCCCACGTTGCAGAACATGGGAACCATCATCGCCAGGTGCTCCCACCAGCTGTGGTTGTCGCCGGTCCAGATCGCGGCGTACCGCTGCACACCGGACGCTCCCGCCCGGGTAAGCACGAACCCTCGTTCGTCGGGGCGGTACTTCTTAAAAGCAGCACGGGTAGCGCGGTTCATTCCGGTAGCGTACTCATTGTGTACGCGGCCAAAGCTGCACTGTCTGCCGTCGTTGTCCGCCGTGAGTTCGTCCGGGACGGTGAAATCCACCCGCAGGTTATCGTCGCCGGTGAAGTCCGCCGGTTCGTTCATGTCGTTCCAGATCCCCGCGACGCCCGCGTCAAAGAGCGTGTGGTGCCATTGAGCCCACCATTCCCGCGTGCGGGGGTTCGAAAAATCCGGGAAAACCGATTCTCCCGGCCAGACCTGTCCGGTGTAGAGCGTCCCGTCGGGACGCCGGAGAAAGAGCCCCTGTTCGGCGCCGGAGGCAAACACGGGGTAGTCCACGTCGCGCTTTACCCCGGGGTCCACGATCGTCACCACTCGAAATCCGTCGCTGCGCAGCCGGTCGGTCATGCGTTTCGGGTCGGGGAAGCGACGACGGTCCCAGGTGAACACGCGGTACCCGTCCATGTAGTGGATATCCAGGTAGAGCACGTCGCAGGGAATTCGTTCGCGGCGAAACCGTTCAGCGATCTCCAGGACGCGTTCTTCAGGAAAGTAACTGTACCGGCACTGCTGGAACCCCAGGGCCCACTCCGGCGGCAACGGCATGCGGCCGGTGAGCGCGGTGTAGTGTTCCACCGCCGCGGGCAGGTCAGCGTCGCGGCGCAGGTACAGGTCCACCGTCTCGTCGTAGACCTCGATCAACAGGCGGTCGTCCTCGGCCTCGCCCACGTCAAACCAGACCGTGGCCATGCTGTCCACGAAGATCGTGGTGGTTCCCTCCGGGGTCCAGAGGTACGCCACGTTCAACGACTGGTAGAGCGCGCTCTTGTCGGGGCTGTGCGTGGGATCGTCGCTGTTCCACATCACCCAGGTGCGGCCGCGTTTATCCAGCGCGCCGGTTTTCTCACCGAGTCCGAACACGCGGGTCCGGTGGCCCGTCGCGTCTCCGTTCGAGCCGGCAGTGTGCGCTCCCGTCGCGTCGCCGTCGGTAGTGGAGCCGCCGGTCACCGTGTCCAGGGGGATATCAAAGAGCACCCCGTCCCGCGTGCGGGAGATCCCGACGTGCGGCGGGAGCCCGGAAAAGGAACCGGCCGGCAGGCGTCCCGCAGGCGTTCCAGCCGGCGAGAGTCCCGCGGGTGTTTCGGCCGGCGAGAGTCCCGCGGGTGTTTCGGCCGGCGAGAGTCCCGCGGGTGTTCCAGCCGGCGGGAGCCCCGCAGGCGTTCCGGCCGGCGAGTCGTCGTTCAGTCCGCCGACCGCGCTGCTTGCCAGGGGGAACAAGAGTTCCGGTATGTCCACCGGGTCCATGCCGCGGGTGTCCTCGTGGGGGTTGTCGATCGCGGCGACTCCCTCCGTGGCGAGGCTCGGCAGCCGGTGGATTCGCGCTGTTACGGTCCCGGATGCCGTCGACGATCCCGCGGAAGATGCCGCGGCCGAGTCCGCCGAGTGCGTACCGGGCGTGAGAGCGTGCCACGACCGGTCGTCCGCCCGAGCGGGATCAAGCGCGGAGGACCGGGGTGGTGTGGCGACGCTGTCGGAAGAAGTACGGTGCGGTGCGGTGGCGCCGTCGGTAGAAGTGCGGCGCGGCGCGGCGCCAGAATCGGTCGAAGTTCCGCGTGGCGAGGAGCCAGTGCGCGCTCCGTCCAGCTCGACGGAGAACCGGAGCCATCCGTCGTCGGACCGTTCCCGTACTACCTCGGTATGAGGCGGTTCCGGGAGATACCAGTGGTCTTCTCGTTTGTGCATTCCGGGTATCGGTCAGGCGTTGGCGGTCTCTTCCACCACGGTGCTGATCTCGTCCTCGGAGAACACCCGGTCGATATCAAGGACGATGATGAACCGTTCGTCCTGCTTGCCGATCCCACGGATAAAGTCGGTGTTGATCCGCGTTCCGATGCGCGGGGGCGGTTCGATCACGCTCTCGTCGAGGTTTATCACCTCCTGCACGCTGTCCGCCAGGGCGCCCACGGTGACGGTAGACCCGCCGAGCTTGACCTCGAGCACCACTATGCTGGTGTCGATCGTCTTTTCCGTAGCCTCCATCCCGAACTTGAGTCGCAGATCGATTACGGGGACGACGCTGCCGCGCAGGTTAATCACGCCGCGCATGTATTCCTGCGTACGGGGAACCCGGGTAACGGTGGTTAGCTCCAGCACTTCCTTGACGTCGTCCACGTCGACGGCGTACTGCTCCTCCGCCAGGGTAAATGTCAGATACTGTCGGCTCTCGCCGGAACTTGCCGCGTCACTCATCGTGCGCCTCCCTTCCTTATCTTATGATAACCGAAGCTGCGGTTACCCGCAACGTTCGTTCCCGGTTCGCCCGCCGGGTTATCCCATCTTCCCGGTACGAACTTTCTCGAGAAACCGTTTGACCTCCCGCCCGGTAAGACCCGCGTTCTCAGCGGCGGCGGTGATCGCCCGTTCGCTTTCCGCGACATCGGTAGCAGGCCGCTCGCTGTCGGCGCCCGCGGCGGCGGTTGCTTGTTTACTCTCCGCGGCATTGGCAGCAGGCCGCCGGCTGTCGGCGCCCGCGGCGGCGGTTGCTTGTTTACTCTCCGCGGCATTGGCAGCAGGCCGCCGGCTGTCGGCGTCCGCGCCGGCGGTTGCTTGTTTACTCTCCGCGGTCTCTTCCGTTCCGTCCAGGCCGAGCAGCGTCTGCAGCGCGACAAACTCCCGGCGGGAGAAGCGCACCGCTCCGATGCGGTGTTCCTCAAACGCCTCGGTAGCCACCGGGCAGACGCGACGCGTTATATCCAGCATCACCTCGGCGTACGCGCGGATCTCGTACTGCGCGTGCGCGTCCAGGCGTAACGCCAGGAAATGAAAGAGGTTGTGCAGGTCTATCTGCCAGTACCATTCGGTGTACATGCTCAAGGGCAGGTTGATCCGCGCGAGCTCCCGCGCTACGTCCTGTTCGAGCAGGTTCTCGTAGGCACGGTACGAACGGGATTGCTCCTCCTGCAGCGCGGTTCTGATCGATTCCTGCTCGTCCCGGCCGAACGCGTCGGCGCTGCGGCCCTGCTTGTTGTCGTTCGATTGCGGCGCGATCGCGGCGCCCTCGGGCAGGTAGAACTCGTCTTTCATCACGCTGTAGCGTCCGCTGATCTCGTTGAGCCGGGCGGTGCGGTGCCGGACCCACTGGCGCGCCACGAAGATCGGCATCTTTGCGTGGAAGGTGAGGCT
>SLRR01000080.1 GCA_007130865.1 Spirochaeta sp. | reverse complement strand
GCCCCGCACGTCCTCACGAGCGACCTGCCCTACCGCGGCGCCGCAGCTATCGCGGAACCGTTCTTCCGCGCCTGCGAGCGCTGCGGGTTCTGAGGGCGGGCAAGTACTGAAGGCGGGCCGGTGCTGAGGGAGGACCGGTGCTGCACGCTACAGCAGGCCCGCTTCCTGAAGCACCGACCGTATCGCGCCGTGGTACCGTTCCGGTACGGTCATCGGTGTAAGCCGCGCACCGTGGGTACTTCGTCCGAGGAACGCCGTCGCACTCTTTATTCCGGGAATCACGTTCTTTTCCGCCCGTTCAAAAACCTGACAGAGGTGGTCGATCCTAACCTGCTCCGCCTCCGCTGCGGCGAGGTCTCCCCGTCGAACCGCTTCATACAGCGCCACATACGGCGACAGATCGATGTTTCCGGTTCCCGTGACGATCGCTCGTGCCCCAGCTATCAAGGACGGTGCGTCCAGGTAGTCATCTCCCTGTATCCAGGCAAACCCTGCTCCCGGTGAATCCGACCCGGCGGCTCCGGCTGCTCGAACGGCGCGGGAGAACTTCTTAAAGTCACCCGAGCTGTCCTTGATTCCCACCAGGCCGTCGATGCCGGATAGTTCCAGCATCGTCTCAAACTCGATCCTGTTGTGGGTGCAGGAGGGGATGTCGTACGCGAGAAGAGGGACCGGGCTCTCCGCGGCAATCATCCGGTAGTGCTCCAGTATCACTTGCTGCCCAACCCCGAAGTAAAAAGGCGTTGTTGCCACCAGAAAATCCGGGTCCAGCGGTGCCACAACCTCGATTTCACGCAGGACCTGCCTCGTGGAAGGCTGAATACACGCGATGTAAAGCGGGATGCGGGCTCGTACTGTTTCCTTAACCACCCGGATCACCTCAAGCTTTTCCTCAACGTCCATGTAGGGACTTTCCGAGGTGGAGCCGTTCACGAAGATGCCGTGAGCTCCAGCCGTGACAAGATATTCCGCCTGCCTGGAAAGCAACTCACGGTCGGTACGACCCTCGGCGGTAACCGGTACGAGCAATGCCGGTAGTACGCCGGCAATCTGATGTTTCATTGTAGTCACGTCCTCCATCTGAACATACGGTTATAGCATCCCCGCCATGCGGGGGAGAAAGGTTACGATCGCCGGCACGTAGGTGATCGTCAGCAGCACCAGGATCATCACGACCAGCATGGGCAACATCTCCCGGATCACCGTACGTAACGGCGTGCCGGAGATCCCGGATACAACAAAGAGCAGCATCCCGAAGGGAGGCGTCGAGAGTCCGATCATCATATTCAACGTTATCATCACGCCGAAATGCACCAGGTTTATGCCCAGGAGCTGGACCAGGGGCAGTACGATCGGAATAAATACCAGGGTGATCGCCATCGTGTCGATCACCATCCCGAGTACGAGAAATACGACATTTATCAACAGGAGCAGCAGATAGGGGTTCTCCGTGACCGCCAACAATCCTCGAGCCACCATGCTGGGAATCTGCTCGATCGCCACTATATAGGAGAACGCGTAGGCTGTTCCTACCAGCAGCGAGAGCACCCCGGTGGTCCGCACGGTGTTCTGCAGCACCGTCAACAGCGCCCGCGGGCCGAGTGCCCTGTATACAAACGCCGCCACCAGGAGCGCGTACAACGACGCAAGCGCTCCCGCCTCGGTCGGCGTCACCACACCCGTATAGATGCCGCCCAGAAGAACGACCACGGAGAAGAGCGCCGGTGCAGCCTTTACCGTCAGAATGAGAAATGTACGCAGTGGTATGGACTTTCCCAGCGGGTAATCGCGTACATGCGCGATGATCGCGATGTATACCATGAGCGCCGCACCGAGAAGGAGCCCCGGAATCATACCCCCGATAAAGAGCGCCCCGATCGACGCGCCGGAAAGCATCGAGTAAAAGATCATGGGAATACTCGGAGGGAAGATCGGGCCGATCGTGGCGGACGCCGCGGTAATTGCACAGCTGAAGCCGTCGTCGTACCCGTGCTCCTTCATCGCCTTGATCTCCATCATTCCGAGCCCGGAAGCGTCCGCCAGGGCGGATCCGGTCATACCGGAGAAGATGATCGAAGCAACCACGTTTACGTGACCCATACCACCACGTCGTTTACCGACAAGCGCCCCGGCAAAGTCAAAGATCATGTCCGTGATCCTACCGGTATTCATCACTTCCGCCATGAACACAAAGAGCGGTACCGCCAGAAGGACGAAGTTGGCGCTCAACCCCTCGAGAAATGCCGAAGCAACGACGGCTATATCGGCGGCGGGCGAGGGATTCAGCCACAGATAGAAGATCGAGGACATCATCATCCCCAGAGCGATCGGGATACGCAGCACGAAAACCAGGAGAAACAGTACGAGGAAAACGATCAGGGGCAGGTTCATCGGGCGCCCTCCGATCGTCGGCCGAGCAGATGGAGGATATCCAGAACGATGTCCCGGACCAGTCGTCCCGTCATGAATACGAGGAATACGATAAACGGCGAGAACGCCCAGTTCATGGGAATACGCAGAACGTTGGACTTCTTGAACGCCATAAAGTCCACGTAATCCCAGGAGGGGGCCAACGCGATAAGAAACGCCGTTACCAGCAATACGTTTCCGGCAAGGCGCATCCAGAGCTGAACACGAGGTGACGCCTGGTCATAGATAACCGTGAATACAACGTGACGTTCCATGCGCTTGGCGTACAAACCGCCCAGCAGTGCGGTCCAGATAAACGCGATCAACGCCAGTTCTTCCGGCCACATGAGTGGCCGAAAAAAATACCGGTTGAAAATCTGGAGAATGAAAACGACAAAGAGCGTCGCAAACACCAGTGTCGGGATATGTAGCTCTACCAGGTCCAGGACAAACCGACCGGTTCGTTTCAGATGCTTAATCACGGCGCTTGATCGATTCACAGATGCAATACCTCGCTCGTTGTAAACAGGGGGCGCGCCGGAGTGCGTACTCCGGCGCGCTCGATCCTTTCGTCTTCAGTCATGAACTGGAACTACGGTCGGTAACGATCAATCTCATCGTAAAGGTCGAGATCCCAGGCGTCGGAAATCTCGGGACTGTCGTTGAGATAGGAATTCCGGGCAAACTCGATGAACGCCTCCTTGTCCGGATTGGTTATCACCGTCAGGCCCTGAGACTCGAAGTACTCCACCAGCTCCGCCTCGTACTCCAGGTTCTTGGAGTCTACATGGTCCTTGGCTACCTCCAGCGCCTGCAGTACCCACCGCTGCTGCTGGTCGGTCAGCGACTGCCACTTATTCTCGTTGATCGTTGGCCAGACCGTGTCGACGACGTGATCGGTAAGCACGATATACTCCGTCACCTCGTAGAACTTGGCGTTGTAGTTAGTGGGCAGGGGGTTGTCCTGTCCGTCTACCGTACCGGTGCGCAGACCGAGATAGACCTCGGTGAACGCAAGCGGTGTCGGATCAGCACCAAGGGCGCGTCCCATCGCGATCCACGCGGGGCTTCCCGGTACCCGCAGCTTCACACCGCGCATTTCCTGCGGTGACCGAACCTCGCCGACGCTCCCCACCAGGTTGAGCTGCCTTGTACCCAGGTAAAACGCGTTGAGCGGCCGGATACCCATCGTATCCACCACGTCCTGGAAGAGCTGCTCGCCGATCGGACCATCGTAAACCGCCCTCATGTGGTCGTATCCGCTGAACGTGTACGCCGCGGCGAACATCGACATGTAAGGAATAAACTCGGACAACCACGGGGGTGACGTATAAACGATATCTACCGTACCACGGCGGACCGCAGTCTGCTCACCTTCCTGCGTCAACAGCTGCCCCGAGTGATACACCTCCACCTGGATCTGACCGTTGGAAAGACGTTCCACCTCTTCCTTGAACACGGTCATCGCCTCGGTATGAGCATCACCGGGTACGCTCTGTGAGCTGAACGTAAGCGTAACCGTATCCGCCGGAGCGGCTTCACCAGCTCCCGCCGCAAAAGCGCCGGCGGTAACCACCATCAATACCAGTACAAACGAAACCATCTTTTTGTACATCGCGTTACTCCTTTCTTTTCGTGCTTCTTTGAAGCACGTTAATCACCCGTTAAACCCGAGCCGTCGGGACATATCGGCCGCGGCGGCCTTCATCCGTTCCGCCAGGACCGGTACGCGTTCCGGCGTCACCCGCTGCGTGGGTCCGGAGACGCTCACCGACGCGGCAACCTCGCCCTGCCTGTCAAAAACCGGCACGCCCACGCACCGAACACCTTCCTCGTGCTCCACGTCGTCGATCGCGTACCCGCGACGCCGGATT
>SLRR01000249.1 GCA_007130865.1 Spirochaeta sp. | reverse complement strand
TTCCTGCCGGCGGGGAGACTCGAACTCCCACACCCTTGCGGGCGGCAGATTTTGAGTCTGCTGCGTCTACCAATTCCGCCACGCCGGCTTGTCGGAGTGCGCGAACACTCCGCACGGCGGCGATGATATACCGGACGGTGGTGCCGCTGCAACCGTTCGAGCCGCGCCTGTACGCCGCGTCTGTACGGCGCCCCTGTTCCCGACGTTCGGGGCTGTGATATGCTTCCGGTTTCTCTGCAGGAGGTTCTATGGGATACACGTTGGACGATGTGACGCGGATAGTACTGGAGGCGAAGGAACGCGCTCACCAGGAGACCGGGAACGAGCCGGAGCCGGAGTTCACCTCGACCGTGGAGTGGCCGATCGAGTGTACGGTTGGCCCCGGTCTGGAAGGGGCGATCGCGTGCGAGACGAAGATCGGGTACGTGAACGGCAAGAAGGGCTGGCTGATCTACCGCGGGTACGACATCTTTGACCTGTGTGCGTACTCCACCTTCGAGGAGACCTCGTTTCTCCTGCTGCACGGCCGATTGCCCTCGGAGACGGAGCTTGATCTGTTTTGTCGAACGCTACGGCGGCGGATGTTCATCCCCAAGACGCAACGCTCGCTTCTGAGTTTTGCCGTGGAGGAGCGCAACCCCATGGATGCCCTGCGTCTCGGTACAAACCTCATGCGTCAGAAGCAGATTCGTCCCGGTGCGTTGAACGCGGGAATCACGGGAGAGACGGTCGCCAGTGACGAAGATTCGATTCCGATGGAAACCAAGCCGACGGGATGGAAGAAACCGGTTTACGAGTTTCTCGAACGCCTCTTCCGACCGGTGCAGGATGTGGAGCCAAGTGCCGACGCGATGCCCGACGACGTGGAAAGCTTCTACAATCTCATCGCCGGCGTGGCCGCTGTGTCCGCTACAATCGGGCGGGCTCGTCAGGGACGTATGCCCCTGGAGCCGCTGCCGGACCTGGGATTTGCCGGAAACTACCTCTATATGCTCACGGGACGGCGACCGAGTCCGCTGGAAGAGCGGGTGATGGATATCTGCCTGATACTCCACGCGGATCATGGTATGAATGCCAGCACCTTTGCTTCCATGGTTGTGGCGTCCACGCTTTCCGATATCTACCTCGCGATCGGGGCGGGGATTTCCGCCCTGAGCGGCCCGCTTCACGGCGGTGCCAATGTGGAAGTGGTTAATATGCTCGAGGAGATCGGTTCTCCCGAAGCTGTCCCGAAGTGGTACAAGATGGCGGTTGCGGAGAAGCGCAAGGTCATGGGATTCGGTCACAGGGTGTATAAAGCGTACGATCCGCGGGCGCGGATTCTTGCACCTCTGGCGGAAATGCTCGCGGACGAGAGTCCGGAGCTCGTTTCGATCTACGCGACCGCCCGTGCACTGGAAACGGAAGTGGTCTCTGCGCTGGGAGAGGAGAAGAAGATCTTTCCCAACGTCGACTTCTACTCCGGCATCGTGTACCGCAGTATGGGAATTCCGGCGGACATGTATACGACGATCTTTGCGGTGGCGCGTGTTTCCGGTTGGTGTGCCCGGGTCGCCGAGTATCTCGAGCATAATCGCATCTTCCGGCCGCGGGCAATCTATACCGGAACGTTCGATGAGCAGTACAAACCCGCGGACGAGCGGTAACGATCCGGGCGCGGGCGGCCAGTAATTAAGAAACGTTCTTAATTACTGGCCTTCGAGCGTGAATTATGGTATATTGAACGTATAACGGAAAGGAGATTACTCACTATGAACGAGAAACTTGGTTTGGACAAATCTGCGACGGAAGCGGTTGCGGGAAAGCTCGGTAAACTACTGGCGGATCTGCATATCGTGTATGGTCACCTGCACGCGCTGCACTGGAACATCGAGGGAAAACAGTTCTTCGGTGTCCACCGGGAACTGCAGTCGATGTACGAGAATCTCGCCGAGCAGATTGACGAGGTGGCGGAACGGATGCTGATCCTGGGTCACCGCCCGGCGACCACGTTCAAGGAATACCTGGCAACATCCTCCCTGGAGGAGCTTCCGAGCCGCAAGTACTCGGCGGAAGAGACCGCCAAGCTCGTCCTGCAGGACCTGGCGCATCTCATCAAGGAGCTACGTGCTTTGATTGAGACCGCCGGCGAGCACAACGATGAAGCCTCCGCGGACCTGGGCGTGGAGATGCTCGGAGAGTTCGAGAAACAGAACTGGTTCTGGAGCGCGTTTTCTGCGTGACCCGGTGCTTTTTGTTTCTTTGAATCGGCCGGATCCGGGATGCCCTCGGGTCCGGTTTTTTTGCGCTCTCTCGCGCGGCGATGCTATGGAAGAAAACTCGGTACCTCTGTTATACTCGTTTACTATGCGTACCGCATCCTCCGTTCTTATCGTGATCGCGGCTTTGATGTTCGCGGCATGCGGAACGGCTCCCGATCAAATGACCGATCCTGTTCGCCCGGATCCCGAGGAAGTACCGCCGGAACCGCTTTTTGACCCCGAGGAGGAGGCGTACGAGAGTATAAGCCTCGCGATCTCCCTGGGGGATCCCGAGCAGGCGATCGCCGCGTATGAGGAAGCACAGCTGGAGGATCCCGACGCGCCGGACACGCAGGTGCTTCTGGCGAATTTATACTTGACCGCAGGGTCCGTGGATGATGCCCTGGCGATTCTCCAGGACGTGCTTGAACGTGATCCGGAGAACGAGGCGGCACTGCTGGCAGCGGCGCTGATCTCGGGACATCGTGGTGATCGTGGGCGTGCGCGGGACTTACTGGAACAGCTGGTGGAGCTCAACCCGCAACAAGCCCAGGCTCAAGCCGCGCTCGGTGAACTGCAGCTTCGGGACCGTCGATACGCGCCGGCGGAACAGGCGTTCAGTGCAAGTCTCGAGCATGAGCCTGATAACCTGGTTGCCCTGGTGGGTATGGGTAATCTCAAGCTCCGCCGGGACGATCCTGCCGCGGCGGAAGAATACCTGGATAGAGCGGTTGAGACGGCGCCGGAGTTTCCTTTCGCGTACTCCGATCGCAGCCGTGCGCGAGCACTGCAGCAGCGGTTTGCCGAGGCCGAGGAAGACCTGGGGCGCGCGATCGAGCTGGATCAGGATTTTCTCTGGCATTACTACGATCGCGGAAAGGTCCGGCTCGAGCGGAATAATTTCTCCGGAGCAATAGATGACTTTAACCAGGCGATCGAGCGCGACCCCACCGTCTTTATGACCTACGTTTACCGCGCTCGTGCGTATGACCGCCTGCAGGAACGTGAGGAAGCGATCGCCGACTACCGCACGGCCCTGGAACTGCGTCCCGATTACCAGCCCGGGATGGTGCCTCTGGCGGTGCTGCTCTTTGAAACGGGCCGGTTTGCCGAGGCGGCGGATAAATTCGGGGAGGCACACCGCGAACGGAACGAGAACGACCCCACCGATTACGGTATTATTCTGCTGTCCGCGCTCAGCCGGAAGTTGGCGGGCGATGAATCCGGTGCGCGACGATACCTGGAACAGCGCGCCCGGGATCTTTCCGGGTCCGGCCTGTACGCGGATATGGCGCGATACTACCTGAATCCCGGATCAGATGCGTATATCTACCGTGAAGTTACGCGGGAGTCGGACCGGTTCCTGAAGACACGGATGAACTTTTTCCTCGCCGGTCAGTACGAGGTGCTCGACCGGACGAGTAGTGCTCGGGCGCTGTACCGGGAGGTGGTGGACGAGGACCTGCGCGGATTCGTCGAGACGCGACTCGCCCGGAACCGGCTCGAAGAGCTTCAGGGCCAACCCTAGGAAAGCCGCAAGGTACGGAACGATGTCGGATCTGATGACGCTTATAGAACAGCTCGACGCGGAGCATCCGGTGTTTGTGCAAGCGCACGACTTCCCCGATCATGACGCGGTAGCCGCAGCGTTTTCCCTGGCGACGCTTCTCAACGATCGGGGGTTTATGGCGCGACCCTGTTACGGCGGCTCGATCCAAAGCGAGTCACTGCGGGATGCGATCGATGCCCTGGAGATAGAGATCGCCTCCGTGACGGAAGCGAACATCCCCGCCGACGCACAGTTAATAGTCGTAGACGGTTTTGCGGGAAACTCCAATATGACCGGTATTTCGGGACACCTGGCGGGCGTGATCGACCATCATCCGCCACCGTGGAGGCCGGATTGCGCCTTTGTCGATATCCGCACCGGCTACGGTGCGTGTTCCACGATTCTCTTTGAGTATTACCGGGATGCCGGGGCGGAGATGAACGATCGCGTCGCCACGGCGCTGCTCATGGGTATAATGATGGATACCGCGTTCATGACC
>SLRR01000176.1 GCA_007130865.1 Spirochaeta sp. | reverse complement strand
GGTTGTTCGGCTTTCTCTATTAGGGCCGGACCCACCGCACGTCGGAATCTACGACCAGAACCCGTGATGCCTCGCGAACCTGTGGTACGATCTCGTAACAATGGATTATCAAGCAGTTCTTGACGACATAGCAGCCACGATTCAATCGGACCTGGGTACGGCAGGGTCCGTTGCGGACTATATTCCTGCCCTGTCCAGGGTTGACCCGTTTCAGTTCGGCATGGCACTGAGAACCCGCGACGGTCTGGAAGCGTGGGCCGGCGATGCTTTGACACCCTTCTCGATTCAGAGCATCTCAAAAGTTTTCTCGCTCACCATAGCGATGCGCCTGGCGGGAGAACGTTTATGGGAACGAATCGGTCGCGAGCCTTCCGGCAACCCCTTCAACTCGTTGATGCAACTCGAACGGGAGCAGGGAATCCCCCGCAATCCCTTTATCAACGCCGGCGCGATCGTGGTGGCCGATTACCTGGTCACCCTCGACGACGATCCGGAATCGGCAATACTGAACTACATCTCCGGCCTTTGTGACGAACCCCTCGAGATCGACGAAGAGGTAGCCGCTTCGGAAGCCGCCACGGGATTCCGCAATATAGCGTTGGCCAACTTCATCAAGAGTTACGGCAAGCTGGACAACGACGTATCCACGGTCCTCGATGTTTACTTTCGGCAATGCGCCGTTTCCATGAATTGCGTGCAGTTGGCCCGGGCGGTGAACTATCTGTGTCGCGACGGTATCCATCCGTTGCGCGACGACCGGATAATCAGCAGCCGTCAGGCCCGTCGTATCAACGCCCTCATGTTGACGTGCGGCACGTACGACACAGCCGGCGAGTTTGCCTTTCGTATCGGCGTACCCTGTAAAAGCGGCGTGGGAGGGGGGATCGTGGCCGTGATTCCCGACTCCCTGAGTATGTGCGTCTGGTCTCCCGCGTTGGATGCCGGTCATAACTCACTGCCGGGACAGAAAGCGCTGGAGATGTTCACGTCTCGGACCGGTCTCTCCGTATTCTGACGGACGGCCGTTAACACCGAGGGGCGGCCGTTAACACCGACGGACGGCTGCCGTACTCCATGGAGCCGCCGGCGCCGCTCCGTGATCAACCCGAAATCGCCTGCGCCACGATCTCCGCCGCCAGAGCCATATCGTCCGGCTGGCTGTACTCCCGCGGGTCGTGGCTTATACCGTCGCGACTCGCCACAAAGAGCATCGCCGCCGGGAGTACGCGAGCGATCTTGGCCGCGTCGTGGAGACCTCCGCTGGGTATCTCCGGGACGGCCGGAGCTCTTGCGGTCGGGTATTTACTTTGCCTACACTTCTGCAAGAGGATACGGAGGTGCGGCACGATGATCGAATCGACGGATGCGCTTGCTACGTTAGCGCGGTATAACCGCCTGACCAACCGGGAACTCGAGGGCATACTCACCGGCCTCACGGAGGAGCAGCTAACCCGTCCGGTAGGCGGCTTTTTCCAGTCCGTCGTCCGGACCGCGAACCACATCCTGCTCGCGGATATCACCTGGTTACAACGCCTGACGGGAAACGTGAAGACAATCGCATCGCTCAAAGGCGAAGTTCCCGTGACCGACGAGTTCGGTTTCGAGGCAATCCCATGGCCGCACCTGAACGGTTACCTGCCCGTTCGACGACTGGTCGACGATATCCTGGTTCGAGTCGTGGAAATGATTCCCCGCTCACAGCGCACCGAGATTTTTGCCTACCGCCGCTGGAACGGCGAACAGCGGGAGAGCTCCGTGGGGAACGTACTCCTCCACGTATTCAACCATCAGACGCACCATCGGGGCCAGATCGCCTTGATGCTGGACGAACTGGGCGTGGAGAACGATTACTCGAACCTTATCTGGAAGGTTTGAAGCGTAACCAACATCGGCTCGCGAGAAACCGAAGGTACCCCGGACGTTCGTGGCGAGAGTTCCTTTCGAGCCCGAGCAGGCGTCCGACCGTCGGGATGACGGTAATCCTGGCCGGGCTCGTCTTCTCGTTTTGCCGGTGGCTATTATACACCCGGCACGAACCGTATGCATTAAAAAAATATCTGTTTTTGCGTTTTATCTATTCTATCAGCGCCGGGTCCGGACGACGTCGTTCCGATACAGTATCGCTGCCCCTACCGGATACTCACCCAGAACCGAACCAGGCCGCGGTCGCGGAACTCCGGAAACTCCTGCAGGACCGAGTCGTAGTTGAGGCTGACCTCGATCCCCGCGATCGTGGCGTACATGAAGTACGCGCGCACGCCCGTGCGGGGTTCTTCGATGCGGTATCCTCCGATCGGCTGGTCCCGCCCGGTATAGCTCGCACCCACGCCCACGCTGTAATAATGAACGAGGCGACGGCCGTGAAGGTGTTCCCAGGTGCCGGTGGGGTTGTCGAAGCTGCCGCCGTACTCCAGCGAGACCGTGGTGCCACTCACCGATCCATCACCGGTGAGGCGGGTGTAACCGCGCACCCAGAGCGGAGTGTCGTTCAGAAGCTCCTCCAGGGGCAGACGGACTCCCCCGGCGACGCTGGTCTCCAGCGCCTGCGGGTCAAACAGGGACGACCCGATTCCCTGTATCTGTACACTTCCTTCCCAGTCATCCCGGCGGCCCAGGAGCGCCGCCACGTCCAGGCCGGCGGACTGAGCTTCCACCTCGCCCGCGTCGGAAAAGCGGGTGCGATACGTTACGCCCCCCAGCGTGGTGAAGCCCAGGCCCAGAGTCGACCGGGTGGACCCGTGAACCGTGATCCCCAGCCAGTCGCGGTACCCGCCACCGAAGAGGTACACGTCTTCCGTCTCCCGGGCCTCCTCGATGCGAGCACTCGTTCCGAGGAGGTTTATGTAGGGTTCGTATACGGCCCCGGCGGTACCGGCGACGATCCAGTATCGGGAACCCGTGGTTCTACTATCGTTGTCCTGCCAGAGCAGGTATGCTTCCGTGGCAAGGTAGTTTACGCCGCCGTCCACTTCATCCCCGAGATAGATTACCGGCACGTCCTCCAGACCGAAGTAGAGGATACTCCCGCCCAGGAGTGTCCCGGGGTAAGAGCGCCCGTCGCCGGGCCGGTTACGGTAGCGGTCCGCAAACCAATCCACCCGCTCCACAAAGCGCTGCTCCAGCGCGAGGCTGCGGGAGAACGCCCGGGCTACCTGCAGCGGATCGCCGGTGATACTCTCGATCCCCCGGGCGGACATGACACCGAGCATGCCGAGCAATAACAACAGAAACCCGGTCTTCATCACGGCGTCTCCAGCTCCACCGGTCCCGACTTGCCGAGTCCCGTCACGACCCGGGAGGGCGTCATGTCGGATTTAGGCGGGTTCTCCGGGTAAGTGGACCCGTAGTACCAGTCCCACACCGCCTCGTCCTGGTGCACCATGATACTCCGGACCACCACGTACACCCGGGTGGCGGTGCTCGCGTTGCCCGCGACCAGGTGGTCCTCCTCCAGCGTCACTCTGCGCGGACTCAGCCTCCCCTCGTAACGGATCACCGTCGCGTCCTCGCCCGGTGGTGAGTCATATCCCGGAAGCCGGTCCTCGATATACGGAATCCGCCCGGAGTTCTCCCGGTTGTCGTACACCGTAAGCGCTTTTCTCAGGTTGTCCACCGGGGAGGTGCGGGAGAGATAGACCTCGTACCCGGCGTGCACCTCATAACGCCGGCGGGAGGAGTTGCGTTCCGGTACAGTCGGTCCGGTGGTAATACCGGAGAGATCCACGGTGATCGTACCGTCGTCGCCCCGGGAAGCTCGTATATCCACAAACGGGACGAAATCGTCGCTGTCCTCCATCGCCTCCTCGTAGAGAAAAACGGCGATCTGCGAACAACCGACGGTAAGGAACGTCGACGCCACCAGGAACACGGCAAGGACCGACGTCACGACGACCCGCCGGATGCGCCCCCCCGACCTCACGGATCCCGCATCCCGTACGGCCTCACCTCCCCGCGACGATCCCCGCCAGCACCGGATCCACCGCCAGCGACCGCCCATGCAGGCTCATGCACTGCCGCGCCAGCGCGATCGGCACGGTCGCCGCCACCGGCAACGATTCGATCACGTCCACGCCGGTCGCGGGTTTTGCATCTTCCAGGATCCTCGTTACGAACGAACGCCGTACCCGTGGTTTGATAACCACCTGCACGCGCTCCGTGCCCAGGAGTGACGCCGCGTACCGGATCGCCTCGTGCAGGCCGCCCACCTCGTCCACCAGGCCGCGTTCCACCGCGTCGGCCCCGAGCCAGACCCGTCCCTCGCCGAGTTCGTCCACAGCCGGTGGTGTGGTCTTCCGCGCTT
>SLRR01000234.1 GCA_007130865.1 Spirochaeta sp. | reverse complement strand
GCAGCGGCTTCCTCGGCAGCGGCTTCCTCGGCAGCGGCTTCCTCCGCTTCCGCCTCAACCGCCACCGCCTTGGTTCCACCCAGGCGGGAACGCTTTTCTTTCAGCTCCTTGGCGTTGGCGGCTTCCACTTTGACCGTGAGAACCGCTTCCTGGTCGGCATAGAGCTTCACCTTAACCTTGTACGTTCCCACCGCCTTCAAGCTGTGTTCGGGAATCTCGATACGCTTGCGCTCAACCTCCACACCTAAAGCGGCAAGGTGCTCCGTAATCGTGGAGCTCGTGACGGAACCGAAAAGCTTGCCGTTGATCCCGGCGGTCATTGAGATCGTGAGAGGCTCCATCTCGAGCCGCTCCTTGATACCGGCGGCATCCTTGCGCTTCTGCGCCCGACGTTCTTCTATCTCGGCGCGACGCTCCTCGATACGGGCAAGGTTCTTCTCGTTGTAGGGCATGACAAGACCTTTGGGCAGCAGGAAGTTCCGCGCGTACCCGGGAGCCACGGTGCAGATATCGCCTTCTTCACCAAGATTGGTTACATCACTATTCAGTATTACCTTCATATCGCTCTCCCCTTCTATAGTCGATCCACAGTTCACTGATTCCGAGCAGAGGCAGCGCCCCCGCGACCAAGACGTTGACACCGGGAATGAACAATCCCACCAGTACCAGCGTCAGCACCCAGCGTTCGCCGTACGCCCCGACACCGCGGAGGTGCAGCAGGTGCTGTATCAATCCGATCCCCTGGATCGCAAAGAGAAATCCTCCCACGAGCAGAAAATTCCACCCCACCGGTGCAAACCGTCCTGCACCGGTTATCCAGGTAGCGACCACCACGGCGAGGCCGCCGATCACCATCCACACCAGGCGGTCCGGAACGCGGGCGCGTCTCAATGTGAGGACTGCGCCGTCGGACCTGCGAGCAATGCCCGTTCCCAGCCACCAGTTAGCCGCGATACCCGCGGTCAGGGCCAGCCCGATAGAACTCAGTACGATCCGTCGAACCAGCTGCACCCAGATTTCATGATTGTGTTCCACTCCCATGACATTGAGCATCGAATTGAACTGTTCCGTCAACTCGCCATTCCCCTGCCCCAGCAACGCGATCACGCGCAGGCTGGGAAACGCCGCTATCAACGCAACCGCGCCTCCTCCAAGAAGGCGCAACCACCAGGGGTATTGCCGAGCTACGTTGAACACCGCCAGTCCCGCAAGCATTCCCAGCGGCATCAGCACGTCCAGCACTACAAATTCCGGTGCCCCCACCGCTGAAGATATCCGGACAACCCGGAACAGATGAACCGCGAGGATCAGCACCCCCGCAGAAATGGTGGCGAGAACTCCACGGTGCCCGCCGTGCCGCGTGTAGGAGTACTGCACCGGCACGGCAAACAGGAACGTGAAGAACCCGGAATAGAACAACACCGCGCTCAAGAGCGCGGTTATCGCCAGGGATTTCGCCTGTCCCTGGTCGAACCGGGTTCCGTTCATGACCGCCGTGCGTCAGCCCATGCGCAGCATACCCAGGTACCGGGCACGCTTGATCTCACGCACGAGTTTGCGCTGATTCTTCGCGGACGTCCCGGTAATCCGCCGGGGCAGTATCTTTCCGTTCTCCGTCAGAAAACGGCGGAGAACGTCGGGTCGCTTGTAATCGACCACGAGGTTGTGAACCTTGATCTTGTCTACTTTCTTCCGAAAGTGGCTCCGTCCACGGGGGCGAAACCCCCGTCCACCGTCGCGGTCATCGCGTCCATCACGACCGGATCCACGGTCATCGTCGTTTCTGTTTCTTGCTACGTCAGACACAAAGGTCCTCCTGATTATTGTATCCTGTGATTAAAATCATCAATCAGAACGGGATATTATCCGGGAAATCGTCCCCTCCAAACCCGTCGTCACCACCACCGGACCGTCCACCGGACTGCTCCTGCCCGCCGCCGAAGTTCCCGGAACGAGCGCCGCCACCGGAAGAACCGGCGGGGGCTCCACCACCGGACCCACCGCCACCGAGGAGCATCACGTTGTTCGCGATCACCACGACCTTGCTTCGGTTCTGTCCCTCCGGCGTCTGCCATCGATCCTGCCGGAGCTGGCCGTCTACACCGACCTGTTTGCCCTGTGTGAGATAGCGCTGAATCGCTTCCCCCTGGCGACCGAAGAGCGTCACGTCAAAGAAATTGGGTTCGTCCACCCAATCGTCACCTTGTTTCCGTCGGTTGTTGATCGCGACGGAAAACTCGCAGATCGCGAGCCCGCTGTTGGTATACTTGAGCTGCGCGTCCCGAACGAGGCGTCCCACCAGTACGACGTGATTGATATCGGCCATGGCAAATTACTCCCTGGTATCAGTGCTCCCGGCAACGATACGATTCAATCGTCTCGCCGGACCATGAGAAATCGCAGCAACTCGTCCCGCAAACGGAGCGGTCGCTCCACACTTTGAGCTTTCTCCGGGTCCATGTTGCACACGTAGTAGTAATAATGCGCCTGGAGTTGTTTCTTGATTGGATAAGCCAGAGTCCTGAGGCCCATATCCTCTTCCTTCTCGATCTGGGCACCCAGCTTCTGTAGTTCTTCCCGAACCGCGGCGACCCCGGCGTTAAAAATTTCCTGGTCGGCGCGGAACACACACATCGCTTCATATGTTCGCAAAATCTTCCTCCTTATGGACTTGCGACTACCATTTTGTTACCATCAACGGCAGCAAGAAGGTCCGCGGAAATTACCATATAGCGACCAGCGTGTCAAGAACGGAGGAACCTGTTGCCTGCCAAGATCCATTATGAGGACAATTTGTTTTTTCTGCACTCGATCCTTCGGACGATAGAAGCCGGACTGCGGCTCGACATCGATCCGGAACTCTACCGCGACAAGATCCTGGAGGATGTCTTTTTTGTCGACGCCATGGTTATGCGCGTATTCGTCTCGCTCCGGGAAAACGAACGCCTCATAAACAGGACCGGCTATCTGAGATCCCTGCGCCGCACAGTGACAGCATACTCCGCGTTTCTGGACCGACTCCTCGTGGGACCGACCGTCTTCGGCGGAGCGTTTGCTCCTTACCGGGACAAACTGGAGAGCGCACGACAGGAACACCAGGCACTCCGTCGGGAAATAGACGCTCTTCTCGACAAGGAGGAACCCGACGAGGAAACCTGGAACACCGTCTCCTCGGAAGAGTACTCCTACCTGCTCGCGGGAGATCCACGTTCCGAAGAGGATGCGGACACGCCGGACGACACCCAAAGCGACGAGAAGACCGACGATTTCACAGCAAGGCATCCCTGACCCGACCTGATACCGAAGGATACATGGTGCATACCGCCTAAAAGCCTACGGAATCGTAATAAACGCGCAACCAGGCCCTCACTTGTGTGTTAACATACGATGATGTAGTTTAATGATCGGAGTACGCCATGACCAGCGATTTTAGTAAACCGGATATTTCCGGACGTATTGAAGAGCTTTCCCTCCTCTTCGAGATCAGCCAGATCCTTGACCAGAGCCTGGACTTGAAACAGGTTATCCAACCGGTACTATCGGCGGTTACCGACCACCTGGGGATGCTGCGGGGTACGATCACGCTACTGAACCGGAAAACCGGGAAAATCCTGATCGAAGCAGCGTACGGACTCTCCCCGTCGGAGCGTAAACGGGGCCGATATCAGCTGGGAGAAGGGATAACCGGAAAGGTGGTCCAGAGCGGACAGCCCAAAGTGATCCCCCGGATCAGCGAGGAACCGGATTTTCTGAACAAAACCGGCGCGCGCCGGGGCCGGCAGTACCAGGACATTTCCTTCATCTGCGTACCCGTCAAGATCGGGAACGAAACGGTGGGCGCTCTCAGCGTGGATCGGGAGTTCGCCGGTGAGAGCAAACTACAGGAGGACGTTCGGATTCTCTCGGTGGTGGCGTCGATGATCGCCCAGGCGGTCAAGATCCGCCAGAGCGTGATGGAGGAGCGGGAACAACTCCTGGCGGAGAACAGCCGTCTCCATCGGGAACTGGAGGAACGATTCCGGCCGTCCAACATCGTGGGCAACAGCAAAGCGATGCAGAACGTATTCGACATGGTAGCGCAGGTCTCCCGCAGCGACGCCACCGTTCTGATCCGCGGTGAGAGCGGAACCGGTAAGGAACTGGTGGCGCAGGCGATCCACTACAACAGCCCTCGCGCGACAAAACCGCTAATAAAGGTCAACTGCGCCGCTCTGCCGGAGACGGTGATCGAGAGCGAGCTCTTCGGACACGAAAAGGGCGCGTTTACCGGCGCGATCAGCACCCGTAAGGGGCGGTTTGAGATGGCAAACGGAGGTACAATCTTTCTCGATGAGATCGGGGATCTCTCGGCGATGACCCAGGTGAAGCTGCTCCGGGTCCTGCAGGAGAAGGAGTTCGAACGCGTCGGAGGAAACGAGACGATCCGCACCAACGTACGCGTTATTGCCGCCACGAACCGGGATCTGGAACGCTCCATGGAGGAAAGTACGTTCCGCGAAGATCTGTACTATCGGCTGAACGTCTTTCCGATCCATATTCCGCCGCTCCGGGAGCGACGCGACGATATCCTGCTCCTGTCGGACCATTTCATAGCGCAGTACGGTGAGGCAAACCACAAGCCGATCCAGCGCATCTCCACCCCGGCGATCGACCTGCTCATGAACTATCACTGGCCCGGTAACGTGAGAGAGCTGGAAAACTGCATCGAGCGGGCGGTACTGCTTAGCGTAGACGGGGTCATACACTCCCACCACCTGCCTCCGAGCCTGCAATCAGCTGAGAGTACCAACACCCAGATACACGGCTCCCTGCAGGATGCGCTGGATAACCTGGAACGGGAATTACTCATGGACGCGCTGAAATCAACCAAGGGAAACATGGCCAAAGCCGCACGCATGCTCGACATCACGGAGCGGATCATGGGTCTACGCGTCAAGAAGCACGGCGTGGACCCGAGGCACTATCGGACACGAACGTAGTTCAGGACATCTAATAACACGTCTACGTAGTCTTGACGGTTTGTTGCTACATTAATGTAGACTTTCTCGCCGCGCAGTTCCGGTTGTTCGGGATGCGCGTATAGATCCACCGCTTGACGCGTCCGGATTAACTGTCTGCCTAGAATAGAGTTATAACCCTCACGCCCCCGTTACTCTCGGAGAGTCTCCAGACTTGGCACGCCTGTTACATACCCGCAGCAGGAGGTATCGTATGAAACGACGTGTTTTGTTGGTAATCGTATTACTCACCGCGGTTGCCCTGACAGGTGTAGCTGCACAGGAAATCGAAGAAGTCCTTGCACTCTACAGCCGAGCGTTCGATATGATCTGGCTGACCCTGGCGGGGGCGCTGGTATTTTTCATGCAGGCCGGTTTTGCGATGGTCGAGACGGGTTTGACCCGAGCAAAGAATGCGGGAAATATCATCATGAAGAACCTGATGGATTTTTCCGTCGGTGCTCTGGCGTTTTTCGCGGTGGGCTGGGCGCTCATGTACGGTTCGGGATTTGCCGGAATAATCGGCACGGACCAGTTCTTCCTTGTCGGCGCCGGTTCGGAAGAGTTCCGCGACTGGTTCTTCCAGGTGGTGTTCGCCGCGACCGCGGCTACGATAGTGAGCGGGGCGATGGCAGAACGAACACGCTACTCCGGGTATCTGATTTACTCCGCGATTGTATCCGGGCTTATCTACCCGATCAGCGGACACTGGATATGGTCCGACACGGGATGGCTTGCGGCGATGGGTTTTCACGACTTCGCCGGATCCACCGTGGTTCATTCGGTCGGTGCCTGGGCGGCCCTGGCGGGAGCGATCGTTATCGGAGCCCGACGCGGTAAATACGTGCGCGTCGGAAATACGGTAACCGTTAGAGCGATCCAGGGACACAGCATGCCCCTGGCGGCTCTGGGTGTGTTCATCCTCTGGTTTGGCTGGTACGGGTTCAACGCAGGGAGCACACTCTCCGGCACCGATCTGGACATCGCCTACGTGGCCGCAACAACCACGCTTGCTGCATCCGCCGGCGCGATCGCCGCGATGGCTACAAGCTGGACGTGGTTTGGCAAACCCGACCCCTCCATGTCGATGAACGGCGCCCTTGCGGGCCTTGTGGCGATCACCGCCGGAACCTGGGTTATCAGCCCCGGAATGGCCGTGTTCACAGGTGCCGTCGGCGGAGTCCTGGTGGTCGTCTCGGTGGAAGTAATAGACAAGATATTTCACGTGGACGACCCGGTGGGTGCGATCAGCGTCCACGGCGTTGTCGGTGCCTGGGGAACACTGGCGGTAGGACTCTTCGGTAACCTGGAACTGATCGACAGCGGACTCAGCCGGGGAGCGCAGATCGGAGTACAACTCCTGGGGATCGGGTCGGTGCTCCTGTGGGTACTGGTGACGGCGTTCGTCCTCTTTACCGTTTTGAAGGCTACCGGTCTGCTCCGGGTGAGCGAGGAAGAGGAGCTGCTCGGGCTGGATATCTCCGAGCACGGTGCGGAGTCCTACGCGGGATTCCAGATCTTTTCCAATATGTAACGGGAGGCTAAGGATGAAACTGATAATCGCCTATATACAGCCGCAGAAGCTGAACGATGTAAAGGAAGAACTCTACAAAGCTCAGGTTTATAGAATGTCGGTCACCAACGCTTTGGGTGCGGGACAACAGAAGGGGTACCACGAAACATATCGTGGCGTAGATATCGAGGTGAACCTGTTGAAAAAAGTGCGCCTGGAAATAGCGGTCAATTCCGAGTTCGTACAACCTACGATCGACGCGATCGTAAAGGGTGCGCACACAGGCAGGATCGGCGACGGCAAAGTGTTCGTGATCCCATTGGATGATGTGGTGAGGATCCGGACCGGTGAGACCGGAACCGACGCGATTGGCTGATAGGTATGCATAACCCTGTTGATTTCTGACTTTGTTAGTCCAGAATCAGCAGGGTTTTTCTTTCTCATACACCCGTCAGACCAAAATATACATTAATAATAATCTATTTTCTTCTAATATGACAGCTCTCGATGACAGCTCGCGAGAACAGAGGATGTCGTCCGCTGAAAACCGGTATCAGGTGCCGTAAGTATCTATTGATTCGAGAGTTATCCCGCATTCATCAACAAGGTTGTAAACACCCTTAGCATTCCTCCAGAGCGGCCTGGAACCGCCGGAACCGCGACTGGTACTGCTCAAACTGATCCTGGAAGAACGCGTTCCGGCCCGGATCCGGCTCATACGTATGAACCATGTGAACAACGCGATCCGCCGCTTCTTCCAGTGAACCCGCCGCACCGGTTGCCATCAGGCCGCAGCAGAGGTTTCCAATCAGTTCCGCGTCGGTAACAGAAGGTATACGGATCGGGACTCCCGTGATATCCGCTTTCATCTGTGTCCAGAGGCCGTTCCGGGCCTGTCCGCCGCACGCGTTGAGTGCGGTCACGGGGCATCCAGCGTTCTCCAGCATCTCCAGCGCTTCCCGCACGGCAAACCCGATCGAGAGCACTACGGCACGTCCCATCTCCGCGCGGTTGTGCTGAGATCCTAGACCAATGAACATTCCCTTGGTGAACTCCCAGGCACCGCTGTTCCGGAGCGACGGAAAGAACCAGGGGATATCCGCGTAATCCGGCACACGGAGAATATCCAGCATCATATCGCCGTAGTCGTGGTTCCGCTGCCCGCTGATCTCCCGGAACCACTCAAACAGCCTCCCCGTAGAGGAGAGGATGCCCGCCACGTTGTACCGCCCCGGATAAAGGTGCGGCAGCGTGCGCAACCGCGGAGCATCCACGGCACGGTCGGAACAGTGGTTGATACCTTCGGACGTGCCTGCCCGATCGCACGTCTCGCCCGGCCGGAGCGTGTTCGTACCGATCAGACTCATGAGGAAATCGGATCCCGCCGCTACAACCGGCATACCCTGATCGATCCCGGTGATTTCCGCCGCCGCCGGTGAGACGTGTCCCACAATCTCACCCACGCGTACGAAGGGCGGCAACCGGGACGGATCGATCCCCACCGCCCGGGCATCATGTTCCGACCAGATATACCGGTCAAACTCCTCTCCCGGGGAAATCGCCACCGCCTCACCGGTGAGGACGTGGATGAGATACTCCGGAAACGGCAGGTACCATCGTACCTGTTCCGCTTCGGGACGCTCCCGTTCAAACCAGGCGATCTTCGGAAGGTAAAAAGAATCGGAAACAGCCAGTTTCGTGAACCGGTCGTCGAGCCAGAGAAGCGGTGGTCCCAGGGCGTTACCGTCACGGTCAATCGCGACCACGGTGGGTCCGTTCCCGCTGATTACGACCGCTCTCATCTCGTAGCGATTCACGAGCTTCGGAACTGCCTCGCCGAACGTATCCATCCACCGGTGCGTCACGAAGTCCCGGGGAGACTCGGACGGTCCCATAAGGGATCGATGTACGGAGGAGAGCAACTCTCCCGCATCCGTACACACCGCCGCTTTGAGACTGGACGTTCCGATATCGATTACCAGGTACAGGTTGTCGTTCATGCGTCGTAATTTGGCTCCCCGGGAACGGTACCAGTAGTGATCGCGCCCGGTCAATGTCGGACCGTCACCGCTCTGACCGGCGTTGTCTTTACCTGCGCGGCCTTAAGTGGCCGCTGCAATTGAGCGACCCCGACATTTCCCGCTACAATGTTCCCATGAAACGGTTAACTATAGTCGCAGTCCTTCTGTTGGTATCGGCACTTGTTCTGTCAGCGGCGGGACGGTCCGAATCCGCGCCGGAAGGTTTCCGTATCGGCGTGTTTGTTCCCGGCGTCGTTGACGGGAGTCCCACGTACGAGATGATGGTAAACGGTGTAAACCGCGCCGCCCGGGAGGAAGGCGGAACGGAGGTATCCGTCGTTGAAGGGGGTTTCAACCAGGCCACCTGGGAAGAAGGCGTCATGTCCATGGCCGCGTCGGGCCGATACGACGTGATCGTCACCTCCAACCCCAGCATGCCGGAGATCGCGCTCACTGTTGCAGAGGCGGTTCCGGAGGTCCGGTTTCTGATACTCGACGGTTACCTGGAGGGACATCCCCGAATCCACACGATCCTCTTCAACCAGCGGGAACAGGCGTACCTGGCGGGTTACTTCGCCGGGCTGGTAACGACCAGCTCGATGCCGGACTCTCGCCCCGACCGCCGGGTCGGTCTGCTGGCCGGGCAGGAATACCCGATCATGAACGAGGTAATCCTCGTCGGCTACCGTGAAGGAGCCCAGGCGGTCGACTCCTCTATCACCGTAGACTTTCGGGTTCTCGGCAACTGGTTCGACGCGGGACGGGCGCAGGAGATCGCCACTGATATGATCGGCCGCGGGAGTGACGTGATCCTCACGATCGCCGGTGGTGGTAACCAGGGCGTCGTCTCGGCTGCACGCGAGAGAAACGCCTACGCCTTGTGGTACGACGACACCGGATACGACGAGGGTCCCGGCGTCGTCGCGGGGTCCACGCTCGTTCGCCAGGATACCGCCGCGTACGAGAGCACCCGTGCCGCGATCCGCGGTGAGACCCCCTGGGGGACCGCGGTAATCCTGGGTGTCGCCGACGACGCGGTCGGTTTTGACACGGAGCATCCCGAGTTTCAGAACCTCGTTCCGGACGAACTCGTAACGGAGATAGAAGCGCTGCTGCACCGACTGTCCACGGGACAGCTGGTACTGGAAATGCCCGTGCCGGGACAATAAGCGTGCAACCGGTCCTTACCGCAGGACACCTGGGAAAACGCTACGGCCAGGTAGAAGCGCTGCTGAACGCCTCGATAGATCTCGTCCCGGGAACGATTCACGGTCTGGTCGGCGAAAACGGCGCCGGTAAATCGACGCTGGTGCGGCTCCTCGCGGGTATCGAACCGCACGACACCGGAACGGTCACTCCCGATGAGGACGTCCGGAAATCGCTGTGCGCCGTGGTACCACAGTATCCCCGGATGGCTCCCTCTCTGCCGCTCCTGCAGAACCTGATAATCGGGGCGGAACCACGAGTTCACCCATATCGGGGACTCCGGCTCTTTATAAACTACAGCGCCGCGCGCAGGCGGATGGAACAGCTCTCCCGGCAGTTCGATATCGAACTTGACCTGGGAAAACCGGCGGGTTCGCTGAACGGGACCGAACTCCGTCTCGCAGCGGTTCTCTCCGCGCTCGGACGGGACTCGACGATTCTTATTCTCGACGAACCGACTGTGGGTCTGGCGATTACGGACCAGGAGAGAGTTCTCTCGGCGGTCCGAGCGTTGCGCGACCGCGGGTTGGCGATCCTCTATATCTCCCACGACCTCGCGGAGGTCAGTCGCCTCGCGGACCGCATCACCGTACTGATTCAAGGACGAACGACACAAACATTCGACACCGCACCGGACGCACGCGCGCTCGCGGCGCTCCTTTTCGACCACCGCCGCCAGGACGAACGAAAGCGGAACGACGGGCGACGGGAGCGCCCGCAGGTTGAGTGCGGTCGGGTGGGCGCCGGGGCGAACGACCGCTTCCGGCAAAACAGCCGCACCACGCTGAACGACTCCCGTGACCGTACCGCTGAGAATCAACCGGCGGAACCGGCGATCGCATTTGAAGACGTTTCCCTTTACGACCGTTACAGCGGCAGAACGATGGGACCCTTGAGTTTTACCGTCGCACCCGGGAAGATAAGCGCCGTGACCGGCGTACGTGAAGCGGGACTGGACCTTCTGGAGCACTACCTCAGCGGAGACGGTGAACTTGCTTCCGGGTCGATACGCGTCGCGGGACACCGCATTCCGGCTGTTCTCTCGCCGGGCGCTCTCCGAGAGCAGGGGATCACATTTCTGCCGTCCGATCGTTTTGAGCAAGCTGCGACGCTGGAAGGTACTGTCGAGGAGAACGCCACCGTCACCGACCGCCGGAGGATTCATCCCCGAGGCATCAGGAACCCCGGCGAGGCCAAACAGCTTACCACGCGTCTGCTCGAGCGGTTCGATATCCGAACGCATCGCCACGTACCGCTGGGATCACTCTCAGGCGGCATGATTCAAAAGCTTATCCTCGCGCGCGAGTTGGACTCCAACCCCGGCGTTTGCATCGTGGCGGAACCGACAGCGGGTCTGGACATGCAGAGCCAGCAGATCCTGCTCGAATCGTTGCGGCAGATCGCGGCCGAGGGTTCCGCGGTGATAATTCTCAGTTCGAGCATCGACGCGGTCACCACCCTGGCGCAGGAAGTAGTGGTTCTGCACGATGGAGTCGTACAAGGCGTGTTCCCCGTGGACGAGACCGATCGGATCGCCCGGGCGTTCGCCGGCCTGAACGTATCAGGAGAGTAGCCCGTGAGTATAAGCACCCCGGGTACACGAACAGGAGCGGTCCTTGCAGTTCTGGCGGCGGTAGCCACGGTACTGGGAGTTATCGTGGTCTCCTCGCCGCAACCGGGACAAACAGTCATCACGTTCATATCCGGTCCCTGGTCGAACCGGTTTGCCCTGGGCAACGTACTCGCCCGAGCCTCCCTCCTGGCATTGACCGGTGCGGGAGTAGTCGCAGCGTTTCGAGCAGGAGTGTTCAACCTGGGAGGAGAGGGACAGACGTATCTCGGAGCGATCGTCGTAACCGCGGTGCACACCGACAGCACTCTGGCGAGTCTGCAGCCTGCCTGGGCCTTGACCGCGCTTGCGCTGGTCCTGGCCGTGGCAGCCCCGGCGTTCATGGCGGGTCTATCTGGATGGCTTCGCCACGTAACCGGCGCGGACGAACTGATCACCAGTTTTCTCCTCGCCGCCGCGGTGATGCCCGTGGGCGACTATCTCATCCTCGGTCCCCTGCGTGACAGGACGAGCAACCTGATCGCCACTCCACTGGTACCGGAATCCGCCCGACTGGCACGACTCCTGCCGCCGTCGTCGTTCAATACCGGCGCGATCTGGGCGATCCTGACCGTGGCGGCGCTCTGGTTTCTTCTCCGGTGGACGCTGTTCGGATACGAGATGCGTATAACCGGGTACAACCGCTCCCTGGCGCGGTACGCCGGGATACCGGTGGGGAAGTACACCACCCTGCCGATGGCGCTGTCCGGCGCGCTGCACGGACTGGCGGGTAGCTTTCTCGTCCTTGGGATACACTACCGGAGCATAACCGGATTCACCGGTGGACTCGGGTGGAACGGGATCGCCGTGGCACTCATCGCTCGGAACAATCCCATACTGATCGTACCGGCGGCGGTCTTCTTCGCCCTGCTCGACGGCGGTGCCCGGGCGGCTGTTCTGCACAACCAGACTACCTGGGAACTCGGTTCGGTCGTGCAGGGAGTGGTGTTCCTCTTTGTCACAGCCCGGGTACTGGCCCGGTATCACGTAAGGAAACGCCCGGAGGGAACGGTCTGATGCGTCGGAGGAGAAGAACGTGATAGCGCAGATTTTTCAGAGCAGCGCCCTGCTCCTGATCGTCGCCCTGGGAGGGCTCGTGGCGGAACGCAGCGGCGTACTCAACATCGGGCTTGAAGGAATGATGACGATCGGGGCGTTTGTCGCGGTGGCGGCGCGCGTCCTGGGAGCTACTCCGATAGCAGCGGTTCTCATCGCGGTGCTCGCCGGTGTAGTGCCGGCGCTCCTCTTTGGTCAGTTTGCGCTCCGGTGGGAAGCAAATCCCTTCATCGTTGGCCTCGCTATCAACCTGCTCGCCGCAGGGGCGGTATCAATGTTGTCGGAAGCGATCTTCCGTACCCGTGGTTCGATCCGTCTTCCCACCGGCGGAGGTGTCCCGATCTGGTCTGTATCGATCGTGGCTATAACCGTACTGGCGTTAGTGTGGATCGGCCTATATCAGACCGTCCCGGGATTACGACTGCGAGTCGCAGGAGAGGAGCCGAACTGGCTCCGGGCGAACGCGGTGGGGGTCAAGCGGTACCGCCTGCTGGGCCTGATCGTGAGCGGCATGCTCGCCGCCGCGGCGGGAGCGCTCCTGGCGCTGCGGATCGGGGCGTACCTTCCCAACGTAAGTGCCGGTCGCGGCTGGATCGCTCTGGTCATAATCTACCTGGGATACCGTACACCCCCGGGACTCGCCGCGGCGGCGCTCTTCTTCGGGCTCGTGGAAGCAGCGGCGGTACGCGCCCAGGTGATGGTGGCGGTACCACCAACGGTACTGCTCTCCCTGCCCTACGTCTTGACGGTAATCGCGTTCGTTACGTACGCCGCCCTGAGGCCGAACCGGGGATAATACGCGGCACGATCTCTCCAAGCAAAGAGGTCATCGCCCGGACGTGCCGGTCCCGTCGTGACCGGCTTAACTCCTTCAGCGATGTAACGCGTTCCCGCGGCGCCGCGAGATTGAGGTTCCCCGGCGTGCCGGTACCGGTGCGCTCCGCGAGCGCTTTCTCCGGATTCGGAAGATCCCGCGCGGTGTATTCCTCCGCGGCGCGGCGATAGGCCTCCCTGAAAGGGACCCCCTCCCGGACAAGCTCGTAGGCGTAATCCGTGGCGAACACCTCCGCGTTGAGCGCCTCCCGCATACGGTCGCGGTTCGGCTCCAGGCGATCCACCAGGACGAGCGCCACCGCCAGTTCTTCCTGAACACCCGCAAGCGCCCGGAGCAACGGCTCCTTTGTATCCTGAAGATCCCGGTTATACCCGGAAGGAAGCCCCCGGACAACATCGCGGCACTGCGAGGCCCACCCTTCCACCACCGCCGCGCGCGCTCGCAGAAGCTCCAGCACGTCGGGATTTTTCTTCTGCGGCATGATGCTCGACCCGCTGCACAGCTCCGACGGAAGTTCGACATACCCGATTTCCGGAAGAGAAAAGAGGATGAGGTCCTGCGCGATCCGCCCCAGGGTGGAAGCGACGCCCGCCAGGGCGGAAACGATCCTGCCGTCCAGCGTACCCCGGGAATGCTGTACCGCCAGGACGTTGTTCTGAACGCTCTCGAACCCGAGCAGACGCGCCGTCAGCTCCCGGTCGAGGGGAAGCGGCGTACCGTAACTCGCGGCGGACCCCAGGGGATTGCGATCGTTCATTCGCGCCACCGCTTCCAGGAGTTCCAGGTCGTCCAGGAGCTGCTCCGCCCATGAAGCCAGCCAGAGCCCGAAGGTGGAGAGCATAGCGATCTGCATGTGCGTACGACCCGGCATCACCGTTTGCTGTTCTTCTTCCGCGCGTTCCAGGAGGCGGACCACCAGCGTGAGCCCCTCGTCGGTGATATCCAGGAGCGACTCTCTGGTGAAGAGTCGTGTCGCCGCGGTAACCTGGTCGTTTCGGCTGCGTCCGGTATGGACGCGTTTCCCCGCTTCCCCAAGAGCGTCGGTGAGCCGCGCCTCCACCACGGTATGACAGTCCTCGTCCTCCCGACGGATATCAATCTCGCCTTGGAGAGCGGAGCCGGCGATCGAGCGGAGTTCGTTTTCCAGAGCGACCGCGTCGTCCCGTGCCAGAAGCTTCGCTTCCGCGAGCATCCGCACGTGGGCGATACTCGCCGCCGCGTCCGCCGGCAGCAGATCCCGATCGAGCAGATAATCCCGCCCCACGGTAAAACGCTCGATCACCTCGTCCAGGTCGTACCCCTTCTCCCAGAGCTTTCCCATGCACGCGAGATTACTCCGGGTACGCGACGCGGGTAAAGGTGCGGGGTGGAGGTGCGTGTGCCTGAAAGCATGGACGAGTTCCGGCGGCTCGTAATACCATCCGCCGATTTCCGACATCTCCAGATCACGTATGCTCTTGAATCCACCAGGCGGCGTGACGATCGACGATCGTGACTGTCGTCGATCGCCCGCCACTCGACGACTACTAGACCAAGTCAATGGACTAAGTCAATATGTTGTGTTATTCTTTCATCATGAAGACCGTGACGATCCACGAGACCAAGACCCACCTCTCCCGCCTCCTGCGGGAGGTCGAGGCGGGAGAGACGCTTATAATCGCACGGGGAAACACGCCGGTGGCGAGGCTCGTCCCGTTCCACGACGGTAAACGGCGGTTTGACGCCCTTTCCGATCTTCTAGTGCGCATGGACGAAACCTTTAATGATCCACTGGAAGACTTCGCTCCGTACATGGCGGCGGAGAATCCCCGGTGAATGTGCTTCTGGACACGCATGTCCTGCTCTGGATGGTAAGTCGGTCCCGGCAGCTGTCGTCAATTGCCCGTGATGTTCTGTCCAACGACGCGAACAAACTCCTGTTCAGTGTTGCCGCGTACTGGGAGCTCGGGATCAAGATCAGCATTGGAAAGCTTGAGCTGAAAGAAGGTTGGCAGGAAGCCCTGCCGAAGGAGATCGCGAGGAACGGCATCTCCTGGCTCCCAGTCGTTCCGTCTCACATCCACGCCGTAGCTCGTCTGCCCTGGATTCATCGCGACCCGTTTGATCGACTGCTGATAGCGCAGGCGATTACGGAAAACCTGACAATTATGACGGCCGACCCCTGGTTTACCGACTACGGGGTCCCGGTGGTCTGGTAAAGGGATCGGTCTTGTAGACGGGTCGTGAGACCTTCTGCGATCGCGGTTCACCTGGGACCCGCGGAACACCATCTCCGGGGTGTTCGATTCAAAACACCGGGGTAGAAATCGCGATGACGGCGTTGTACCAGGGTAAGGGGCCCCAAG
>SLRR01000045.1 GCA_007130865.1 Spirochaeta sp. | reverse complement strand
ATATCCGTCCGGGTCGCTTCGCACACCAATGAGTCTTCTTGTGTTTCGGCGTAGCAATCCCTCATCGTCAGACCGGCCATCGTCAGTTCACCGAACACCGTCCCGGGCTTTACCGTTCCGATTACGGTGCGTCTCCCCTCCGACGTGACGCGGTACAGGACCACGCGTCCCTTTTTCAGAATATAGAGCCGTTCTCCCTCTTCTCCGGAATGGAAGATAATTGTGCCTCGTCGGCAACGGGACATCGGAAAGAAGTGGTGAATCTCCCGAAGCTCCGATCCGGAGAGATCGCGGAAAATATCCGCTGCCCGAAGATAACGGATCGAACGTGGCGTGGGATTTCTCATAAATTTCCTCCTAACGTCAGCTGCCTGACAGAACGAAAACGTTGGGTATCGTACGTTTTACCTGCAGTCTTCGTTGAAGGCGGATTGATTACGTCGGGGCTCCGCCGTTCTGCGGAACGTCCCGATGCCCGAAGGAGTTCTACATGTCCACACTTCCTCTTATTCAGGAGAGCGAGGCCGACGAACAGGTGAAAAAGGTTTACGCAGAGATCAAGCAGCGTTACGGCGGTTTTCTGCCGGACATCTACAAGGCGTTCGCCAACGATCCGGCGTACCTCGAGTCGATCAATAGGCATATGGCGACGGTTCTTGAGCCTCGACGTATCGACGCTCGAACCAAAGAGATAATCGCTCTGGTTGTCGGAGTGATGAACCAGTGTGATTTCTGTATCCATGCGCACGCAATGACCCTTCAGAAGGTCTACGATCTCGACGACGAGGCGATCGCGGAGATTCTCGGCACAACCGCGCTCTGGAGCGAGATCAACCGGTTCAACATCGGAGCCCGTCTCAAGTGGCCGCAAGAATGAATCACGATTAACCGGTCCGTAGGTTGGTTTCGGCCACGGACCGGGCATTCGCAAAATTCCTGTTAAAAATTATTGCACATACAATCATTATTAAACTATACTGATTTCCTCATGGAACAGCAAAAGTCCTCCCGCGGTATGACGTCTCCCGTATCGTCCCGTCACGAGAGGCGTACCCGGCAGGAACGGATCTTACCATGGCAGGTACTACGGGACGGATGGGACCGGAAGACGGTCCGGGCGGGCGCCGTGTACGCGGTCTCGGTTTCACTGGTGCTCGGTATGCTGGTAGTCCTCGATCTTCAGTTGCCGGGGTTACGTCGGCTGGCCATCTACAAAGGCGCGGTGATCGTTTTTACCGTACTATACCTGATCGTTTTTTCCCTGTATCGGGTCGGCTCCGGTAACCCGCGATATCGTCGCTTCCTGATAAGCCTTCATTTCTCCGATCTCCTGCTTGTTGCTGCCCTTGTAAACGCGGTGCCCGTCCTCGCGCACCGAATCTACGGTACCACGTTCCATACGATGGGGCTGAGCTCGGCGGTGACGGGAGCGGTGCTGTTGACCGCGTTCTTTAACTACCTGTTCTCGGAAGGTTTACGGCGGTGGTACGTTCTCCATACGGCGTTACCGGTTGGCATCGCGGCGATCATCATGTTTCTCACTTTTGACCACACCGCGAGCCGGATCATGGAGCATACCTTTGTCGGCATCGCTGTTGTATCCTTGTCGATCCTCGCGGTCGTGCAGGACCGGGAGTTCCGACGGGCTTACGTCGCGAGGCGCCGGGTGGAGGAGCTTTCCCGATATACCGATGCCCTGTTCCGGCTTGCCCCGGACGCGTTGTTTGTGTGCGGAACCGACGGTGAGCGTGGAACGCCGGGTATCACCTCGTGTCGCAGAAACGACGGTACTACGATACCGGTGGAGGTGAGTCGGCAGGAGTTATCGATTGGTGGGGTCGCGATGCTCCTCTTTGCGGTTCGGGACATCGGGGAGCGGATTCGTTCGCTCGAGACAATACGTGTCCTGACCAAGGCGGTTGAACACAGCCCGGCGGCGATCGTAGTCACCGACGCCGACGGAACGATCGAATACGTGAACCAGGCGTTTGTCGACATGACCGGGTACGCGCCGGATGAGGTGATCGGAGGTAATCCCCGAATTCTGAAATCGGGACGCCAGGACGACGAGTACTACCGGACGATGTGGAATACGATCAGCAGCGGCACGACCTGGCATGGAGAGTTCTGTAATCGTACCCGATCGGGAAGCATCTATTGGGAATCGGCGGCGATTGCTCCGATCTACGGCGAAACCGCCGACATCGAGCGCGTTGCGCGACGTATCATCGCAAGAGCGGGTGAACCGATTTCCGTCGGCAACTCGTCGGTGACGGTTGGTATAAGCATTGGGATCGCAATTCACCCCCATGACGGGACAACGTGGGCTGAGATCGTTCAGGCCGCCGATGCCGCGATGTACGATGCAAAGAACGCCGGCCGGGAGAGGTATCGATTTGCCCGGAGAGCACCGTGAGTGACCCGAATCGTAAGGCCCGTATCGTCCTCGCCGGAGCGGGACATTGCCACGCGGAAGTGCTTCGCCGGAGCAAGCTGTTCACCTCACGAGGGCATTCCGTAACCGTGATCTCGCCGGACTTGGATCACGTGTACTCGGGCATGGCGCCGGGGCTTCTGGCTGGCAGCTGGTCCCGGCGGGATGCGTCCCTGCCCGTGGCGGAGCTTGCGCGGCGCGGTGGGGTGGAATTCATACAGGATCGTGTTACGGGACTTGATCCCGCCGGCAAGGCGATCCGTTGCCGGGATCACTCTCCGATCCGCTACGACGTGCTCTCCGTCAACCTCGGCAGCGAGACCACGCTTCCGGCGTCGTCAGAGACGAGAATGTGGCCGTCCAAGCCGGTACGGAGTCTCGTGGACGCCGCCGCCAGACTGGAATCACTGCTGCGCGAGCGGACTTCCGGCGCCGATCCGGTGGAGGTGGCGGTTGTGGGCGGCGGGTTCAGCGGGATCGAACTCGCGGCGAACGCGGCGTCGTTCCTCGGAGATCGCGGCGTGGTGACGATTTATACGCGCGCGCTTGCGCCGTCTCTGACCGATCACCCGCCGTGCATGCGTTACGTGCGCCGCGCGCTGGACCGACTCGGGATCCGGGTGAGGGAAGGGGTTCGAGTAGATCCGACGACCCTTGTTGCGGACGTCGTCCTCGTTGCGACGGGGATCACTCCGCCGGCGGTGCTCCGCGAGTTCAACGTGCCGCTGGCCCCGGATGGGGCGTTACCGGTGGACCGTTTTCTGCGCGTCTCCGGGGAAGAGGACGTGTTTGCCGTGGGAGACTGTGCAACGTTTCTGCCGGTGCCTCTTCCGCGGGTAGGGGTGTTCGCGGTCCGTCAGCAGCCTGTGCTGATACACAACCTGCTTGCTCGCGCAGAGGCACTCCGGGAAGCTGGTGGGTTGGAGAACAATGATACGGTCTCATCGCTTACTGGTCACCAGGCCTCCCACTCGGACCACGGGTTGATATCGTTCCAGGCTACGGGGCCGTACCTGCGGGGCATGAACCTCGGTCCCCGCCGGGGACTGTTGTTCCGCGGGCGATGGGTATTGACCGGGGCGCCGGCGTGGCACTTGAAGGCGCTGATCGACCGCGGATTTATCCGGCGATACCGGTGAATCCGGTAGCGCGCCGCCGGATCTCGTCACGTCCAGATGTAACGGAGTACCCGCTCCCGGAACTCGACGAACTCCGGCAGAGCCTTGACCTCCCGGGGCGCTCGCGGCTTCCGGGGCTCCCGGGACGAGACGTCTCTGTTCTGCCTCCTGCGGCTGAACGGCACGTCCAGGTCGGCGATGATCCGTGCCGGGCGGTCGGAGCTCACCAGTATGCGGGTGGCCAGGTATACCGCCTCCTCCACGCTGTGGGTTACGAGCACGATCGTAGGTCGCGTATCGCGCCAGATCGCGAGTAGTTCGTCCTGCATGTGTTCCCGGGTCAGCGCGTCCAGCGCGCCGAAGGGTTCATCCATGAGCAGGATGTGCGGCTCGTTGGCGAGAACCCGGGCGAGGGCGACGCGTTGCTGCATCCCTCCCGAGAGCTCCCAGGTGCGGGCGTCGGCAAACTCCGCAAGTTTCACCAGTTTAAGGTAATGATCCGCGATGCGGCGTCGTTCCGCTCTGGGTATTTCCCGTGACCGAGGCCCGAACTCGACGTTGCTCCGCACCGAGAGCCACGGATAGAGGTGCGGTTGCTGAAACACCAGTCCCCGGCGCGCGTCGGGACCGCGGACCGGTTCCCCGGAATCGGTGATCTCTCCCGTGGTAGGCGGGAGAAAGCCTGCTATCAGCCGCAGGAGCGTCGTCTTGCCGCACCCGGAGGGTCCCACGATACAGACAAACTCGCCCTGGT
>SLRR01000236.1 GCA_007130865.1 Spirochaeta sp. | reverse complement strand
CCGTGGTCGATCTCTTCCGCCGTAGCCTCCCGGACATTCTCCACTTCCACGTCAAACACCAGCTTCTCGCCGGCCAGGGGATGGTTGCCGTCCAGGGTTACCTCGCTGTCACCTACGTCGACGAGCGTCACGATCAGCTCCTGACCCTCCGCAACCTGGGCTCGGAACTGCATTCCCTCAACAAGCTCCTCTTCCTGGGGCAAGCGGTCGCGGGGGACCGAAAACACCAGGTCCTCCCGGCGTTCTCCGTAGCCGTCGGCGGGTTCGATCTCCGCATTCACTGTGTCTCCTACAACCTTGCCTGCCAGCGCGTTCTCCAGGCCCGGCACGATGTTCTGGTGACCGTGCAGGTAGGAGATACTACCGTTTTCGTCGGACGAATCGAGCACTTGTCCCTCATCGTTGCGAAGTGTGTACGCGATCGTAACAACCGAATTCTCAGCAATCGTCATAATATAAACTCCTTGGGATTGCTCCCTTATTCAATCCATGTACCCGTAGAAAAAAACAAAACCGAGCCTCGCGGCTCGGTTGACGCTGTTCACGATTCAAAGTCAGGATACATCTCTAAGCCTTAAAGCCGTATTGTACGAACCCGTTCCGGGGGATGTCAACCTTGCGTCGTGCTCGGACTCTTGCTCGTGCCCGGACACGTACACGTGCTTGTCTGCGGGTGTGTACCGTCGTGCTCGCATCGCCGGTTGTTTTTCGGTTACGCGACCGATAAAACGCTTCCCAACGGCGGTATTTGCCTTTAGACTGCTTTCATGGCACATAAAAACACAAACCAGTCCCGACCGTGGGATGTACTCGAGGAGTTCCGGGGAAGCACTTTTTCCGGAACGTGGCCTACACTGTCGGAACTCTTTGAGATCTCTGTAAAGCGGTATCCCGACCGTCCCTGCTTCACCGTTTACGAGCCGGACCGGGTGAGTCTCACGTACCGGGAAGCTCATGCCCGCATACTCGCGGTCTCCCAGTATCTCCGGTCGATCGGGGTCGATCATGGCGATCGCGTGGCGGTATCCGGGAAGAACAGCCCGGAATGGGCCGTAGCGTATCTGGCGGTGCTCTTTGCCGGGGGAGTTGTGGTGCCGATCGATTACCAGCTACACGATGGGGAGATCGCCAACCTTATCCACGCCGGCGGCGCCCGGGTGCTCTTCATCGACGATGAACGGTTTGCCACGTTTGAAAGCGGGGGGCCGGCCGACGCAAAGCATCCGCTCAAGATCGACAAAGTGATCAGCCTCTCCAGCGCTCACGAGCCGTACATCTACAACGTCGAGAGCGACCGTTCGTTCCAGGTGCACCCCGCGGGAGAGACCGATACCGCGGCGATACTCTTTACCTCCGGTACTACGGGACGTCCTAAAGGGGTTGTGCTGACTCACCAGAATCTGGTGTCCGACTGCTTTCTCGCGCAGGCTAACCTTACAATCCTGCATACGGATGTATTCTACGCGTTGCTTCCGATCCACCACAGCTACTGCATGCTGGCGGTTTTCATCGAAAGCCTCTCGGTCGGAGCGGAAACGGTGTTCGGTAAGCGGGTCGTGGTCAAGCAGATCCTGCACGACCTCAAAGCCGCGCGCGTGACGATGTTTCTGGGCGTGCCGATGCTTTTCAACAAGCTTCTGGCGGCGATCATGCGGGGAATCCGCGAGAAAGGCGCCGTGGTATACGGCATCATTCGCGGACTGATGGCACTTTCCGGTGCGATCAAGAAGATGACCGGGAAGAACCCCGGCAAGAAACTCTTTCACGGCGTACTGGAGAAAGCGTCCCTCGCGTCGATCCGAATCTGTATCTCCGGTGGAGGGCCGCTGGCACCGAGCGTGTTCCGGCAGTACAACCAGCTGGGAATCGACTTTGTCCAGGGCTACGGTCTCACGGAGACCTCCCCCATACTCACGCTCAACCCGGTGGAACACTACAAGGAAACCAGCGTCGGCAAAGTCCTGCCCGAGACGGATCTGCGAATTCTCAACCCCGACGAGAACGGGATCGGCGAGATAATCGTGAAGGGATCGATGGTGATGCAGGGATACTACCAGATGCCGGAGGAAACCGCCGAGGTCTTCACCGAGGACGGCTATTTTAAAACCGGCGACCTGGGATACCTGGACGACGAAAACTACCTGTACCTTACCGGTCGTGCGAAGAACCTGATCGTCGGCGAGGGCGGCAAGAACGTTTACCCCGAGGAGATCGAGAACGAGTTTCAGCTCTACGACGAAGTAGCCCAGATTCTCGTGCGCGGGTACAAGGACAAACAAGACCAGGCGGGCGAGCTGATAGAGGCCCTGGTATATCCCAACCAGGAACTCTTCGCCGCCGGTGGTGCCGCCGCACCGGAGGACGGCAGCGCTGCAACGCCGGAACAGATCGAAGCACGCATCAAGGAGATCGTGAGCGAGGTCAATCACGGTCTGCAGCCGTACCAGCGGATCAACCGGACGGTGATAGTTCAGGAGGAGATGGAGATGACCTCAACCAAGAAGATCAAGCGCGGTAAGGTAGATTAGCAGGGGGACGCACCGGACGTCGGGGACCGAGCGGCGCCCGGGATCTCTACGCCGAGCGGCGCTCCTCCTTGAGGAGTTCGGCGATCTGAAACGCGATCTCCAGGCTCTGGTTCGCATTAAGCCTGGGGTCGCAATTGGTATGGTAACCTGAAGCGAGCGTCTCCTCCGTGACTGCATGCGAGCCGCCTGTACACTCGGTGACGTTCTGTCCTGTCAGCTCCAGGTGCACGCCGCCGGCGTAGCTTCCTTCGGTACGATGAACCTCAAAGAAGCGCCGGATCTCGGTCATAAGATCGTCAAAGCCTCGCGTTTTGAGGCCCTTCGCCGTCTCGACCGTATTCCCGTGCATCGGATCGCACGACCAGACGACGGTGCGTCCCTCGCGCTGCACCGCTCTGATCAGGGGCGGCAGTTGTGCACTTACGTTCTCCGCGCCGAACCGGCAGATAAGCGTGAGCCGTCCCGGTTCGTTCGCCGGATTGAGAACGTCGATTATTTGCAGGAGGTCGTCCGCGCTCAGGTTCGATCCCACTTTGACGGCGACCGGGTTTCCGATACCGCGGAGAAACTCCAGGTGCGCGCCACCGATCTCGCGTGTGCGATCACCGCACCACGGAAAGTGTGCCGAACTGTCAACCCAGAGCCCCGTGGTCCGATCGTGTCGGGTGAGTGCTTCCTCGTAACCAAGCAGGAGGCACTCGTGGCTTGTGTGGACCGTCGTTCCCCGTATCTCTGGAGTTGCATCTGATCCGATCCCGCAGGCGCGCATGAAGTCCAAGGCTTCGCTGATCCGATCCGCGAGATCGCGATAACGCTCCACCGCGGGCGAGTTCGCAACAAAATCCAGATTCCACTGATGCACCTTGTGAAGATCGGCGAATCCTCCCTGCGCGCAGGCTCTGAGATAGTTGATCGTCGCGGCGGCCTGGTTGTATCCGCGGAGAAGTCGCTCCGGGTCCGGCGTGCGCGCATCGTGGTCGAAGGCGATATCGTTGACGATATCACCGCGGTAGCTCGGCAGGCGCCGGCCTTCCCGAACCTCGTATGGACTCGAGCGGGGCTTGGCGAACTGTCCCGCCATGCGCCCGACCTTCACAACCGGGCAGGCCGCGGCAAAGGTGAGCACCACCGCCATCTGCAGCAGAACGCGGAACGTGTCTCGAATCGTATCGGTACGAAAATCCGCAAAACTCTCCGCGCAATCGCCACCCTGGAGCAGGAACGCGTTTCCCTCGGCGACCCGGGCCAGATCGGACTTGAGAGCATTGACCTCTTCCGGGAAAACGAGCGGAGGATAGGCGCGCAAGGTATCTTCAATCGCCATCAGTCGGGCAGGATCGGGGTATTCAGGGATCTGACTCGCCGGCTTGTCCCGCCAGCTTCCTGGGTTCCAGTTACTCATTTCTGTAGGTGTCCGTGTCGTTTCCTGCCAATAGTAGTGATAACCTCTTCCGCGTTGCAACCGGCCCGGCGCGGATGCACCGCCGGCCCGGCGCGGATGCACTCTCATTCCCGGTCCGCGGTCGCGCCATTCACACGCGGTGCCTGCTCCGGTATACTTGCGCCAACAAATGATAAGCGCAAACGACATAACCCTTTCTTTTGGTAACCGTGTCCTTTTCAAGGATGTCAACATAAAATTCACCCCCGGCAACTGTTACGGCGTGATCGGCGCCAACGGCGCCGGAAAGTCGACCTTTCTCAAGGTCCTTTCCGGAGAGATCAGCCCCGACTCCGGCTCCGTCTCGACCGGCACCAACGAGCGCATGGCAGTGCTGCAACAGGACCAGAACGCGTTCGACGAGCACCCGGTACTCCATACCGTAATCATGGGTCACCGGCACCTCTACGAGGTGATGTCCGAGAAAGACGCGATCTACGAGAAGACGGACTTCTCCGACGAGGACGGTATGCGCGCCGCGGAGCTGGAAGGCGAGTTTGCCGAGCTCGGCGGTTGGGAGGCGGAATCGGAGGCGGCGCGGCTGCTCTCCGGTCTGGGTGTTGCCGAGGAGCACCACCCCAAGCTGATGAAGGAACTCGAGAGCAACCAGAAGGTGCGGGTCCTCCTGGCGCAGGCGCTCTTCGGCGAGCCGGACATCCTGCTCCTGGACGAGCCCACCAACAACCTGGACCTGGAGTCGGTAACCTGGCTCGAGGAGTTCCTCTACAACTTTCCCAACACTGTTATCGTGGTGAGCCACGACCGGCACTTTCTCAACACCGTATGCACGCACATCGCGGACATCGACTTCGGCAAGATCCAGCTCTACGTGGGAAACTACGACTTCTGGTACCACGCGAGTCAGCTGATCCAGAAGCAGATGAAGGACGAACGCAAGCGCCGGGAAGACAAGATCGCCGAACTCAAGGAGTTTATCCAGCGTTTCTCCTCCAATGCGGCCCGGTCCAAACAGGCTACGAGCCGGCAGAAGCTGATTGACAAGCTTACGATCGACGATATACCGCCCTCGAGTCGGAAGCGGCCTTACATAAACTTTGATCCCGAGCGGGAACCCGGAAAAAAAGCGCTGGAGATCCACGGTATCTCCCACACCCTGGACGGGGAAGAGAGTCCCGGCATTATCCGGGGGCTTACCCTCACGGCGCATCCCGGCGACAAGATCGCCCTGGTGGGACCTTACCACCACGCCAAAACCACGTTCTTCGAGATTCTCGCGGGCGAGATCACGCCCGAGGCGGGGGAGATCGAGTGGGGCACTACCATGAGCCCCGGGTACTACCCCAAGGACAACTCGCGCCACTTCGAGACCGACCTCTCCCTGATCGAGTGGCTGCGTCAGTACACTGCCGTGGAGGAGGAAGCGTATGTTCGGGGTTTCCTCGGGCGCATGCTCTTCTCCGGGGACGAATCCCTCAAGAGCGTGAAAGTTCTCTCCGGGGGAGAGCGGGTCCGATGCATGCTCTCCATGCTGATGCTGAGCCGTCCCAACGCGCTGATCATGGATGAGCCCACCAACCACCTGGACCTGGAATCGATCACCGCCCTCAACGACGCCCTGATCGACTTCCCCGGCAACATCCTCTTCAACAGCCACGACCACGAGTTCGTCAACACCGTGGCAAACCGTATAATCGAGTTTACTCCGGGCGGAATCATCGACCGGACCATGCCTTTTGACGACTATTTGCGGAGCGAGGAAGTGCGGGAACTTCGGGACAGTATGTACCACGAGCACCACGTGTTGGAGCTGTAGACCCTGATAGACCGGATCAGCCGTGCCCGGCCACAGCATCGCTCGAGTTGAAAACGCACCGGTTTTCGAGGACACTGTACGTGACGGAACGCTACCTGTGGAGGATTTGATGAAACAAAACAGAATGAAAACACGAACACCCGGAACCCTTGCAGCGATCGTCGTCGTGATGATGCTCGTATCAACAATTTCGGCAGCACCGGATACGGTATCCGAGCACTTGCAGGGGTTCGCGGAACACTTCGAATTTCTCGGGTACTCGGTATTCGGGCAGCAGGAGGATGCGATCTTTCTCTCCCATCCGGACGAACTCAACCTGCGGGTCATGCAGTTTCGGGGAGGATATCTCCTGTCCGCATACTTCACCGCCGTGGATCCGGAGGTTACGAGTGCGGAGGAGTTTCTCGCGGTGGTCAACCGGATGAACGCGGTAGCGACGGCAAATCGGTACTACGTTGATTCCGACGGCGATCTCGTTGTGGAAGCGTGGTTTCCCGGTGAGTATAGCCGGTCCCACGTGGGGCGGATCATCGCGGAGTGGCAGTCCGACTGGACTCGTGCCTGGGATACGCACGGCGAGATGTTGCAGGAATACCTGGAGTGACAGGGCGGTATACGAAGAACAGTTACTGCTGGTGCGAACCCGGTCCTGCCTGCGCGTATTAGTTCCGGTAGAAGCTGAAGGCAGTGACGATTTCGTTCGTGAAGTATATACCGTAATCGTGTGTGTCGTAGAAGGCGTATCCCGCGTCCGGCGTGCACGGGAGTTCCAGGAAGATCGTATTGGCAGCACCGGGAAACACGAACTGACCGCGAACGACGTCCTGGGTTTCCGGGAACGCGGCGAGTACATCTTCCATGGTAGAGCCGATCCCGATCCCGTTGTAAACAAAGCGGGTTGATAAGCCTTCATGAAAGAGCACCTCTTCGACCTTCCGGGTCCGGTCCAGGATTATCCAGATCTCGCCATAGACGAGTAAACGGACGAAGGTCGTCTCATAGAAACCGACGACGCTCACTGTTGGGGGTAACCCCGCCCGGTCCACGATAGCCGACGCCGGTAAGCCTACCCAGTCACCGGGGTGTTCGTCGGAAAGTAATCGGTTTTCAACCGTGGCCGTGTTCTCCTGTGATTCCGTGACTAATCGACCGTCGACGAAGACGAAGGCACCGGAGTGGTCGTCGTCCCGGAAGTCCCACTCGTAGAGATCTCCGGGCACCGTCTCGACTCTTCCGACGTACCAGGACAACGGTTTGCGGTCGCGAATTCCCGGTATGTCCTGCGCGAATAACGATGCCCCGGCCGGGACGACCAGGTGCGACGCAAGCAACAGGGAAAGGAAGCACTGACGGACCCGGCGGGCACGAGTTTTGGCTGGCATAGTCTTTCCTTGCGAACTGTAGATCACGGTACCGCTTTCGGCAAGCGCCGAATCAATCCGGTTCCGCCCCTACCGAACAGGTCTCTGGCCGGTGCTGATCGGCGCGCCGGACTCGGTCTCGATCAGGCGCCCGTAGACGGCGGGAACGGCCGAATCGTCATCACGATGGAGAACGAGGATGTAGTCGGCGTCCGCCAGGCGGCCGGCGAGGGTTGCGGCGTTATTGTCCTGGTAGTGCTCCGGGGTGGTCCCGGGCAGGGGCGGAACTATCTCCAGACCCAGCGCCTGGAGAGCGTCCCTGACCGCAGCATCGGTATCCGGATCCCGCGGAAAGAGCGTCCCCGGAAAGAGAACGCCGGCACCGGCGGGAACGTTTGCGGAAAGCTGGGTACCCAGGTCTTCCGCGGAAGAACGCTCATCGCCGTGGACGAGGTTCCGCCGGACAAACGCGTCGGTACTGATGCGTTGCCTCTCTTCGGTGGGGAGGCGCAACCGACCGGCCAGGGTGTCGAGGTAGGCGTCCAGGATGCCCATCTCTCGCACGAACGGTACCTCGCCCAGCCTCATCTGAGCGTCGTACACGTGCCTCCGCGCGTCCAGGACCAGGTCCAGCGCGTGCTGGTAATAAAAGGTACGGACGGTATCGGAATCTTCCCTGTTCCCGGAAATACCCGGCAGGTCCGGGAGTTCGATATCCGACATCGTCTCGTAGCGTCGGTTCCGGTCGTACGAGGCCAGCTCCTCTGCGTTTTCGTACGCCTCCGATACGGCGATGATGCTCCGACAGAACTCCAGCAGCGTTGCGCTTTTCAGTACCAGCGGATTGGAGTACTGCTCATACCCCTCGCGATCAGGGTCGAGCTCCAGGATCGACACCAGGGGCCCTTGACTGACGCGGTTACCCTGCATGTCATCGTACTCCACCGTGAGCTGCGCTACCTCATGACGTCCGGTCCGTCGAACCGGCGCAAACTCGACTTCCGCCAGGATAGTTTCGTAGTCCCGGTGGTGCAGGGTAGGGATGCGGTAGCGGACCGTGTTCCCGGAAACGCGATGGCTGTAGCCCCACGTCTCGATTCGTTCCACCGGAAGATTGAACCGGAGCACCAGGTCCACGTCCCGCGCCATGGGGACGATCATCCGGTCAAGTTCGGAGTAGAAGTGCCGATCGAGCTGCTCGTCGTTCGACGCAAAGCGTGAACTCCCCTGACCGCTGCGCGACAGCGTGTTCATCGGAGCCTCGGCGTACTCCGTGCCGAATCCGACCGTTGTCAGCGTGATCCCCCGTTCCGCCCAGGAGGAAACCAGCGCCGTGGTCTCCTGCGTCATCGGGAAACGTCCGTCCGAGAGCAGGATGACGCGGTTCACCGTATCCGAGCGCGCGTGTCGGGCGACCTCCTGATACGCGATCCGGAGGTGTTCGTCCAGGTCTGCCGGGCCTTCCGCGCGGATTTCTCGTACTGCATTTTTGATTCGGGCTCGGGCGGCGGAGGTACGTAGTAACGTGGAAGGCACGGTTACCCCGCCATCTTTGCCGGTCTGCACCACAGAGACTCGGTCATGCGCGCGCAGCCGGGTTAACGTGCGCAGAATACCGTCCAGGGCAAGGGGAATCGCATCTCCCGTGGCCATGGAGCCGCTCGCATCCACCAGGAATGAGAGGTTAAGACCGGGCAGTTCGTCGAACGCGAAGGCCGATGCCTGGATGCCGATCTGAAAGAGAGAGGGTGTACCGTGCACGGGCAACACGTCCGTTCCGGAAAGAAACGAGACGCTCAGGGCACCCTGTTCGGGCGCGGGGTACTTGTAATCCAGTTCGGAGATCCACGACCCGATGCGTACATCCGCCGCGGGGATGATCTCCCCCTGGCCCGCGCGGTACTCGGCGGCGTCGCCTCCGGCTTCCGCTTGCCCTCCCGCAAAGAGAGCGCCCGCGGCGAGTACCAGGGCAAGGCAGGTACTCAAAACGGTCTTTACACCGAGAGTGTAGGGCAGTCCGGGAGGTCTGTCCAGCAAATGTCGAGTAACGCGGAACACACCCGGCCGACGCGTGGTATAGTAGGATCGTCATGAAGAGCACGGCGTGGATTCTGGCGTTATCTCTGGCCTGTATTCTACCGGGGTACGCGGAAGAACAACACCTGGATGATCACGACTTGCGCGGTGCGGTGCGTGTTGTCGAAGAGACTGAGAACGTCTGGGAGTCGTCCGCGGACCGACTCCGGGAGGCGCGACGGACGATCCGTTACTTCACCAGGGACGGCCTGCTGGAGGAGGAAACCGCCATCTCGAGCACGGGGCGACGCCGGAGCACCTGCTACGCGTACGACCGGGATGGTCGCGTCGTGGAAGAGGCCAGGACCGATTCCAGCGGGGTTTTCGTGGATGTAACGGAACACGAGTATCTCGAGGGTGGACGGGTCCGGACCACGGTGTATCGCGATGTGGAACGGATCGACAAGGCGAGCGTGACGTTACGGAACGCCGCGGGATATCGGATCATGCAACGGGAGTACGATCGGGACGGTGAGGTGCAGTTGGAGCTCGACGAGCGTCACGTGGGCGACACCGTCGAGTACGTGGAGAACAGGTATTTCAACACCTACGTGCGGACCATACGTGCGGTATTCCGGTCTTCCGATCGGCGTCTGCTTACCCAGAACAGGGAGACCAATCCGTCGCGGAATTTCCTGCCGGACTGGCAATGGCGGTACCGATACGCAGGTTCCCAGCTGCGGGAAGCGCGATTCGAGTTCGAATCAAGACCGACCGTCCGATACGTGTACGGCCACGACGACGATGGACGGGTAAACGTCATCGAGCGGTATGAGCTTGAAGAAGCGGAGAGCCGTTTGACCGACCGCCGGACGTTCTTGTGGAACGGGGACCGCCGGCGGGCAGAGGTAGTCGAATACTTCTCACACCGGGAAGGGGCGCTGACGATCCTGGGCCGACTCACCTACACGTTCGATGAGCAGGAGCGCGTACTGGCACTTGAATATCGTGACGAGAACGCCGGAATCCACTTCCGGAACCGCTATGCATACCTATCGGACAAAGAGAGTTCCCACGTGCTGACCAATGCGGCCGGGTACGTAATGGCAGAAACCGCCCGCGAGTTTGACAATACTGGCCGCCTCCTGGAGGAAACCGATCTCGGTGCGGACGGGGACAGCGAAATCCGGATCTACGACGCGGACGGTCTCCTCCGCGAGCGGACTTCCTGTGATCGCTACGGACAGGTACTCTCCGCCGACGAATACGAGTACGACGACCTCGGAAATCGCACGTTCCACGCGGCGTACGGTCCGGGACGGCAGCTCCGGAGCCGCGTGAGAAGCGAGTACGAGTACGACGCGCGTCGCAACTGGACGTCCCGTACCGATTACCACACCGACAACGTACAGCAGCAATACGATCTCCTGCGCCGGGTCGTCACCAGGGAGCTTCAGTACTATTGAAGCAACGATGTGATCGAAAACGCCGGCAGTCATCGGTCGCAGGGACGAGTTCGTCGTAGAACAAGATCGAGTCTCAAATGTCGCGCCCTTGTTTGATTTTTTATATCGCAAGATAGATAATATTGGTATTGTGAAAACCTTCGTCGCCGTTATAACGGTGGTGTTGATCCTGTCCGCGTGTTCTACGGTAACGGAGTTGCCGGAATCGCCGCTCCCCGCGGCCTCCACTTCCGGTAACGTCCTCGTATATCGAGGAATCCGATTCTCCTTTCCCGACACCTGGAGGTTCTACGCTCCTCCCCGTGGGGTGGATCTCCGGACGGGATTCGTGTTCACCGACAATGCGACCTCGTTAGCGGGAACGGCGGAGTTCATCCGGTTTGATACGGCCGCGACGGGGTTATCGCTTACTCGCTTCCTTGACGAACTACGGGAAGCCGCGCGGGGACGCGCGGATCGCGTCCTGGTCGAACGATACGTCGGGTCGACGCTCGTCGTTCACGTGTTGAAAGAGTACCGGAAAGATCCGGATATGCTTGCGCTCGTGAGAATCACCGCGATCGTCCCGGTATCGCTCCGGCCGGACTACGACGTTATCGTGATGCAGGTTGAGCCGCCGTCGGGATCGGAGAGTATAAGCGATCCCGATGGGACAACGGCGCTGTTGCTTTCCGGACTTCGATTTGCCGGCGAGAGATATGAGGGGCGGTATTTTCCCACGGGTCTCGCGTTCTACCGGTCGGGGAGTTCCTGGACTTGGCTCGGCGACGTACCCGGCGGGTTCGCGGTAATGAGCGTCCTGCCGGACGGTGAGATCGCGATCGTCACGATACAGCGCACGGACTCCCTCGTACCGGAGCAGACCAGTGAAGAATCGTTCGGACCGATAGCGACCGCGATCGGGTCGAGGATCGTGCCGGTCGTGTACCGCCGGGAAGATCGCGCGCGAGGGACCGTGCTCCGCGGGTCGTTCGTGAGCGGCGATGAGACGTGGCGGATCGTTATCGCTCGTTACCGCGAAGGTTCCGCGGTTACGTCCGGTCCCGGGCCGGACCGGCCGGCTTTAGACGCCGCCGTGGTGGAGCTTTTCGGACGGTTGATCGATCTCGGACCGGTACCGGAGGATTTACCGTGATGGTGTCGATGATCCCGCACAGACCCACGTGGGTGGTTCTTGGGGTGGTGGTTCTTCTTTTCGTGAGTATCGGTCCGTGCCCGGCTGAATCGGTACCGGGGCTGAAGGTGGTACCGCTGGAAAACAGAACGGGAAACCCGGCGCTGGACCGGCTGGCAAGTTCGATTCAAACGACGCTGGATCTGAATATTCGGTTGCTTTCCGGCGAGATCGAGGTATCCGGTGTCTCCGGAACCGTCCTGGGATGGATCGATCGGTCACCACAGACGGGGATTATCGGGGTGTCGATCACGATCGTCGATCGGATCGCGAGCGAGGTGATCGCGGAGATCCGTGAAGAAGCGTCTAGTCTTCTGGATGTGTTCGAGGCTGCGGACCGTCTGGGAGAACGCGTCCTGGAAGTCGTGGCCGGTCGACGTATGGAGTATGGTTCGCTGGCGATCGGAGCTGGTTCCGTGTGGTCGCTGTACCGCGTTCGCTTGAACGACCAGGACCTGGGCGAGGGGGCGCAACGTCTGTCTACACTGGTGAGTGGATCCTACGATGTGGAGGTCTATCAGGACCGCATGCTGGGATCCGAGAAGATTCTGGCTGCGCGGGTAACTGTCGTGGGTAACGAGGAAACGGTCCTTCCCGTGAACGTGCCTTATCTTTCGGTCCGGGAGGAGCGCCACCTGGGGGAGATAGACCACCGTATCCGGGAGGCCGAGCGGGAGGGGCGGATCGGAGATTGCCGGACAATCCTCGATGAGACGATCGCAAACCTTTCCCGTCCCGAATTAGCGGCTGTATCGGAGGGGTACACTATCGCGGCCGACCGGTACCGCCTCTGGCGCGACGCTGTCTCGTCGGAAACTACCGGTACCGAACGCATCCGGGATGCAGCGACACTCCTGCACCTGGAGGCGCTGGGATTGGCGCCGGACTGGTCTGCGATTTTCCGTATGCGCCAACGGTCGGTGGCGCAGACGATACTCGATCGATACCGGTCGATTCCCTGGCGTTCGATTCAGATCGACGGGGAGTTCTCCGACTGGGACGGGATCGCACCTCTCGTAAACGAAGACTCGCGCGGCAGGTTTTTCCCGCCGAGTGCCGGGACTCCGGCGATGAAGTTGTCCGAGGCGTACCTCGTGCAGGACGATACGTTCTACTATATGCGGATCGTCTTGTGCGACGACGATATCAAACGATTTCTCATACCCTATAACGAGGTACATTACAAAATTATCTTTGTCACGGACCTGACCACGTGGAGCCACCTGGCGTTCCACGTGGAGTGGAAGTCGTCCGAGCGTCGCTGGCGTGCGTTCACCTTCTTCTGGACACCCGACCGGATAGTTCGTCTCGCGGATGGATCGGTCCGCATCGCGGGCAACGAACTGGAAGCCCGTTTCCCCCGGACCCGGATTTCAACGATTCTGGAACGGGACAGAACGTACCGTGTCCGGGCTGAAACGTTTACCACCTTTGAAGTCACCGACGACTGGCTGATGCACCACGTTCTCGAGGCGGAGGTGGTGTACTGATCTGTCTGGATCGAGAGGCTCCCGTTGGTCGCACGTTGGATTCATCACGTTCACCGCACCGCCCGGATTACCCGGAGCATCGCCTTTACGGCCGCACCGTGACCGAATCCGCTCAGCTGGTTGACGGTACCGGTAAAGAACAGGTCTCGATCAGGGTTGTGGAATACGAACGCCCCGGACTGGCCCCAGAAACCGAGGAGGTCGCCGATCGGATGGAACGGTGTGTAGATCTTCGGGATCCATTGCCGTTCCAGGCCGATTCCGTAGTCGAACTGTCCGGGGAAGTAGATACGGTTCCACTGCTTCAGCTCATCGATCGTATCCGGCGGAAAGAATCTTCCCTGGAAAAACGCTTTCAGAAAGGTCATCGTCTCTTCCGCGGTGGAGACGATGCCTCCCTCGGCGGTTATGGATGCGATATACCGTGGTAAGCGCAGCGGTTTGACCCGGTAATACATCGGTACCGGCGTCGTGTCGTTCGGATCGCAATACGCATAGGTTTCCCGCAGATCCAGTTCACTGAAGATCATCTCCTGGAACACGCGGCCGATCGACTTTTCCGTGACTGTCTCTATAATCCGTCCAAGGAGCTCGTAGTTGGTGTCGGAGTAGTGTACTTTCCCGGGTTGGCCCGGTAGAAAACGCGGTTTCAGAGTTCGAACCCGTTCCACGATCCGTTCAAGTGGCCACGGCTCGTCTTCACCACGCAGGAGTGCCGCCGACGCATCTTTCCCGTCCGACCCTTTTCCAAAAAAGTAGTCCGTGATCCCGGAGGTGTTGGTGATCAGGTGTTTCACCGTTATTTCCGGCGTGCGGTCAATCCCGTCCATGACGTGCAGCCCGCTGGTCAGTTCGACCGGCAGGTACCGGGAGATCTTATGATCCAGACTGAGACGACGGTCCGCGCAGAGGCGCAGCACCACCACGGTGACGTACATCTTGGTCACGCTGGCGATGAAGTAGCGGTCGCCGGCGCTGAGATTTCCGCCGGCTCCGGTCCAGGAGAACGTGCCGTCTCCGTTTTCCACCCGCAGGATCGCTCCGTGAACGGCACGCCCGCGGACCATATTCTCGACGGTCTTCTCCATGAACTGTCCGTCCGGGTACTTCACGATACAGCCTCCGCCCGGTTGAGTTCCGAGTCGCTTCGGGAAACCGCGTTCTCGCCGACGCTGACGGATGCACCGGAGAAGTAGCAACCGATCGCGATAAAAAGGGTCAGCCCCTCGGCAAAGATCGGGACGATCCAGATTCCCGTGGCTCCCCACAGCGGCGGGAAGGCGAGCAGACCGATTACCGGGAGGATCAGGCCCCGGGATAAGGCTACCACCAGCGACTTGCCCGCCTGTTCCAGTGCCGTGAAGTACGTTGACGCCACCATCGCTCCGGGAAGAACAAGCATCGACCAGCGGACGATCCGGGACACCTCTTCCGTGAGGGCCAACGCTTCCCCGTGGCCGGGAAGGAAGAGTCCCGCAATAAAGCGTGCCGGCGCACCCATCGCCATAAACACAACCACTCCGATAATCGTGGATACGAGAATCGCCCGCAGGAGCGTTCCGTGAACACGGTCGTGCCGGCCCGCCCCGTGATTGTAGCTGAAGATCGGTTGTGTTCCCGCGCCGATACCCATGATCACCATGATTCCGAGCATCATCGGATACTGCACAACCGTGAGCGCCGCCACACCCAATGCTCCCACGTAGACCAGGATCAGCCGGTTGAAGAGAAACGTGGTTATCCCCATGGACAGACTGTTGAAGAACTCCGAGGCACCGTTCACGACGATAGCCGACAGAGCGCTCGCGTTCCAGACCGGTCGGCCGAATCGAAGCCCTGTAGTTGCCTGGCGACGGCTCTTAAGCGTTTTCCGGAAAAAGTACCCGAGAAACACCAGTGCTCCCGCCGTCTGGGAAAGCCCGGAGGCCACAGCGGCGCCGGTGATGCCTGTCCCGATCACAAAGAGGAAAAGATAGTCCAACACGATATTCAGTACAGCCGACCCCGCCATTACGGCGCCGGCAAGGTTCGGTTTACCGTCGTTCCGGGTGGACTGTTCCAGAATGAACATCAGGATCAAGAAAACGAAGAACGGCAGAATGCCCCGCAGATACCCTCCGGCGAAGTAGCCGAGCCGACCGGAGGTTCCGAGAAACGACAGGATCTGCTGCATGAAGAACAGACCCAGCAGCGTTGCCGAAACACCGAGACCGACACCAAGGCACGTGATCAGCCCGAGAAAGCGGGCTGCTTCCCGGGGCTTGCCCGCTCCCAGCAGTACCGCGATACGCGCGTTTCCGCCCACGCCGATCATTACCGCCAGCCCGGAGAACAACGCAACGATCGGG
>SLRR01000294.1 GCA_007130865.1 Spirochaeta sp. | reverse complement strand
GGCTGGTGCGATTTCTGCAGGTGCGGTACGGTCGGCGCGAGGTGATACAAATGGACCTGAACAAGCAGGAGACCGCCGCGGCGATCTCGGTGAGGCCGGAGACGCTCTCCCGGACGCTGGCGGGTCTCAAGGAAGAGGGAATGCTTTTCTGGCAGGGTGATACGATAACGGTCGCGCCGGAGATATGGGACGCGGTTCAGTGAAGAGCGCGACGATGGTCGCGATTGCCTGGCGTGGCACCGCCGGTCCGGTCCGTCGGCGCAGACTTCCCTCGCCGGTGTCGCGACTGGTCCTGCCGGCGGCGCTGCTTTTTGTCCTGGTTACGGGGATTTCCGCGGCGGACCCGCGGCCGGCGTACCTGGACCGACCGGCGGTGATCGTCCCGCCCCGGGGGTACACGGACCGACGGACCTATCCCGTCTTTGTCGTGCTGCCTCCTACGGGCGTCCACTCCGAGTGGACCGCCACGCGGCTCGGCCTCGACCCGGCGCGACAGCGGGAGTTCATTCTTATACTCCCGGAGGGACGACCCACGCGGGAGGAATATCTCCCGGACTTTCTGCAGTTTGTCGGGTGGTACGAGGAGCGGTTGCTCCGGGATCTCGACCGCGTGCTGGAGGAATACAACGCCGACCCGGACCGGGTCTACGTGGGAGGGTACTCCCTGGGCGGAGACTTGAGCTGGGCCCTGGCGGTGCGCAACCCGGACCGTTTTGCCGGGGCGGTCGTGGCGGGGTCCCGCGCGTCTCACCCGGTGGACCCTGGCGCGCTGGATCGGCTGCGGGACAGGGAGTTTCGTGGTTCCTTCATGATCGGCAACCGGGAAGACCCCAACCGGTATCGCGGAATCAACGTCGCGCGCATGCGATTTGACGACGCCGGCGTGGATCACCGGTTCCGGGAGTATCCAGGCGGGCACGTGATGCCGGAGACGGAGCTCTTCCAGGAGGAGATACGCTACATCACCGGAGTGGAGGAGTTGCCTCCTGCGCGGGAGCCGGTCCGGGTCGCCCGGCGCGCCGGGACGGGACTGCTGGGTCATACCAGCCGGGACCGGATCGCGCTGCGCCTGACCGTGCCGGCGGCGGTGGACGACGGGGCCCTTACCGTACCGGGCGAGGCCGATATCCGGTTTCGCTTTGAGTGGCCCTGGTCGCGGGTGTACCTGCGTACCACCGGCGGATACGAGACGGCTACGTTTACCACGGGGTTCCGGAGTCAACGGCTCTATCAGGACGCGCTGCTCGGCGCGGGCGGTTCTCGCGTGATCTACGGCGCCGGTCTGAGCTGGGACTGGTGGCGACGGTTTTCCGGCGGTCCCTCGGAGGAAGATGATTCCGAGGGTGACCATTCCGACGGCGGCGCGTACGAGACGATGGACGTGCTCGTGATGCGGGCGGCCCGCAACCACCGGTTTATCCCGTCGAGCCGGGTGGACCCGCAACGGGTGGATTCGCTCCTCCTGTTGCGTTACGGAATACCCCGGGGCATCGGTCGGGGCGTGGCACTGGAGCAGGTACTGAACCTCCGGGCGGAGTACCTCGTGCGGATCGGCGATCGTTTTGTGGTGGACGCCGGAGCCGGGTCCTACACCGTACAGAACCGGCCCGTGGAATCGCTCCGGGATCTCTCGGATGCGCTCGATCATCGGTTGCAGTGGGAACTCGGTCTCGGCGTACGCGGCCCGTCCCCCCTCCTCTGGCGCATCGGGTATCGGGGTATCGGCGAACGACCCCTCGGGGAGGGTGAGTTTTCCTACGGTGGAACCTGGACGATGACGGTGGAGTACAGTTATTGACCGTAACAGCGCTTCCACGCAGAATCAACGCGTGAGCGATACACGTGCAGGCACCGGTACCATACGCGACGACCATCGTGAAACCCTGGATTTGCGAGAGCGTCGCGCGTCGCTTCCAGACCGTTCGTTGATCGAGCGGGCGGCGGGGTTTTTTCGTGGGATGGCAGATCCCACCCGGATGCGCATACTCACCGCCCTGGAGCAGCAACCGACCTGCGTGGGCGACCTCTGCATCCTGCTGGAGGTCGAACAATCCGCGGTGTCGCACCAGTTGCGGCTGCTGCGGGAGTTGAACCTGGTTGCGTCGGAACGGCGGGGACGCCACGTGGTGTATTCCCTGCAGGACGAACACGTGTCGCGCCTGGTGCGGGAAGCGGTGGCCCACGCCGCACACCACTCACACGCCGCAGACCCCGCGCGTTGACCGGCGCCGCCGGAGGTCTCAGGAACTCCGGCAGGGGGCTCTCACGAACGCTCGCGGGTGTGCCCTCTCACGAACACTCACGGGCGCCCTCTCACGAACGCTCGCGGGCGCGCTCCTCCAGTTCTTCCCAGCGGTGGAACGCTGCTTCCAGTGCGCCGGTCACCTGGTCAAGTCGGGCGGTGTACTCCGCCGGGGCGGTATCCGCGTCCTCGCCGCGATAGAGCTCCGGGTTTGCCAGAACGGCGTGAATCTCCGCCTGCTCCTCCTCCAACGCGGCGATTCGATCGGGTAGCGCTTCCAGTTCCCGTTCTTCCTTCCAGGTGAGTTTTTTGCGATCGTCATTTGATTTGGCGCCGGCGGACGCTGTTTTACCCGATGTCCCGGCGGCGGAGCCGCGACCACTGTTACCCTCCGGCGACCGGCTCTCCTGCTCGGCGGCCCGGCGGGCACGTTCTTTCTCACGCCAGTCGCCGTATCCGCCGGCGTACTCGATCACCTCACCGTCACCGGCCAGGACGAGACAGTCCGTGACGACGTTGTCCAGGAACGCCCGGTCATGGCTTACCAGCAGGATCGTACCGGAGTAGTCCAACAGCAGCTGTTCCAGCAGTTCCAGCGTCTCTCCGTCCAGGTCGTTGGTGGGTTCGTCCAGGACGAGCAGGTTGGACGGGCGGGCAAAGAGCTTTGCCAGGAGCAATCGGTTCCGTTCACCTCCGGAAAGAGTGCTCACCGGTTTGTTCACGTCCTCAGGAGAGAAGAGAAAGTCCTGCAGGTACGCCATGAGGTGGCGCGGACGGCCGTTGATCGTGACGGTGTCGTAGCCCTCGCCCAGGTTGTCCCAGAGGCTGCGTTCCGGATCCAGGGAATCCCGCATCTGGTCGAAGTAGACCGGCTGCAGGTTGGCTCCGCGACGGACGGATCCCGCCGTGGGCGTGAGGTCACCGAGAAAGAGGCGGATCAGGGTAGTCTTGCCGGAACCGTTGGGACCGACAAGCCCCACGCGATCTCCCCGCATCACCAGGGTGGTGAGATCGCGGATCAGCGGCGGAGCGGCGTTACCGGCGCCCGCGTCCCAGGAAAACGCGAGACCTTTGGTCTTGATCACCAGGTCGCCGGAGCGTTCCGCTTCCTCGATCCCCATCGCGACGGTGCCGACCTTTTCACGCCGCCGGCGGTACTGCTCGCGCATCGCCAGCAGACGCCGCACGCGACCCTCGTCGCGGGTCCTCCGCGCTTTGACGCCGCGCCGGAGCCAGGCTTCTTCCTTTGCCAGCTTCTTATCGAACTCCTGGCGCTGCGCTTCTTCTTCTTCCAACCGCCGGTCGCGTCGCCGGTGAAACTCATCGTACCCGCAATCGTGGCGGTAGAACGTGCTCCGATCGATCTCCCCCACGGAATCGGCTATCCGCCGGGCGAACTCCCGGTCGTGCGTGACAAACACGATCGCCGTGCTCTGCGTCCGGGATAGGCGCAGCAGGTAGTCCTCCAGCCAGAGTACGGTGTCAAGGTCGAGATGGTTGGTCGGCTCGTCGAGTAACAGGACGTCGGCGTTCGTTGCGAGTATTCGTGCCAGGAACACGCGTCGACGCGCTCCGCCGGACAGCGTTGCGTAGTCCGCGTCGGGGTCGATACCAAGACGGGTAAGGACACGGGTCGCCTCGAGTTCTCGCGCCGGGTCGTCCCCGCGTGCCACGGCGAGGGCCGTTCCCGATAGATCCACGGGTAGATCCTGCGGCAGTCGCGCGACCGTCGATTCCCCGTCAACGCGCACCGCGCCACGATCCGGCAGGGTTTCCCCGGCGATGATCTTCAGCAACGTGGATTTGCCCGCGCCGTTCCGGCCCATCAGGCAGACCCGCTCCCCGGGTTGTACGTTCAGAACCACGCCTTCCAGCAACGGAACGCCGCCAAAGGTCAGGTCCACGCCGTGTAAACTCAGAATTGCCACGGCCGGTACGGTATCACAGGAAAGCGGTCGGTGTCGTTACGCTCCGGGCGGACCCAGGAGTTCTCAATGTGGGATGTCGTTCCGACACCCTACATTGAGAACTCGCCGAAAACGTCTTGATTTTGCTTCTTTCCTACGTTGTGGTGGCGTATTCTAACAGTGAAGG
>SLRR01000188.1 GCA_007130865.1 Spirochaeta sp. | reverse complement strand
TGGTGGAAGCGGCGGACGCGATGGTGAAGGCTGCGCGGGTGGAGCTCATGAGTTTTGAGCGGATCGGTGGCGGATACGTCACTGCGGTTGTCCGGGGCGATGTTGCCGCGGTACGGGCGGCGCTCGACGCGGGGTCACGCGCCGCGGAGAGCGTAGGCGAGGTCATTTCGTCTCACCTGATACCTCGGCCGCACGCGAACGTGGACAGTACGTTGCCCCTGGGACGACAAGGAGGCTGACCGATGAACGGTATCGATCTTCGTACGTATATCCTGCTGGATTCTCTGCAACCGCAGATGGCGTCCTTCATTTCCACGATATCGCGGGGTTATTTCCCCGTAGCCGGGCAGGCAAGTACGATCGTAGAGATCTCGCCCGGGATCGAGATCAACCGCCTCACGGATATCGCGCTTAAGGCAACAAACGTGACGCCCGGTATCCAGGTCGTGGAGCGCCTTTTCGGTATGCTGGAGGTGCACTCCGACAGCCAGGGCGACGCCCGCCAGGCAGGGGAAGCGATTCTCACGGAGCTGGGACTGCAGGAGTCGGACCGGATGCGCCCGCGCGTGTTGACCAGCCAGCTGGTGAAGAATATCTCCGATCACCACGCGCAGCTGATAAACAAAGTCCGGTACGGCAATATGATCGTCCGGGGCGATACGCTGTACGTGCTCGAGGTAGAACCGGCGGGGTACGCGTACTTCGCCGCCAACGAGGCGGAGAAGACCTCGCACATCAATATCGTGAACGTCGCCGGTGCAGGCCGTTACGGTCGGGTGTATATCGCCGGTCCGGAATCCGAGGTCCTGGTCAGTCAGGATATCGTTCAGCAGAGACTCTCCGAGCTTTCCGGCAGAGACCCCGCCGGTAACGCGGAATAGAAACAGAGAAGGAGTACGAGCATGGCAGAGGTATTTGATAACGCCCTGGGGATGATCGAGACGCGCGGGTTTGCCGCGATGGTGGAAGCTTCCGACGCGATGGTGAAGGCCGCCCGGGTTGAAGTGGTCAACTGGGTGCAGGTTGGCGGCGGATACGTGACAGCCGTCGTCCGCGGCGATGTGGCGGCAGTGCGCGCGGCCCTCGATGCCGGCAGCCGAGCGGCGGAATCGGTGGGCGAAGTGATTTCGGTGCATATCATTCCGCGCCCTCACGCAAACGTTGATTCGGTTCTGCCTCTAGGTCGTCAGAAGGCAAAGAAGTAACGGTATGGTACTGGCTCGCGTCGTGGGAACGGTGGTTTCCACCAGCAAGGTGCCTCAACTCGAGGGCATCCGTTTTCTCCTCGTGGAGCGGCTGGACGCGGCTACCATGAACGGCACGGGCGATCACGTTGTGGCGATGGACAGCGTCGGGGCGGGACCGGGAGAGGTGGTTTTCTACGTCGCCGGGTCCAGTTCTCGCTTGACGCCGGTCACGGAGGGGCGGCCCGCGGACGCGACGATCACCGCGATCGTCGACGAGGTGGAGATGAACGGGTCCACGGTATACCGCAAGGACGTCTCATGATCCTGGCGCGTGTCTCCGGCACTCTGGTGGCGACCCGGCGCAGCGACGATGTTCCGGCGGCCCGGTATCTCCTGATCACATCCACGGATAGCCGGGGCGTGGACGGCGGCTCGACGTTGGTCGCGCTCGATACGGTCGGCGCGGGCACGGGTGAAATCGTCCTGGTAGCGCAGGGGAGTTCCGCCCGACAGACGAAGGCGTCCGACAAGAAAGCGATCGACGCGGTGATCATCGGTATCGTCGATCAGGTGGATCAGGACGGTACGGTAACGTACAAGAAGTAGGTCATGCGCGATTCTATTCATGTGCTGGGAATAATCGAACTCGACAGTCTCGCGCAGGGGTACTACGTGCTGGACCAGATGGTGAAAGCCGCGCCGATAACCCTGGTGCAGGTGAACGTCGTAAACCCGGGGAAGTTCCTGATTATGGTGACCGGCGCGGTGGCTGAAGTGGAAGAGGCGATGAAGCGGGGTATCTCCGCTTCGGGAGAGTGCCTGCTGGACTACCTGTTCCTCCCGAATCTCCACGCCGACGTGATTCCCGCGCTGAACGCGTCGGCCGGCGGGGTCGAGATGGACGCTCTCGGCGTAATCGAGGCGTTTACCACTACCGCCGGAATAGAAGCGGCGGACGCGGCGGCAAAGGAAGCGGCGGTCCGCATCGTATCGATACGGGTCGGTGACGAGATGGGCGGGAAGTCGTCGGCCACGCTCACCGGACCGGTGGGAGAGATAGAGGCGGCGCTCGGCGTTGCCCGGAGTCTGCTGGTTGAAAAGGAGCTGCTGGTACGAACGACGGTGATTCCGCGGCCGCATACGGACATCGCGGGGTACGTCATGGGCAGCGGCGCGACCGGGCAAGTATAAGGAATGGAAGCGATGCAGATAGCGGAAGAACAGGTACGCGCGATCGTGGAAGAAGTTGTTCGCGACTTTATCGGCGGCGGTGGTACTACCGGCGCCGGGAAGGGCGTGTTCGATACGATGGAAGAGGCTGTTGAAGCGGCGTCCCGCGCGTCGGTTGCGTATCGGTCTACTCCCGTACAGATCCGCCGGAGAATCATCGCGGGAATCCGGTCGATCATGGAAGAAAACGCCGAGGCTATGGCGCGTATAGCGGTTGAGGAAACCGGCATGGGCCGCGTAGACGACAAAGTCCAGAAAAATCTTCTCGCGGCGCAGAAGACGCCCGGTGTTGAGGATCTTGAAACAGCTACCCAGACGGACGAATTCGGTATGACGATGACCGAGCGCGCTCCCTTTGGGTTGATCGGAGCGATCACTCCAAGCACAAACCCCACGGAGTCCATTATCTGTAACGGAATAGGTATGCTCGCCGGTGGTAACGCGGTGGTTTTCAACCCCCATCCCGCTGCACGAAAGGTAAGCGCCTTTACCGTTTCGCGCATAAACGAAGCGGTACAGCAAGCCGGCGGACCTCCCAACCTGGTGACGACCGTCGCTTCGCCGACGATCGAGTCGGGAACGGCCATGATGCGCGATCGCAGGGTTTCGATCCTCGTCGTAACCGGGGGGCCGGGGGTGGTGAAAGCCGCTCTCGCCACGGATAAGAAAGTGATCGCCGCCGGCCCCGGTAATCCTCCGGCGGTGGTGGACGAGACGGCGGATATCTCCAAAGCGGGCCGGGATATCGTGCTCGGCGCGAGCTTTGACAACAACATCGTCTGTATCGACGAGAAGGAAGTCCTGGCGGTCGGTTCCATCACGGATGAGTTGAAGTCTTCCATGCGTACCGCCGGCGGGTACGAGTTGAGCCGCGAGCAGGCGGACCAGCTTTCTCAACACCTGATCCAGGATCCGGGTCGGCCCGGACACGAGGGGGCCGCCAACAAGAAGCATGTCGGTAAAGATGCGCACGTTCTGGCCGGTCTGATCGGGCTGAACGTGCCGCAGTCCACGCGCCTGCTTTTTGCCGAGGTGGATAAGGATCATCCCCTGGTGTGGACCGAGCAACTTACACCGATGATTCCGCTCGTTCGCTTTCCGACCGCCGACGAGGCAATCGACTTCGCAGTGGAGTGTGAACACGGTATGCGCCACACCGCCTCGATCCACTCGAGCAACGTGGAACGCATTACCCGTATGGGACGGCTTATGAACTGCTCGCTCTTTGTGGCGAACGGTTCCAACTTTAACGGGATGGCCGCGGGCGGCGCCGGGTTTACGAGCTATACGATCGCCAGTCCGACCGGCGAAGGGTTTACCCGACCACGTACGTTCACCCGGGAGCGTCGTCTCTCGGTGATCGGCGGACTGAGGATCGTCTAGTTATGAAAGTGGGCAAGGTGATCGGGTCAGTGGTAGCCACCACGATCGATGAGTCGCTCCAGGGGGTGAGACTGCTGCTGGTGCAACCTCTCACGGACGATCTCTCGCCAAAAGGTGCTCCCCTGGTTGCGTGCGATTGCGTCCAGGCCGGACCTGGTGACCGGGTTCTCTTTGAGAGTGGCCGGGAGGCGGCGGTAGCGCTTGCAAACTGGTTCAATCCTTCCGACGCCACGGTGATGGCGATTATCGATTCCCTGGACGGTGAATCATGACGCTCGGACGGGTCGTGGGAACGGTTACCGCCACCGCCAAACACACGGTACTGGTGTCACGGAAGCTGCTGACGGTGAAACCTCTCGACGGTGACGGTAAACCCCGGGGCACGTCGATGGTGGCTCTCGACATGGCGCAGGCCGGTATCGGGGATACCGTGCTGGTCCTCGACGAGGGCAATTCGGCACGGATGATTCTGGGTGATCGCAGTGCCCCGGTTCGCACGGTGATCGTGGGAATCGTGGATACGGTAAGTAAAGGATAGCTC
>SLRR01000047.1 GCA_007130865.1 Spirochaeta sp. | reverse complement strand
CTCGCCGGGGCGCCCGGGACCACCGCGTAACGATTGGGACGGGTGCGCCTGTCGGTCCCCCGGTTCCTCCTGATATCCGAAGACACGCAGCAGGTCCATGCGGTTGCGAATATGCAGTTTCCGGTAGATATGGGTGACGTGGGTCTTGATTGTGCTCTCGGTGATATGGAGAAAATCGGCGATCGTCGTATAGCTCCATCCGTTGAGAATGCATTGCACCAGTTCGCACTCCCGTCGTGTAAGTCCGAACCGGTTCATCAGCGTCACCGGTGGTTCGACTGTTGAACCGACAAGCAGATAGCCGACAAAGTCTTCAAACCGATCGGTGACCGCGGAGACCTCCACGTCGATCGTTTGCAGGGACCGATCGCTTTCTCCGGAGGGTACCGTTACGCGCCGCCCGACTGGAACTCCTATCAACGCTTCCGGACACTCCGGAAGCAAGCCGCCTGCACATTCCGGTCCGCACAGAAGGTCATCGACGCTTCGGGACGTCAGTTCGTTTACTGGTTGATCGAAAAAGCGAATCGCCGCTTCGTTGACGTAGCTAACCGTTCCATCGGCCGTGGCGAGGATCACCAGGTCCCGGGTTGATCGGAGAATATCCCGGGATTGCTGTTCCGGACTTACGCCGAGAAACTGGTAGTGATGGACCGCGATAACGTTGCCTATCGCCCAGGGCAACAGGAAGACGGGTGTATAGAACACCTTCGGCATACCGGCGAAAGCATCGTGTAATAACAACTGGAATAAAGCTGGAATCCAGGCGACGAGTCCCGAAATGATGAGCAGTCTCAGATAACGCTGTTGCCGCTTGAGTTTCTCCCGGCGCAACCGGATTCCAAGATACAGCTGGCATACGGCCATGAGGGAGAACGCGTACAGCAACCACAGGATGTTTGGGAGTGAATCTCGATTGGGATGAAAATGCCAACCTGTTCCGAGATGTTCGAACGAAATGAAAAGCGAGGGGTCACTGAAAAGCAACAGCGCAAAAACGAGGGTTGGAATCGAAACCACCGCGAGATACCACCACGGTTCCCGGCCGGCCCAGGAGACAAAAAACGCGAACGTATTGTTCGCTACAATGAAAAGAAACATGCCGACAGTCGAAAGCAGAAACATCCGCATGAGTTCTGCTTCGGTACCGGCGTTGTAGACGAAAAACGCGCAAGCGTTCCAGAGACCGAGCGCGATCGCGCTCAGGACAAGCAGGTAGTGAGATGCTTGTTTAAGCTCGATACGCATCACTACGTATACGAGGTAGGCACAGATACAAGCGACGATCACCGCAAGCGCGTGGCCGAGCATGTTAGCCCTCCGGCATAGTCTCCGTACTTCGATACCCACTAAGATTAGTGGCTGATCATCGTGCATTCAAGCACTCAGGAGACACCTCGGAGAAACTTTTTGACTACAGGTTTACTAAGCAGACGCGTGAATGACGACCTGCCAGGAACGATGTTGGTGAGGTCCTGGTAATTTGGTGTCTCGATCGATCACCGTGTGGCCGAATGCCAGCCACCGACGCCCTCTCGATACTCCCGGGGCGAGCGTCCCGTGACGCGCCGGAACCATCGACAGAAATGGCTGGCGCTCACGAAGCCGTGATCGTAACAGATCGTGGCAATCGTCTTTCTCGTCGTGACCAGGTCTTTTACCACGCGGTGTATTACTCGGTCTTCCAGGTACTTTCTCGGGGTTTTACCGAGCTGCTCCTTGAAAAGGCGGTCCAGATGAGTTCGGCTGATTCCGATGTCCCGGGCGAGTCGCGCGTAGGGGATCGCTCCTGTGTATTCCGTACCGTCCAGATAGTCGATCGCTTTCTGAAGCCTCGAGTCCAGTCCTTCAGGTCCCTCGGGAGAATATCCGTGTCGGGTCATCTCGACGTACCAGCGTCCGAGGAAAGCGAGCAGGGCGCTCTCCGCACGGCCGTACGCCGCCAGTGGTACGGCTGCGTCGGGATCCCGGCGATGACGAATCAAGTCAAGCAACAGCTTTTCCAGGTCGCACCATTCCGCGTGAGGTACGACCAGGGGTGACTCCAAACGGAAAATGCCTGTTCCATTGGGCCAGTTGGCGTAGTAGTGTATCGAGAGAATACGCGCACCTACTGTGAACGTTTGACTATGTTGAAAAAATGGCGGCACCAGGATCCAGTTTCCCGCATCGACTCGTATCGTGTCGGCGCCGTCGCGCTCAATCTCAACCGCGCCGAAGCGAATCAACCAGAGGGTATAGAAGGGCTCCCAGAACTGACGGCGATTTCCGCCGAGCGGCACCTTGTCGTCGTAGAGCCGCAACAGATCGTGTTGCAGCGCCTGCCACTGCGTGACGGTAGGATGATACTGCTCCGGCGGTGTCGGGCGGTCAATATCGTGGTGAGAATAGTCAACCATGAGCCCTCCGGCCATACCTATAATAATCGGTGATCGGGGCCCGGTCCATTATGGTACGCAGAAGGAGGGTTACCATGAGTATATCTCGTCGAACGGTCGGTCTATCAATTGCGATAGTCGTCTGGATTACTGTTTCCGCCACGGTGTTCGCCGCCGGTGCGCGGGAGCCGGCGGAACCGGCGCCTCCCGAGACTCTTACCGGGGTAGGGCATATGGTTCACGAGGCGGCCGCGAACGGCCTGGTCGAACCGTATCTCGAACGTACCGGCTTGCGCCGGGTGGAATGGCAAACCTTTGGTGTCAGCGAACTCCACGGTACTATCGTACGGCAGACGGCGCTTCCGTCGGCTCCGTTCGATTTCGGGTACGTGCTGAACTACGAGATCGATCCGCGTCTGCTGGCGCGGCTGGAACCGCTGGACGAATGGCTCCGGCAGGCACCGATCGAGGGTTTTCCCGAGGATTTCTCCGAGGGGATGCTCGAAGCGTTAACTTACGACGGGCATCTGCGAGGCATTCCGATGCGGGGGGTGGTTGACGCGTTGCACGTTAATCGAGAGCTCTTCGACGAACGGAACGTTCCGATTCCAACTACGATTGAAGAGGTATTTGACGCCGCCCGGAGTCTCACGTTCCAGCGTCCCGACGGTACTCGGGTCTACGGTTTCGGTGCCCACGGATCACCGGATAATATATCCGGCCAGATTATCAACCTCGCACGCGCGATGTATCCCGATCGGGATGACGCGGGAATCATCACGCCGGACTACCGAGTCGTGATTGACAGCGAACCGGCGATTGCGGCGATCACGGTACTGCGGCAACTCTACGAAGAGGGAGTTCTCCACCCGGATATCAGCAGCCACTCAATCGACGACGTGACGCGCCTTTACGAGACGGGACGCCTCGCTATGTGGACCGGGAACATCACCAACTACGACAACTTCAACGATCCGGAACGATCCAGCGTTGCGGGTAACTCCGACGTTATCGCGCTGCCTTTTACCGAGTCCTATCGGGGCGACCGCGTGGGATACACGTCGACGTTGTTCTGGTCTTTTGTCATTCCACATAATACGCCGAACAAAGGTCTTGCCTGGGAGTTTATTCGTCATCGGTCCACGGCGGAATCTCAATTGCACGCGGGTCTTCACAATGCGAACCAGCCCACGCGCAGCTCCGTGCTGGCGCATCGGGACTACCTCGCACAAAGTGACTATGCGGATCTGGCGGCGCAGTTGACGGCGGCAGCGCAAGTGGCGTGGCCTCCCTTTGCAGGACGCGCGGAGGCGGGTGACGTAGCAGGAAATGAGATCATCCGCGCCATGCACGGACAGAAGTCGCCCCGGGATGCAGCGGAGGACGCGGCTCGTCAACTGCGGGAGATTCTCCGGCGGGAAGACCTTTTGCAGGATTAACGAACGGGGTCAAGTCGTATGAAGAAACGGAGATCTGCTGGTCCGCCGGCGCTCTCGTACGTGCTGGTTGCGCCGATACTGGTTTTCCTGACGGCGATCATCGTGATACCGATCATTCACGCGGGGTATACCAGTTTTTTCCGATTTACCCTGGGAGAAGAGTTGCGGTTTGTCGGAACCGAGAACTACCGGGTGATGCTCCGGGACGTGGCGTTCTGGAGTTCGGTATGGCGCACGTTTCTCTTCACGGGGGCGAGTCTCGCGTTACAGTACCTTGCGGGACTCGCCTTTGCGGTGTTGCTCGCTCGCCAGTTTCCGTTTCAACGGCTGTGGATCGCGATTCTTGTCAGTCCCGCCGCGATCAGCCCCGTGGTGGCGGCGGTGATCTGGCGTTATATGCTCGGGTATGACGGGGTTGTGAATTACGCGTTGGGAGCTCTGGGAATTACTCCGATACAGTGGCTCAGCGATCCCGTCTTTGCTTTTATCAGCGTAATTCTCGTGATGGTCTGGCGATCGTATCCGATCAT
>SLRR01000273.1 GCA_007130865.1 Spirochaeta sp. | reverse complement strand
TGCCGGGCAGCCCTCATGTGCGTTCGGGTATTCTGTATCACCACGAGCGCCGGGATGGAACGGGATATCCCCAGGGTCTGTCCGGAGATCGGACACCCCTGATCGCGCGAATCCTTTGTATCGCCGATGTCTACGACGCGATAACCGCAGACCGGCCTTACCGGAGCGGTATGTCATCCCGGGAAGCGCGAGAATTTATCCGGGAGAACCGGGGAGTCATGTTTGATCCGGACCTGGCGGGGCCGTTTCTTTCGTCGGTTGTACCGGTATGAGACGTTCCGGCGGCAAGCGGTAACGCAGCGACGATCCCGTGGTGTAGAACCGTGGTGTCACGACGACGATCGGTCCGTCCCTGGTATCCAGCGTATACTCCCACCACGCGCCGTAATAGGCTTGTTCCAGAATTATTCCTTCGTGTACACCGTTTGACGCTACACCGTTGGACGTGCTCCCCGATACGTCGCGGCCGTCCTGTCCCGACTCAGGGATTATCTCCACGTGCTCCGGCCTGATCATGAGAGGCGTCCCGCCCTCCGGACGCAGAAAGTTGGCCGCTCCGAGAAACCGCGCGGCGTACTCCGTGGCGGGGCGTTCGTACAGGTCCTGGGGAGAACCCTGGTCGATCACCTGGCCCTCCCGCATCACCAGGATGCGGTCCGAGAGGAAGAGTGCCTCCGTACGGCTGTGCGTGACAAAGACCGTGGGCAGTCCCAGTTCCCGCTGGATACGCAGGAGGTGGCGGCGCAACGTCTCCCGGCGTTCCGTGTCGATCGCGGAGAACGGTTCGTCCAGGAGGAGCGCCCGCGGTTCCGGTGCGAGAGCCCGCGCCACCGCCACCCGCTGCTGCTCGCCCCCGGAGAGCGTGTGTACCGGGCGGTTCTCGAACCCTTCAAGCCCCACCAGGTCCAGAAGTTCGCGTACCCGACGCTCCCGACGCGCCCGGGGGATCTTCTGTACGCGCAATCCGTAGGCGATATTCGCCCCCACGTCCAGGTGGGGAAAGAGCGTGTAATCCTGAAAGACGAAACCCAGACCCCGTTCCTGCGCGGACAGATCGGTAATATCTTCTCCGTCGAGGACGATCCGCCCCGTGTCACACCGTTCAAAACCGGCGAGTATCCGCAAGGTCGTGGTTTTGCCGCTCCCGCTGTGGCCCAGGAGAGTCACGATCTCCCCCCTGTCCACGGTGAGATCCATCTCGAGACGGAAATCCGCATAGCTCCGGACTACCCGGTCCATGCGGATCACGGTCGCGTCCTCGTGTACCGTGTTGCCGTGGAATCGATGATGATAAACGCCAGTGCCACCAGGGCAATATACCAGACCCCCAGCGCCAGGGCCACGTCAAAACTCTGAAATCCGATCAGCCGGTACATCGCGATGGGAAAGGTCACCACCTGTCCGCGGCCGATCGTGAGGATCGCCGTGAAGTCCGCCAGGCTCAGGGCGAACGCGAAGGTGTAGGCGTTCACGAGGCCGCGCCGGAGCACCGGGAGTTCCACCGTGCGGAACCGGAAGAACGCTCCGGCGCCGAGGCTCCGGGCGGACTCCAGGTACCGTTGCGGCAGAGAGTCCACGGTGTGTCGCACGCTGCCGAACACCAGGGGAAAGGCCATAACCGCCTGGGTCAACAGAATCAGGACGAGTGCGGGAACGTACCCCAGCCAGAGTAACCGCATCCCGAGACTGAAGGTGACACTCGAGACCGCCAGGGGCATCCGTATGATCGTATCAAGCCACGGAACGGACTGTCCCCGGAGAGCGCGCGCGGCAAAAAACGCGGCCGTTACGGTGAGTGCCGCCGATACCAGGGCAACCCCGACGCTCGTGAGCAGTACCTCGCCGAACGTCGCGCGGATGATCTCGTATACTTCCCGTTCGCCGATCCGACCGGTGCGCAGCGCCTCAAATGCCCGGAGAGACCAGCCCTCGGGACGGAACGCCCGGGTCACGATCGAGATCAGCGGCGCGAAGAGCAGGAGAGCCACAAATGACCAGTACGCACCGCAGAGAACGCGTGTGCGCGGTGGCTGATCGCGCCATTCCCGCATGTCGGCGCGCCGCCCGGCGACGCTGGCGCGGCGGTGTGTCTCGGAGACGAGCTGAATCAGGATCACTACCGCCGCCGCTATCCCGAGCTGCAGCAGCGCCAGTGCTCCCGCCCCGGTCAGATTGAGGTTGGTGAACATCTCCTGGTAGATACGGACCTCCAGCGTGGCGAACCGTACCCCTCCGAACACGAGGACCACACCAAAGCTCACAAAGCAGTACAGGAACACGATCGCCAGGGCAGAGAGGATCGAAGGAACAAGGAGGGGGCCGTGAAGGTGTACCAGGCGGGAGAACCCGCGCTCACCGAGGCTCATGGACACTTCCCGGAGCCGGGTGTCGATTCTGCGCCATCCCGCGGCGATGATCCGAAGCGCCACGGCGTAGTTGAAGATCACGTGGGCGATAATTATCCCGGTGGCGCTGTAGACGATCTGAAGATCCGTGCCGAGCATGCGGTTGAGAACGCCCGTACGACCGTAGAACGCGATCACCGCGAGTATAACGATCAGGCTCGGCATTACGAAGGGGAGCAGGGTGAGACTCTCCGCGATGCGGCGACCGGGAAACTTCACGTTCGCCAGGTAGTACGCACCGGGAAGCGCTACTCCTACGGAGAGCACCGCGGAGAACGCGGCCTGCACCAGGGAGAAGCGGGCGCTGCGCCAGGTCGCGTCCCGGGAGAGTACCCGCAGGAACTGCTCCGTCCATCGGAGCAGCCCCTCTTCCAGCGCCCCCGCGCCCAGCACCGCCAGGACCGGCGGTACCAGGAGCGCGAGAAACGCTGCGGCGATCAGCGCATGACGTCTTCCCATGCCTCAAGCCATTCGGAGAAATGCTCCGCGATCAGGTCGTTGTCCAGGGTGACCGCCCGCTCCACGCCGGGAGTCGCCAGAAATGCGTCGGGAAGTTCCACGTCGGGATGTACCGGGTACATGATCTGAGAGAGCGCGATAAGCTCCTGAAACTCCCGGGAGAGAATGAAGTCGATAAGACGCTCCGCGTTGAGCCGGTTCCGCGCGCCTCGGACGATCCCGGCGATTTCCACCTGCATATACGCGCCGCCCTCGGGCAGGATCGCCCGGTAACGGTCCGTTTCCTCAAAATGGCGGTGAAAAGCAGGACTCGTCTCGTAACTCACGACGATCGGTGCCTCTCCCTGTGTGTACAGTCCGTACCCGTCGGACCAGCCACCAGTGACGGTGAGCACGTTAGGCCGCAGTCGCCGCCAGAACTCCAGGTAATCCTCGGGGGTATCCGCGGGCGCGCCTCCGGGTTGCGTGTGGACGCGTCCGGGAACGCGGTCGGTACCGTCGCCGAACTCAGCTATCGTGAAGAGTAAAAAGTTGCGTCCGGGAGAGCTGGTACCGGGATTGAGCATGATGATACTGTTCTCCAGGCTCGGGTCGAGCAGATCCCGCCAGGTTTCCGGGCCTTCCCGCAGTGCATCGCTGTCGTAATTCAAGGTGATATACCCGAAATCGTACGGGACGGCCAGGAATTCCGGGTCCACCAGAAGATCGTCCCGTACGAGGTTGATCCGGCGCGGCTCGTACGGCTCCAGGAGCTGATCCCGACGGATCCGCGGCAGGTAGGATTCGTCCAGGCCGATCACAACGTCCGCCTGCGGGTCCTGCCGTTCCAAATAGAGTTGCGTATAGACCGCACCGGTATCACCCAGGCGCTGCAAATCCACCGCAACACCGTACTCCTCCTCAAAGTGTTCGGTGATCGCGCGCCGCAGCGTACCCGGCAAAGAATCGTATCCGTAGATAACGAGTTCGTCCGTCTCCTGACGGCGTTCGTCTACGGGCGCCACCGGTACTTCCGGACGCCCCGCGGCGATGATCGTCGTAAACGGAAACAGTACCAGCGTCAGTACCAGAACAGGAATCGTCCGCGCCGCAACGCGTCGGTTTAGGTAATTACGGAACAACATGAAAACCTCCCTCACTGTGCTCAGCCAGTGATTGGTCAGCAGAGATCGGGGGTTGAGATCGGGTTGGAATGATCGGTGTACGGAATTGTCGGTCGCATGTTTCCCTCCGCCAGCATTACCTGGATCAGGTTCCAGGGTGTGATCTCAGCCTCGGTCGGACTCGACGAGCCCGCGCCGGAAGCACCCCTTGTTGGATTGAATATACGGAGGGCGCGCCGCTGCGTCAAGGCGTGGCGGCACGGGACAGGAGTTCTCAATGTGGGATGTCGTTCCGACACCCCACATTGAGAACTCGCCGAAAACGTCTTGATTTTGCTTCTTTCCTACGTTGTGCCGGCGTATTCTAAAAGTGAAGGGACATAGT
>SLRR01000043.1 GCA_007130865.1 Spirochaeta sp. | reverse complement strand
TTGAACTGATGGATGAGCTCGAGAATACGCTGAACATCGCCGTCCGCCCCCTCACGTGGCCGATCAGTTCCGGCCAGGACTTTCGCGGCGTTTATAACCTGCACGAGAAAAACCTCTACCTTTTCCGACCGGGAAAAACCGTGGTAGAAGAGGAACGACTCCTGATACAGGACCTGGACGACCAGGTGCTGGACCGGCAGGTCGGTAGTAACGCGGATCGTCTCCGGGAGGATATCGCCCTGATCGAGGGGGTCTATGACCGTTTCTCCCGGGACGAGTACCTGTCGGGGCGTCTGGCACCGGTCTTCTTCGGCAGCGCGCTGAACAACTTCGGCGTACGGGAACTGCTGGAGACGTTCCTGGAAATCGCGCCGTCCCCACGGTATCGCCCGGCAAACCTGCGCCGGGTAGAACCGGAAGAGACCGGGTTCAGCGGCTTTGTTTTCAAGATTCACGCCAACCTGGATCCGCGCCACCGGGACCGCATCGCGTTTCTCCGGATCTGTTCCGGCAAGTTTGAACGTTCCAAGCAGTTCTTTCACGTCCGGCACGGAAAGCAGCTGCGGTTCACCAGCCCCTACAGTTTCATGGCGGAGAAGAAAGAGGTGATCGACGAGGCATATCCCGGTGACGTGGTGGGCCTTTACGACAGGGGCGACCTCAAGATCGGCGACACGCTCACCGAGGGAGAGGAGTTGGAGTTTCAGGGCATACCGGCGTTTTCCCCGGCGATCTTCAAAGAAGTGGTCAATACCGACCCCATGCGGTCAAAACAGTTTCACAAAGGCATCCAGCACCTCACCGAGGAGGGCGTAGCCCAGCTCTTCACGCAGGGGAAGAACCGGATAATCGTGGGAACCGTGGGGGATCTACAGTACGACGTGATCGCCTGGCGAATGGAGCACGAGTACGGCGCGGCGTGTCGCTTTCAGCCACTACCCTATACCCAGGCGCGTTGGATCACCTCCTCCGATCCAAAAGCGCTGGAGGAGTTCATGCGTTACCGGGACCGCAACATCGTCTTTGACAAGGACGAGAAACCGGTCTACCTGGCCGAGTCGGAGTGGATACTCAATTCCAACATGACAAGCCATCCGAAGATCGAGTTTCACGCGAATTCAGAGTTCAAACGGGCGAGCTGATGTGGCGATACACGCGCCCGCGGCAAGGGCGTCTGTAGCGAGTGCGCCCACCGGGACACTAGGCGTCGCCGGACTTAATGAGAAACTCCCGGTACAGCGCCTGCCGCCGATAAAGCGTATCCCAGGGCGCCTTGAACGCTTCTTCCAGACGATGCTTATCCAGCAGTTCCGCGGGGCTTCCCGTTTCCACCAGTCGATCGGCGTGCATCAGTATCACGGCGTCGGAAAACGTCCGGGCCAGTTGCACGTCGTGCGCGCTGACGTAAATGGAATGGTTCCTCCGGCGGCAGCTCTCCCGGAGATACTCAAAGAGTCGCTCCGCCCGGGCAGGCTCCACCGCAAACACCGGTTCGTCCATCATGACGATGGGCGACCCGTAAAGAAGGCTCATCGCGACGATCGCGCGCTGCATCTCACCCTTGCTGAGTTCCTGCATGTGCGCATCCAGCCGTTCCTTCAGGTCCGCCGCCTCGAGAATTTCCCGGAACCGATCCGATGCCTCTCCGGGATCTACACTGTTTGAAGCGACCGCCTCCAACACGTCTCCGATCGGAGACTCCGTCTCAAACTCCATATTCTGGTACACGAACGAAACCACACGGTTTCGCCGCTCCTCCAGATCGGGATCAAACCCGGCGTCGGCGTAGCTCCCGGTAGGCTCATTCATCACGGTGATCGTCCCGGACTGCGGAAAAAGCCGCGCCGCCGCGAGGAGCATGAGCGTACTCTTGCCGATCCCGTTCGGCCCGACTACGAACGTCAGACCGTCAGGGAGTTCCAGGGAGAGTTGTGAAATCACCGGTGCAGGCCCGGACTCCGCTTCAAGCTCCCGTGCGTCTAATTCATCCGCGTCGTCCGGCGGGTATGAGAACGTAACGTCGTCAAATACGATCGGATTCATGGTCGAACCTTACCGTACCGAGCATGTAAAATCCAGACCATCCTCCCGTATGAAGCTGCTCGTCTGAACCTGCTCGTTGACGGCAGACGGCGGTGCAACTACAATGTTGACGTATTCGGCACAAACATAGACTAAGGAGCAATAACGATGGCAAACCTGCAAGCGAACTATATGGGTATTCCCCTGAAGAACCCCCTGGTGGTGGGAGCGTGCAGCATGACCGCGCACATGGACTCGATCAAGAAGATCGAGGAAGCCGGCGCCGGGGCGGTGGTGATCCAGTCGCTCTTCGAGGAACAGATAAACATGCAGAAACTCCGCATGGACGAGGAACTGACGATCAGCGACAACCTGGACGCGGAGATTCAGGATCTTTTTCCGGAAATCAAACACGCCGGGCCCGAGGAACACCTCATGTGGGTACGCAAGTCCAAGGAAGCAGTAGGTATTCCCGTGGTGGGAAGCCTCAACTGCATTACACCGGCGACGTGGGCGGAATGGGCTGTTCGCATGGAACAAACCGGCGTGGATGCCCTGGAACTAAACTTCTTTGCGATCCCCGTGGACTTCAGTAGAAGCGCCGACGAGATCGAGGCGGAACAGCTCGACGCGCTCCGACAGGTCAAAGAGAAGGTCAAAATTCCGGTATCCGTGAAGCTCAGCCCGTTCTATACAAGTCCTCTGGACATCGTAAGCAAGATGGACAAGGTCGGCGTGGGCGGATTCGTACTGTTTAACCGGCTCTTCCACCCGAGTTTCAATATCGAGAAGGAAACGGGGCAGTATCCGTTCAACCTGAGCACGTCCAACGACCACCGCATGGCGCTTCGGTTTGCCGGCCTGCTCCACGGAAAAATCAACGGATCGATCTGTGCATCCAACGGTGTTCACACCGGTGAGGACGCGATTGAAGTACTGCTCGCGGGAGCCGACGTTTTCCAGGCGGTGAGCACGCTCTACCGGAACCGGATCACCGTGATCGAGAGTATTCTCAAGGAGATCGAGAGCTGGATGGACCGCAAAGGCTACCAGCGCCTCGAGGATTTCCGGGGTAAGCTCAGCGTCGACAAGACCCCGGACAAGTGGACCTACCGGCGAGCGCAATACGTCAAGATGCTGCTCAAGGCGGACGAACACGTCGCCCGTCCCCCGGTCTGATTCCGGACCGACGATGTCCCTGGACGTATCAAGTCGGGAGTTCGGCCGCCTGCCCGACGGCATGGTGGCCGAACTCTTCTCGATCCGTAACAACCGGCGTACCGAAGTTAACCTTACCAACTGGGGCGGAATCATCACGAGCGTCCGGACGGTCGATCGGGACGGTACTCTCGGTGAGATCACCCTCGCTCGTGACACCCTGCGCGAATACCTGGAGGGACACCCCTACTACGGAGCACTGGTGGGACGCGTGGCCAACCGCATTTCCCGGGGCGGGTTCACGCTGGACGGCACGAGATACCCCCTCCCGTCCAACCTTGGCGACCTCCACCTCCACGGCGGTGTCCGCGGTTTTGATAAGCAGATCTACCACGCCGAGGTCATCCGTGAGGACCGCCGCGCCGGTGTGACGTTGTCACGGACGAGCCCCGCCGGGGAGGAGGGGTACCCCGGAGAGCTCCTGGCGCGCTGCACCGTGACGCTCTCCGACGACGACGTCCTCCGCTTCACCTTTGACGCGGAAACCGATCACGCCACCGTCGTAAACCTGACCAACCACTGTTACTGGAACCTCTCCGGGGAGGCGACGATTCTCGACCACGAGCTTTACCTCGCGGCAGATGGTGTGGCGGAGACGGACCGGCAAGCGGTACCCACGGGACGTCTTCTGCCGGTTGCGGAAGGACCTTTCGACTTCTCCGCCTGGAAACCGATTCGACCGGGTTTTGAAGAGCTGCAGCGTGTCGGCGTTAACGGGTTTGACCACTCCCTGGCGATCGCGGGGTGGTCCGAGAACGCCGCGGCGGAGCTTCGGGAGACCGCGGCGGTCAGGTCCGTGCGATCCGGCCGGATGATGACCGTATCCACCACGTATCCCGCCGTTCACTTCTATTCGGGGAACAACCTGGCGGGGGAAACGGGCCGCCACAGCGGGAAACTACGCGGCCAGGAAGCACTCTGTCTGGAGTGTCAGTACTTTCCGGATGCTCCCAACAGGCCTGAGTTTCCCTCGATCGTGCTGCGTCCCGGCGAGCGTTATCACCACGTGACGGAACACCGGTTTACGACGTTTTCTCTTCCGCGATAACCGGAGCAACCCCGGTCTCTTCTGCTTCCGGAGCCGCTGTGGATCGTGCCGACTCCGCCTGGTCTACGTGAAACGTTTCCACCAGCTCCGCGAGAACCTGCATACGTTCCCGGCTCTCGTCGGAGAGACTGGAAATATCGGTCAGGGAGTTGAGTATCTCCCGCGCTCCGTTGTCAATCTCCGACATTCCTCCGGCGATCGTTCCCGACATCGACCCCGCCTGATCCATAACCGACGAAATCTCCCGGGTGTTGTCCGCGATCGTGCCGGCGGATTCGTGAACCGTGTCGGTGATCCCGGAGATCTCCCGCGTGGTTTCCACGATCGCTGAACTGCCCTGACTGAGCTGCTGCATACTGGCGCTGATATCGCTCATGGCGTTCCGGAAGAGCTCTACGTCGCGGTTGATCGTCTCGAACGTACTCGCTCCGGCACGGCTTGCCTCGCGAGCGTTGCGGATCTTTCCGGTAATCGATTTGAGGAGAGCGTCGATCTTGGACGCGTTTTCGCTGGTGCTCTCCGCAAGTTTGCGGATCTCCTCCGCTACCACGGCAAACCCTTTACCCGCTTCACCGGCGTGGGCACTCTCGATCGCCGCGTTCATGGAAAGCAGATTGGTCTGTTCCGCCACGGCGTTGATGATCTCGATGATCTCCAGGATGTCGTCGATCTCGGCGGTCACGTCGTCAATCGTCGCGCTGGTGTTCTCTATCTGCTCTCCGCCGTTAAGGATCACCTGCACCAGCTGCTCCGCCGTATCCCGGCGATCCTGAGAGAGTCGTGTCACCTCATGGATGGAACCGTTCATCTCGTCGATCGAGGTGGAACTGCGCCGTACGAGCTCCGATTGCCGTTCTATACTCTCGCGTAGCGCCTGGACACGGTGGTCGATATCGGTAACCGCCCTGGTGCTCTGCTCGATTCCGGTGTTGAGCTTGTCGAACTCTCCCGTGATGGAGGCGATGTTCTGGCTGATCTGGTGGAGCGCGGACGCGCTCTCGGCGGTACCCGAGGCGAGTGCATCCTTGAGTTCGTCCGCCTTTTTTACCGCGTCGCGTACGGAGATGACAAAGTCCTGGATCACCGAGAGGATCTGATTGAGGTTAGCCGCCAATCCCGCCAGCTCGTCGGTACCGGTCACGCCGGCGCGGACGGTGACGTCCCGTTCCGCTACCCGCGTCATCGCCTGGTCCATCTCGCTGACCCGGGCGGTCAGACGCCGCGTAAAGATTATCGCATAAGCCAGCGCAAGAACGACCGCCAGCGATCCTGCGCCGGCGAGAATTCGCTGGAAAAACGTACGAACCTCCTGCGCTCTGATCTCGATCTCATCCGCGACGCTGAGAAGGTTTCCCTCCACCAGGTCCCGGGCGGCCACGTCAAACGCACGGAGCTCCGTAATCAATTGCGATACCTGAAACTGCAGTCTGCCGTGTCCCCCGGTCTCCACCAGGTACTGGTTGAAGGAAAGCAGACCGCGCTTACGGAAGGGAGGCACCGTATCCTCCTGGATGATCTCTTCCAACTCCCGGCGAGCCTGGACAAAACGGTCCCGGGAACGGGCCCACACGGCCTGGGTCCGTTCAAGCGAGGACAGCAGCTGAGAAGGAACGTAGCGCATCGCGGGATGATCGGAGAGCATCATAAGCGACCGGTCAAACGATTCAAAATGCGCATCCCAGTCTTCCACGAGCGTATCAACCTGCCGGTTGGTGACAAGCAGCTCCTTGTTTATATCCGTCAGGCGATACACGTTTCGAACCGCGATATTGGTTGCCAGATTCAAATCGTCCATTTGGGCGGCCACGATATTGGTTATCACCAGACCCCCGGCGACGACGGTAAACATCACCAGCATGGCGATGATCAGTATGCGTATTTGTGATCGTATTTTCACAAGCGACAGTGTATTACGGGACAAAGCGTGTTACAAGCCGATCGACATCGGCGGTAAATCCGTCACGTGACGCCTGCGGCGATAGACAGGGGCTCCCGGCGGACGTTCTCAGGAACCGAGAGGAGCGCATTCTCAAGAATATCCCGTGGAGGGAGATCGGGTAGCCTGCCGCTGAGGTGACGCTTCCAGGAGCGCGCTCCGGGCCGTGCGGAAAAGAGTCCCAGCATATGATTGAACACGCGTCGTGGAGGGGTTCCTTCCGCGACAACCTGGTCCAGGTACGGTAGCATTCCCCGGACCACCTCCTCCCTCGTGACGATCCCCGCACGGGTATCGTGAAAAATCTCGCGGTCCAGGTACGCCAGAATCGAGGGGTTTGCGTACGCCGCGCGACCGATCATCACGGCGTCCACGTGGCGCAGGTGTTCCCGGACGGCCGCTACCGTCTTAACCTCACCGTTCAGTTCGATTTTGAGGTAGGGGCGCTCCTGTTTGAGGCGATACACATCTTCATACCGGATCGGAGGGATCGAGCGGTTCTGCTTGGGATTGAGTCCCTGCAGTATCGCTATCCGGGCATGGACGGTGAAGTTCGTTACACCCGCAGCGGCGACGATGTCCACAAAGTCCCGCATTTCCTGGTACGTTTCGCGGCCGTCGATACCGATCCGGTGTTTTACCGTCACCGGCCGGTCGGTGGCGGAGCGCATGGCACGAACCAGATCGGCCACGTGATCCGGATCCGCCATGAGGCACGCTCCGAAGTTCCCATCCTGAACACGGTCGCTCGGACACCCCACGTTGAGATTGTATTCATCGTACCCGTGCGCTTCGGCGATCGCCACCGCCCGGGCAAGCCCCTCGGGGTCATCCCCGCCGAGTTGGAGGCTGATCGGGTGTTCATCCGGGTGAAACGCGAGTAAACGGTCCCGGTCTCCGTGGATGATCGCCGAGGCGGTGATCATCTCCGTGTAAAGAAAGGTATGCCGCGTCAGGCGACGCGCGAAGTACCGGTAATGCCGGTCGGTCCAGTCCATCATGGGCGCGATGCTGACGGGAATCACCGTGTGTCCTCCGGTGTATCTTCCGGGGCCAGAATCTTCCCCGCTCCGAGGCATTCGGGAGGGTCGTAGAGAACAGCGAACTGCCCCGGCGCTACCCCCCGGTCGGAGCGGTCCATACGAACACGGAATCCACGGGAGGATCGCTCCAGAGAACACGCGATCAGGTCCGGGCCGTGACGCAATTTAAGCTTCAGCGTAGACGAAGCGTACCAGAGTTCCGGGTCGTCGGCGATCGCGGTAATCTCTCCGATCTCAAACGTATCGCGCGCCCGTTCCGATACACGGGAACTGTGCGAGACCGTTACCACGTTGGACTCAATATCCCGGTGCGTAACGTACCAGGGCCCGTTTCCCAGGCCCAGGCCCTGCCGTTGACCGATCGTGTAGAACCAGGCTCCTCCGTGCCGCCCGAGTTCGCGGCCCGTCTCGTATTCGAGGATCGGCCCTTCCCGCTCACCCAGGTAATGACGTACAAAGTCGCGGTATCGGATTCGACCGAGAAAGCAGATTCCCTGACTGTCGGGACGGTCCCGGTTGCTCAGTTGCAGCTCCCGCGCACGGGCCCGCACCTCGTCCTTGTTGAAACCACCCAGGGGGAACTCCGCCCGGCGGAGCTGCTCCTGCGTTAGGTGGGAGAGAAAGTAGGTTTGGTCTTTGACCGGATCGGGGGCCATCATCAGCCGCGCCTGGTCCCCGTCGGACGAGCGTTGGACCCGCGCGTAATGCCCGGTAACCACCCGGTCCGCTTCCTGGTGAATCGCTTCGAGGAACGCGCCGAACTTCACCCGTTGGTTGCAGAAGATATCCGGCGAAGGCGTCCGACCGGCGCGGAGCTCCGCCAGGGTATATCCCACCACGCGCTGGTAGTATTCCTCCTGCAGAGGGATCACTTCAAGAGGAACCTGCGCTGCTGCGCATACCTCCCGGGCATACCGCAAATCTTCCTCCCAGGGGCACTCACCGAGAAACGAGACCTCGTCCTCGAGCCAGATCTTGAGATAGTAGGCGGTAATCCGTCCAGGGACGCGGCGGGCGATCTCGTGCAACGCCACGGCACTGTCGACTCCGCCGGAAACAAGAGCCGCGTAACGCACGACGCTATCGTTACAGGATTTTCCAATCCACCGCAAGGCGGGTATAATCCAGGAACCGGGATTACGCGTTTTTTTACTCCTGGTGGTGACAAATCGATCGCCAGGCTAGATATTTGGAACATGAGGAGAGGCGGACGATGCTGATAGCAAGCCTGATACACGAAAACTTCGAAGATCTCGAATTCTGGTACCCCACCCTGCGCATGCGCGAGGCAGGCCACACCGTACACATTCTGGGGGACAAAGCCGGCACCACCTGGCACGGCAAGTACGGCGTTCCCGCCGAGAGTTCTCACAGTTTTGAGAGCGTCTCGCCGGAGGATTACGATGTTCTCCTCGTACCCGGAGGTTGGGCTCCCGACATGCTCCGACGCTATGAGGCGGTGCTGGATCTTGTCAGGGCGATGGATCGCCGGGAAAAGGTGATCGGCCAGATCTGTCACGCCGGATGGGTTCTCGCGTCGGCGGGTATTCTCAAGGGCCGTACCGTCACGAGCACCCCGGGAATCAGGGACGATCTCACGAACGCCGGCGCGATCTGGGTGGACGAACCGGTCGTTACCGATGGCCATATCGTCTCCAGTCGACGGCCGCCGGACCTGCCGGACTACGTGAGAGCGCTCCTGGACGCGACGGACCGGCAAAGATGAACAACGAAACGATGATATCGATTCTTTCGGAGCGGCCATTGAGTTAGTCGGTCCGGTGACCGTATAATTTTGTTAAGGCGGGAGAAAAGAATAACATGAAAAAAATGGTCGGCATCAGTGATATGGCGCTCTTTGTACCGACCCCGAAGATCGATCTGAGTACCGTTCTGGCGGAACGCGCAAACGAGGATCCTTCCTTTGAACGACGACTCCGGCGCGCGATCGAGTCCACAAACCAGGTCTCCATGCGATTTCCGCACCCCTGGGAGGATCCGGTGACGATGGCCGCGGAAGCGACGGACCAGTTACTGCGACGCGGTGACGCAGCAGGATCGGCGGACCGGGTGCGTTATCTGGCCACCGGAACGGAATCCTCCGTGGACATGTCAAAGCCGATCTCGGCGTATCTGCAGGGGGTCCTGCAACGCGCCGGTGTAACCCTGCCGAAGGAGATCTCCACGTTCCAGGTGCAGCACGCCTGTGCCGGCGGGACGATCGCGTTGGCCGGTGTGGCGGCCTTGCTCCAGGCAGGCGACCACCCCGGTGACAGCGGCGTCGTGACGTGCACCGACGTTGCCCGGTACGAGACGCCGTCAACTGCGGAGATCACGCAGGGAGCCGGTGCGGTGGCGATGCTGGTGGAGCAGGAACCAAGTCTGCTGGAACTGGACCTTTCCTCGATCGGACTCGCCTCGAGCGACGTGGACGATTTCTTTCGCCCCCTCGGTTCGATTACGGCACGCGTAAAAGGACGTTACTCCGTGGATTGCTACAACGAAGCTCTGGACGCAGCGTTTCTCGATCACTGCGCGCGTCGTGCAGTCGACCCGGCGGAGGCTCTCCGGTCCACGGACCTTTTCGTCGTGCACGTACCGTTCCACCGCATGGCGGTAACCGGGATGACCCGCCTCGTGGAACGGCACCTTGGAGAAAGCCCCGATTCGGCGCGAGAGTTTCTGGAGGAGCGACATTTTCAGGACGGAATCGAAGCGATCCGATATTTCGGTAACACCTATTCCGCCTCCGCCTACGTCAGTCTCATGTATACGCTCTGGGAGAGGTTCCGTGCGGAAGGCAGCGAGATCGTGGGGAAGAAGATCCTCCTCGCTTCTTACGGCTCCGGCAACACCATGACGGTAATCAGCGCCACGATAGCGGAAAAGGCGCCGGACGTCATCGCTCGGTGGGACCTGGAGCAGCACCTCGCCGCCGGCGTACCGGCGGACTTCTCTACGTACCGTGAGTTTGTCCGGGAGGAGACACAGACGCTCCACCATGGTCCGATCGCCGATAACGGAGACGTTCCCGCGGGACGGTATTACCTGGCGGGCATCCGGGAGGACGGCTACCGGCTATACGAGCGCGGGGGCCAATGAGCGATACCGGCGAGATTGCGGGACGCAAGACGCAGCACCTGGAGATCTGTCTGGACCGGGAACGGTACCGGGTTGAAACGTCCGGAACGCGCCTGGAAGAGGTTCATCTCATTCACCGCGCTCTACCGGAGCTTGACGCCGATGCGGTGGATACCACCTTCGAGTTTCTTGGACACCGTTGCGCCGCGCCGATTTTCATCTCCTCCATGACCGGTGGTTCCCGTGAAGCCTATCGGACCAACAAGGACCTTGCTGCGGTAGCGGCGGAACTGGGACTTCCCGTCGGAATGGGATCGATCAGGATTCTCCTGCGCAAACCCGAGGTAATTGCCGATTTCAAACTGAAGGAATATGCTCCGTCGATACCGGTCTTTGCCAATATCGGCGGCGTCCAGCTGCCACAGGGCGGACACGATGAGATATACCGGCTGGCGGACACCCTTGCGGTGGACGCGATCGCGGTGCACCTCAATCCCGGACAGGAGCTGTTTCAGCCCGGGGGAGACCGGGACTTCCGGGGTATTCTGGACTCTATCCGACGCTTTACCGAAAGGTCGCCCGTTCCGGTGATCGTCAAGGAGACGGGGTTCGGAATTAACCCGGCGGAGGTGGATCTCCTGCGTGCCGCCGGCGCAGCATACGTGGACATTGCCGGCGCCGGCGGAACCAACTGGGTCCGCGTTGAGTCGTACCGCCGCACCGCGGAGGAGGTGCTCGACGAGGCGGGGCGGGAGTTTGACGCCTGGGGCCTGCCCACGGCCCTCGTTCTGGCGTGCCTCGATCGGACTCAGCCGGGAGTGCTTGCCTCCGGCGGAATCCGCACCGGTCTGGACGTAGCCAAGGCGTTGGCCCTGGGAGCGGAAGCCGCGGGAATCGCTTTACCCTTTGTTCGAGCCCTGAAACAGGGCGGCATCGAGGAAGCGATCCGCTACGGACGGCGCCTGGAAGAAGTGCTGCGTGTCGCCACCGCGCTCGCCGGCTGCCCCACCACCGGGGATCTGCGTCATGCTCCGCTCATGCTGGCACGATCCCTCCGGGACGATGCGGCAGCGCTGAGAAGCGCCCTGACGACGGCACCGGGGCAAGCGGAGCCGGGCGACGTCCACCGGCGGCAGCAAACACCAAGCAGAAGGAGTCTCGCTGATGGCTGATACTGCGCACCCCCTGCAGGAAGATACCCCTGTCCTCCCCTCATCATTCCGCAAACTCTCCCCGAGAGAGAAGCGGCGGATCCTGGAATCGCTTCTTGAACTGTCCCCCCAGGAAATGCAAGCCTCCGCCCCGGCGGAGGAGATGGTCGACCTGGCAGACGTGATGGTGGAATCCGCCGTCGGGGTGATGCCGGTTCCGCTGGGCATCGCCACGGGAATCAGGATCGACGGAATCAGGACGAATATTCCCATGGCGGTGGAGGAACCGTCGGTAGTCGCCGCCGCCACGTTTGCGGGGCAGCTGATCTCCCGCGGGGGGGGCGGATTTGAGACCGCCGGTACCGGGCAGGTTATGACCGCCCAGATCGCGATCGACGATACCGGCCCCGGCGCGGTGGAGGCTGTGCAAAAAGCGGAACGGGATCTCCACCGGGAGCTGACTGGAATATTGCAACCGATGACCGCCCGAGGGGGCGGGTACCGAGGGATCGAGGCGACGGTGCTTCCCGATTCCGGTTTGTTCGTGGTGTACCTCCACGTGGATACCTGCGACGCCATGGGCGCGAACCTGATCAACACCGCCGCGGAAGCGCTGCGGTCACCGTTGGAACGCATCACCGGCGGTACGGTACTGATGGCGATCCTCACCAACGGAGCGCCCCGGCGACGGTCGCGAGCGTCATTCTCGATACCCGTGGAGAAACTCGCCCGCGGTACATACGATGGTCCCACCATGGCAAAGCGGATCGTCCGGGCAAACGAGTTCGCCCACACCGACCGGTTGCGCGCAGTGACACACAACAAGGGCATAATGAATGGAATCACCGCCCTGGCTACAGCCACCGGTAACGACACGCGCGCGATCGAAGCGGCGGTTCACGCCTGGGCCGCTCGGGATGGTGAGTACCGGGCCCTCACGGATTACCGCGTTCAGGACGGATGCCTGGAAGGATCCCTGGAACTGCCCCTGGCGATGGGGACCGTCGGCGGTGCGGTGGGGTTCCACCCGGTGAGCAGTTTTGCCCTGAAAGTACTCTTCATGGACTCCTCGGTTGAACCGTCGGCATCCCGGCTCCAACGGGTCGCCGCGGCACTGGGCCTGGCGCAGAATTTCGCGGCGATTTCCGCCCTGGTCAGCGAGGGAATCCAGCACGGTCATATGCGCCGCCACGCCCGGCGCCTGGCCTGGAAAGCCGGGGCGAGACACCAGGAGATCCAGGATCTGGCGGATCGGATCTGGAACGCCGGAAAGTTCAATCTGGAGGCGGCACAAACCCTCCTCGCGACGTTGCGGCGGGAGTCATGATAGCCGAAGCGGAAGGCCTGGTCCGTACCGGTCACGCCCGGGCACATCCGTCCCTGGCTATCGCGAAGTACTGGGGCAAGCAGCGCAACGGTATCAATATCGCCGCAACTCCAAGCGTAGCGGTAACCCTGGAAGCGATGACCGCGGAAACCACGGTCCGGGTATACCGGGACCGCCGTGGCGACGCCCCGCCGGATCGCATCGTCCTGGACGATGTGCCGCAGGAAGCGCGGCGGTTCCGACCGTTCTTCGACGCTGTTCGTGCCGACCTGCCTGACTCGGAGAGCCTCTGGTTTGAGGTGGAGTCACGCAACGATTTTCCGACCGCCGCAGGCCTTGCCAGCTCCGCCGCCGGTTTCGCCGCACTGGCGGCGGCATCCTGCGTGGCGCTCACCGGCGCCTTTGACGCGGAACGGGTCTCGCGACTCGCCCGGATCGGGTCCGGTTCAGCATGCCGCAGCGTCTACGGAGGATTTACCCGGTGGGACGCAGGATCCCTCTCGGCGGTTCAGCTGCATCCGGAAGAATGGTGGCCGGACCTGCGGGTTGTGGTACTCCCGGTGACCACCGCCGCCAAACCGCTTTCGTCCCGGGAGGCGATGAACCGTACCCGGGATACCTCGCCGTACTACTTCGCCTGGACGAAAGACGCGCCGGACCTCGCTCGGGAGGTGGAAGAATCGATTCGCCACCGAGACCTGCAGCGCCTGGGGGAGGCTTCCCGGACAAGCTATCTCCGTATGTTTGCAACGATGATCAGCGCGACGCCGCCGGTGCTGTACTGGCGCCCCGAGTCCGTGGAGATTATCCGGGCACTGGAGGAACTGCGCGCCCAGGGAGTCCCCGCCTGGGAGACGATGGACGCCGGCCCGCAGGTGAAAGTCTTTACCGACCGGGACAACGCACAGCTCCTGGTGGAGACGTTTCGCGACATTCTGGCGGTGCCGGCGATAATCAGCGCCGTTGGCCCCGGCGCGACTGTCGATCGGTAGGAACAACCGCCGTGACTCTCTTGAGCGCTCCGGCAAATATCCTTATTGCAGGCGAATACGCCGTAACCAGGCCCGGCGGAGTGGGCATCGCGCTGGCCGTGGGTCCCCGAGCGACAGTCCGGATCGAGGACGCAATGCACACGCCGGAATCGGCCCGGGCGTTCCGCCGGGCGCTTCACCACGCCTCCCGGAGCGCCACCCCGGCGATTCCCGGACTTGAGGTACGTACCGTTCCGGAAGGCGTCGCCGGCGCAAGGACGTCGATCGTCCCGCCGGTACTCCGAGAGATCGCGGATTTCACAGCGGACCGGGACGACGCAACCCGGGAGAACGGCGCGCCGCCCCCGTCCACCACGGTAACGATCGATACTTCACCCTTCTTTGAACCCCGCACCGGGCGAAAGCGCGGTCTCGGGTCGAGCGCCGTGGCGGTCGTTCTTCTCACCGCGGCGGTACTCCACCTGAGCGGTATCGATCCGCTTCGCCACAGGGAAGCGTTGCTGAGAATAGCGGTACGGGCACACCGGATGTTCCAGGGAGGGCGAGGAAGCGGGTATGACGTGACCAGCAGTATTTTGGGAGGAGCGATCCGTTTCGTCGGTGGGGAGCCCCCCCGGTGGGACCAGCTCGACCTGGTGGATCGCTGGGAAGCGGAGGGGGTGAGAATGATGACCTGGAGCGGCCCTTCGCCCGTGGCGAGTTCCCCGGCGGTGGAGGCCTTCGATCGTCGTTATCCCCCGGGATCCGACGCAGACGCGCTGATCAACCGTTTCAACACGCTCGTACATACCCTGGCGGAAGCCGACTCATGGACCGCATTCACCGCCGCGCTCCAGGCCGCCCGCGAGTTGGGACAGGTAATCGGCCGGGAGATCGGCGTGCCGGCGGAGCTCCCCGGCAATATCACCGCGTCGATCACAAAGGCGCTCGACGGGCGGAACGCCGACTGGACCGCCAAACCCGTCGGCGCCGGTGACGAACAGGCGGTGGTCTTCCTTCGCGGTTACGACCCCGACGAGATTCAGAAGCTGGCAACCCGGGGTTTCAGCGAACTTCTGCCGGAACGTGACGGCTTACGTCGGGAGGAGGTTCCCCTTGGATGAACGCAGGCACCGCCTGGAAAACGGACCTGACGATAGCGTGCGACTTCGGACGGAAACCGCGCCCCTGGCCGTTACGGTGCGTCGTGCCTGTGCGCCGGGCAAATTGCTGCTCTTCGGTGAACACGCCGCGGTCTACGGGTATCCCGCGCTCGGGCTCGCCCTGAAACCAAGCCTGACGGTGGAGTACGAACAAGTCCGACAGAATCGGTGGTCGATCGCGTTCGGCGGAGCGGACTCCGGCGCGGGCGCTCCTTTCTTCGACGAGGAGCTGTTCTTCCGTCACCTGGAGAGGACCCTGGGAGAGTTCTTCGAGTCCTCCAGAGCCCCGGAGGAAAAGGCATTGCCGCCGGGATTGCTTCGCGTGGAGACCGAACTCCCCCTGAGCAGCGGATTCGGGTCCAGCGCCGCGCTCTGTACCGCCCTGGCACGGTTGGTCCTGGACCAGCAATCCCCGGCCGAGCCGAACGATCGCCACGGTGGTCTGGACTATTCGACAAGCCCCTCCCGCCCGGATCCGTACCGGATCTGGCTTCTGGCGCACCGGCTGGAACGGTTCTTTCATGGGACTCCAAGCGGAATCGATACCGGCATAAGTGCCCTGGGAGGGGCCCAGGCGTTCTTCTTTGACCGGGATCGGGAACTACCCCGGACAGGACGTCCGCGGTCGGATTCCCTTCAGTCGAGCCTTCCACGGGCACGGCCATACGCTCTTCCTCCGCTGCACCTGGTGGTGGGATCGGTACCCCGGGAGACCGATACAAAGGCACTCGTCGCGGGGGTTCGCCGGCGCCACGCCGAGTTTCCTGAAGAAACGGAACACCTCCTGCAATCACTCGGAGAGA
>SLRR01000302.1 GCA_007130865.1 Spirochaeta sp. | reverse complement strand
ATCTCGGAGTACGCCTCACGCACACCTCCCGAAAACCGGGAAGCGGTCTTTGCATCCCTGGATTACCTGGTGACGCCTCCGGTTATTACCGAGTTCAGCCGCGTCGCGGATATCGTTACAATGCATCTTGAGTCGGCTGCACAGGGGCAGACCGCTCCGGCGGAGGCGCTCCGGAACGCCCAGGAGCAGCTCGAAGCAGAGATTCGGCGGTAAAGGTCAGGCGGAACGGGATGGAACGGGGTATACGCGTCTCCGGACGGACGATTATCTACTTTCTCCTGCCGAGTATGGCAGGGCTGTTGCTCTTCTATCTCGTTCCGCTGGGTGCATCGCTGTTCATCAGTCTGACGCGCTGGGACGGGCTCACCCGTCTCGGCGGTCCCCAGGGGCTGCCCGCGGTGGTGGGGATCGAGAACTACCGGCGCGTGCTGGAAAGTCCGGAGTTCCGGCAGGTCCTGGGGAACACACTCTATTTTATCGTGCTCTACATCCCACTCATTCTCGCCGGATCGCTCGCGGTGGCGTCGCTTCTGGCGCGGGAGATTCGCGGGGTAGGGGTCTTTCGCGTAATCTATTACATTCCGGTGCTAACCAGTTGGGTAGCGGGTGCACTGGTGTGGCGATGGGTCCTGAGTCCCCGGTACGGCCCGATCAACGCGGCGCTGGAGTTCATTGGTATTCCCGGTCCCGGGTGGTTGTTCGACCCGCTTTGGGCGATGCCGGCGATCGTGCTGGCCAGCGTGTGGAAGGACGTGGGGTTCTTCGGGCTGATCTTTCTCGGCGGTTTACAGGGAATCGATCCGGCTTTTTACGAGGCGGCGCGCATCGATGGTGCGGGCCCGTGGTATCGATTCCGGACTATCACGCTGCCACTGCTCTCACCGGTGACGTTCTTCGTCGTGGTGGTGGCGCTGATTAACAGTTTTCAGCTCTTTCCTCAGGTCATGGTTATGACCGACAACGCCGGACCTCAGGGGGCGACGAGGGTTCTGCTCGAACGCATCTACACCTACGCGTTTAGGTACTACGAGATGGGTTACGCCTCGGCGTACTCCTGGGTTCTCTTTTTCATCATCTTCCTTCTGACGGCGCTGCAATTCCGGGCGCAGAAAGCGTGGGTTCATTATGATGGGTAACTCCGTGTACCGGTATCCCCGGCCGGGATTGCTGTTCACCTACCTCGCGGCAACCCTGGTGGGAGTCTTCCTGATGATGCCCTTTGCGTGGATGCTTGTGACCTCGCTCAAAACGGGAGGCGCCCTGACGGCGGTGCCGATTCAGTGGATTCCCTCGCCGCCCACGCTGGAACCGTATCGGCAGGTATTCCGGATATTTCCGTTCGGCCGCGCGATCGGAAACAGCCTGTTCGTTGCCGTCGCGACCGTGGTGATAACGATCTTGCCCGCGCTGATGGCGGCCTTTGTCTTTGCCTGGATGCCCTTCCGCGGAAGAACGGTGTTGTTCTTTGTGGTTCTGGGAACGCTCATGATGCCCCGGCAGGTGACGATAATCCCGCTCTTCATCGTGATGCGACGGCTGGGACTGATCAACACCTTTACCGGATTGCTCGCGCCCTCGATTTTTCACGCGTTCGCGATCTTCATCCTCCGGCAGCACATGTTGCGAATCCCGCGGGATTACCTGGACGCGGCGTCGATCGACGGTGCCCGGACCGGGCGGATTTTCACGTCGGTGATCGTGCCGCTCTGCCGGTCGGTGATCGTGACGTTGGCGGTCCTCATGTTCATGGAAGCGTGGAACGACTATTTCTGGCCGCTGGTGGTATTGACCGACGAGGTCAAAATGACGCTGAACGTAGCGCTTACCCGCATACAGGGGCAATACGCGACTCGTTACAACGTACTAATGGCAGGGAGTATGCTCTCCGTACTGCCCGTGCTGGTGGTGTACGGAGCGGCGCAGCGATTTTTCCGCGCAGGTCTGCAGGTGGGCGGTCTGAAGGGATGATCTTCTTTTCCCGGCCGTGACTCGAAACTAACCCTGACTCGTGATTAAAGGAGTATGTACTAATGACGATCTATCACGCACCGCTTGGTGACGAGCATCCTTATTCCCGGCTCCCCACGGAACGAACACCCCGGCATCCCCTGGAAGGGGAGCCCGTGGAGATCGGGTTTTCCGTTACCTCCTCCTCCGCAAAGGTGCGGCAGTCGGTACCGTTTGTCCGGTGGTCAGTGGTTGCCGGGCCGGACGGCGAAGGCACGCGTCCGGAAGGGACGGTAAACGCGATACCCCAGGAGAAACTGACCGAGCCGGGTGCCGATGAGTACCTTTCCGGTCCCGGATTGGCGGGAACGGCCACGGAACCTGCCGCGATCTCTGGAGCGACACCTGAAGCGACCTCGGAAGAGAGCGGCCCGGCGTACGGGGGAGCTACCGTGGACGACGACGCCGCATCGCCCGGCGGCGCCACGACAACCGACGGCGCCCCGGCCCGGACCACGACATACTGGCGGGCGGTAATGCCCGGAGTTCCCGCGGGATCCCGCGTGACCTACCGTATCTCCTGTGGACCGGTTGAAACGGAGGACTATGAGTTTGTGGTCGGCGGCGTGCTCCAGGCGGTACAGGTGCGGCAGCACCAGGCGGGGACGCTGGAATTCTCCTTCTCCGACGGTACGACCGTGCCGTTGCGCTTTCTGACGCCGGCACCGGCGATCCGGTTAGGAGACAACCCGTCGGGGTTTCCCGTGGAGATCGGTTCCCGGGAAGGCGCGGAAGGCGGAGAAGCTGCAAAAGGCGCGGAAGCTGTGGTGCGTCTGTTCGCGTGCCGGCTGGAGCACGTTCCCGGGGGACCCGCGGGGGTGACGGAACGTCTCGTCCTGGAACACGACGCGCCTGCGGAGGAGCGCTTCTTCGGGTTCGGCGAGCGGTTCGACCGACTCGATCGGCGCGGTACCGTAACGGATACCCGGGTGTACGAGCAGTACCGCCATCAGAATGATCGCACCTACATGCCGGTCCCGTTCTTTCTCAGCTCCCGCGGATACGGCCATTACGTACACACCTCGCGGAACGTGATCTACGATCTGGCCGCCACCTCCCCGAATCGGTGGACGCTCACGGCGGAACTACCGGACGCCACCACCGGTCTTGATTTATGGGTGGAGAGGGGAACTCCCGCGGAGGTACTCCAGGGGTTTACCGCTCTGACCGGGCGTCCCGCGGTACCGCCGGATTGGGCGTTCGGCCTGTGGATGAGCTCAAACGAGTGGAACTCCCGGAAGCGGGTGATGGAAGTTGTGGAACGCACCCGGGAGCTCGATATCCCCGCGTCGGTGCTGGTGATCGAGGCGTGGAGCGACGAGTCAACGTTCTATATCTGGAACGACGCGGAATACAACGCGGTGGGCGGCTCCGAACGGTTGCGATACGGGGACTTCCGGTTTCCTCAGGGCGGCCTCTGGCCCGATCCAAAAGGAATGGTGGACCAACTGCACGAAGAGGGTTTGCGATTGCTCCTCTGGCAGATACCGATTTACAAGCACCAGGATGAACCTCATCGTCAGCACGACGCGGACTGGAAACACATGGTGGAGCACGGGTACGCCGTGAAACGGTCCGACGGAACGCCGTATCGCGTTCGTCCCCCGTGGTTCCAGGAAAGCCTCGTCCTGGACGTCACCAACCAGGACGCTTTGCGGTGGTGGTTCTCCAAACGGCAGTACCTCCTGGACGAGATGGGAATCGACGGGTTCAAGACCGACGGCGGAGAACACGTCTGGGGATACGACCCCCGGTACGGTGACGGGCGGTCCGGGGCGGAACTCTGGAACGAGTATCCTCTCAGGTACGCGGAAGCGTATCACCGGGAAGCGACGCTGCACCGCTCCGGTGACGCCGTAACGTTCAGCCGGGCCGGATTCACCGGGGCGGGCCGGTATCCGCTGCACTGGTGCGGCGACCAGCCCTCCACGTGGGAAGCGATGCGAGCAGTGTACCGGGCGGTCCTGAGCGCGGGGCTTTCCGGAATTCCTCTCATCGGATGGGATATCGGAGGGTTCAGCGGACCTCTTCCCGATCCGGAGCTGTATATCCGTTCCGCCGCGATGGCGGTGTTCTCACCACTTTTTCAGTACCATTCCGAGTTCAACGATCACCGGGAACCCTGCGTCGACCGGACTCCCTGGAACGTGGCGGAAGTCCAGGAAGCACCCTGGGTTCTGGAAGCGTTCCGCCGGGCCGCTCATCTGCGGGAAGCGATTCGCCCCTTCGTTTTCGCCGCCGCGGAGGAAGCCTCGCGCTCCGGACGCCCCCTGATGCGACCGCTCTTCTTCGATGTTCCCGAATGCGGACCCGCCTGGGAGGCGTGGGACCAGTACTGGTTCGGCGACGACGTGATCGTTTGTCCGGT
>SLRR01000151.1 GCA_007130865.1 Spirochaeta sp. | reverse complement strand
TCCTCCAGGTTGATCCCTCCGAAGCTCGGCTCCATGGCGCTTACCGCTTCCACAAACTGGTCGATACTGGTCCGGCGGAGCTCAATATCCACGCTGTCGATCCCGGCAAAACGCTTGAAGAGTACCGACTTTCCTTCCATCACCGGTTTGGCCGCGGCCGGTCCGATATCGCCGAGTCCCAGCACGGCGGAGCCGTCGGTGACGACCGCCACGAGGTTCGCCCGAGCGGTGTAGAGAAAGCTTGTGTCCTCGTCCCGGGCGATTTCCCGGCACGGTTCCGCCACGCCCGGGGAGTAAGCCAGGGCCAGGTCGTATTGAGTCGAGAGCGGCTTGGTAGGGATGATTTCAACCTTGCCCGGTCGACCGGATCGGTGGTACTCCAGCGCATCGTCCCGGAGCGACACTAGCGCTCTCCCGTTTTCTTGATTATGTGGTATCCGAACTGCGTCCGTACGACGCCGGAGACTCTTCCGTGCCGAAGCTTGACCAGGGCGTCTTCAAACGGTTTGACCATCTTACCCGGACCGAACCAACCCAGGTCGCCGCCCTTGGACTTACTCGGACACGTGGAATACTCCCGCGCAAGCGCTTCAAATCGGCCTCCCGATTTAAGACGTTTCAGGATCTGTTCCGCCAGGCTCTTCTCTTTGACAAGTATATGACTCGCTCTCCATTCCATGAAAAAGGAATATACCGGGTTTGCGGGGCACCCGGGAAGAGCGGAGCGCCCGGCTGCGTGAGAAACCACCAGGAACAAAAAAGTCGGGATCAGGCGGGGATAGTTACAGCGATCCGGAAACTCGGAGAAGTCTCGACCGTGAACGTCCCGTTCAGCTGCGCCACCAGACCCTGGACGACGGTAAAGTCTTCCGGTGTAACAGGGTCGGAGAACTTGTGCCCGGCGCTTCCCTCGCTGATTACCATCAGGATACCTCCGTCGGTGGTACGTACAATATCTATCGCCGGACCTCCTCCGGCGTCGGACGGATTGTTACCGGGCCGTCGTGCAGTCGCCGATAGAATGCTGAGAAGCTCCGTCAGGAGGATCGCGATCGGTATCGCCTGCTCCAGCGAGCAGAGTACCGGACCGCCGGGATCATTGACCGGGCACCGGGGAGCAACCCGGACGGCCACGTCGGAGAGATCCACCGTGCTCAGGGGACCCCCGGCATACAGTTGATCGTGGACGAGACAAAGCGCGTGGATCTGGTGTTCCACCCGCTGCAGCACTTGCGGTGCTGAAAGTTGCCCGCCGCTCCGGTGGAGGTTCATCGCGCTCAGGATGATCTGCAGATCGTTGCGGACCAGGTGATGCAGCTCCTTCAGAAGTGTGTCGCGGTCCGCCAGAGCGTGTTTCAGATCCGATATCTCCACGTTGAGTCCCAGGATACCGATAATCTCCTGTTCCAGCCGAACCGGCGCAACGATGTTCCGAAATACCCGGTCCGTACCATCGATCCTGTACGTGAGCTCTCCGACTACCGTTTCTCCCTGAAGCGCCCGCTGGTTGGAATCCTCCCAGTACGCGAGTATCCGAGCGTCGTCGGTAACTTCCCACACGTGGTGGCCCGCCTGGTTACCCCAGAGATCACGACTGTAAGAGTTCTGGAGGATCGTACGGTTCTCAAGGTCGTTCATCCAGAAGTCGAAGGGGATACTCTCCAGCGTGGATTGCAACTGTGCGTTCCGTTCACGGAGCGACTGCTCGAGTCGGCGGTTTGCGGTGATATCCTGGAGGATCACCAGTTCCGCGTGGTCCGATCGTGCCGGAGTGCGGCGCACGGTATAGACCTCGTCTTCTCCGGACGGAGAAGATATCGTTACCTCGCCGGCGGTGGGATTGCATAGTTCGTCCAGCGGGCGACCGGACATACCGTTCCCGTCGGGTCCGAGCAGCCGCTCCGCCGCGTGGTTGCACGACCGTACGATACCTTTGACAACCCACAGGGCGGCATCATCGCTGTGCTCCCAGAAAAGTTCGAGCCAGGGCTCGTCGACGTTGTCCTCGGATTGTTGCATACCTGGTTCAAAGAATACCGGTAATCGGTCGTTCACGCAAACGGAATCACGCCATGCCACGGCGCAGCGCTATCGTAAAAAAGAAAGCTCCCGCCGGAACTGTCCGGCGGGAGCCCCGTTTTCCCTGCTGAATCCCGGCAGCCGTTACTTCGCTTTGACCTCGATCTTGCGTGGTTTGGCGCTCGCTCTGAAGCCGATCCTCATCGTGACTACGCCGTTGGAGATCTCCGCGTTGATCGCGTCGGGATCGATCGTGTCGTCCAGGGTAAAGACCCGGCGAAAGTCGCCCCATCGCCGCTCCCGGACGAGCCACGTACCGGTCTTCTCCGGTTCCGGACGCTGTCCCGTGACGAAGAGCTGGTTGTTTTCCACGGTGATTTCCAGGTTGTCACGCTCAACGCCGGGCATCTCGATCCGGAGGACGATCGCGTCGTCCTCGCGGTTCACGTTGTACGCCGGGACCAGAAACGTCCTCTTCTCTCGGGTCGCTACGTCTTTTTCCATCGTACTCACCTCCTCGTCACTTCACGCCCACGGTGATCCGGCGCGGACGCGCTTCCTCGCGCTTACCGATCCGGATCGTGAGAACACCGTTCTTCATCTCCGCCCCGACCGCGTCGGGATCGGCCGTCGCCGGCAGCGAGAGCGTGCGCTGGAACGATCCGCTCCAGATCTCGCGGCGGTAGGCGGTCTCTTCCTTGCCGGACGATTTTTCACCTTTCTTCTCGCCGTGAATCGTGAGAATGTTGTCGGTGATGCTCACGTCCAGGTTCTTCTGGTCCACCCCGGGCAAATCGCAGGTGATCACGAATCCATCGTCGTTTTCCACGATATCCACCGGGGGCGAAACGCTCCGGTCGAACAATCCCCGCGCACCGGATCCGGCTGTTCCCAGGTCAAAGAGCTGGTTGATCTCCTCCCGGAGGCGGTCGAACTCGCTCAACGGTCGGTACGCGTTTTCACTTCGAACAAGATCCATATCGCACCTCCTGAATTACCGGTTCTTTCCGTGATCAGTCACGGTCATTAACATGAAAGCAAGAAGCGTGCCAAATCGCTGATGAGTTATAAGTACTTGTATTGTAGTGAAATATAGCGTCGATATCGGCGACGGGTCGGTGACGTTGCGGAAAAAAGCGCGCCATTACTGCGCACTTTACCGGTGGAAAAAGACCGGTGTTGAGTCAAAATGAACCAAAAAATCGGCGACAGCGCGGGACGAATGAGTCTCTTTTACCCATCGGACGAACCGGCCGTCCCATTATTCTCCGTGACGCGACGGTTGTAATCCTCGGCAGCGTCGATCACGAGCCGGAGCAGGGAGGTCTCAAGTTCGCCTTGCTCTTCCTGGAGTCGCTGCAGGACCTCCCCCGGTACGGGCCCGGCGTCACCATGGAGAATCGCCGTAGCGATCCAGGGCATGCCGCGCTCGTCGGCACCGCTGGAAACGAAGTGGCTGCTCCGCTTGTTCCGCTGCCAGGTAAACGCCCGCTCGTCGTGGTGGCGGCTGTAACAGAGCTGAAATCCCGTGAGTTCACCACGAGCGGACTCGTACCACAGGATCAGGTCGAAGTAGTCGTTCAGAAACCAGCGACGGAATCCCTCGTCCGGTCGTTGCCGTACGTTCTTGTTTTCTACGAGTGGATCAGACACGGTGTAGAACCTCCACGATTATTATATATCACCTGCGTCGTGCCGTCCGCTCAACCGATCACCAGGGGAGAACGGTACACCTGCGGTGACGGCCGTTCCACCAGTTCCTCCGCTACGCGGGCGATGCGCAGGAGCAGTGGTTCTTCCCAATGGCGTCCGATGCACTGCAGCGCGACCGGGACGGTTGTGTCCGCGGGACCGCCGCCGCGCGGTGCGATAAAACGCGCCGGGACGGAAACCGCCGGGTTTCCCGTCATGTTGGCGAGGACGGTAAAGCGCATCGTTTCCAGCGTTGAGAGGATATCGGAGACGCCGTCCAATCGGCGGCTGCCGTGGAGGAGTGGCGGCAGGTTGGCCGTAGCTGGAGTGGCGATCACATCCACGGATCGGAACAGCTCGCCGAGTCGAGAGATCATCCGAGCTCGCGCCTGTTGCGCCTTGATGTAATCGGTGGTGGTGAGATACCTCGCCAGGGCGAGATTTGTCCGGGCTTCGTTGCCGAACCGGTGAGATCCGGCGCGGAGGTACTCCTCCATGGAGGCTCTCATCTCCTGCGTGATCGTCAGGAGATGTGCCACCCGCAGTGTATCCAGTCCAGGGATCTCAATCTCGCGTATCTCCGCGCCGACCTCCCGGAACTTCTCCAGAAGAGCTTGCGCCGCGGAGACTACGTCCTCATTACCGTGTTCGAACCACGGGGGATATACACCGACGCG
>SLRR01000005.1 GCA_007130865.1 Spirochaeta sp. | reverse complement strand
GTCCGGCCGTAAATACACCCTGCCGATCCCAGCACGCCGTAGAAGGAGTTCATCAGGATCTTGTAGACGAACGCCGCGATCGTATCCCCCGCTTCAAGCGCCTCCTCCCGGGCACGGAAGTAGGTATCGATCAACGCCGGGAGGATCGCCGCGTCCCGGGAAAAGCGCGCTCCGTTCGGCGCGACGATGCTATCCTCGCGCGGTGTCGTGGTGGCGGACACGCCGTACCCCTCGTGCGCGACCTGTGACGTACGGGCATACCCCAGAGGATCGATATTGAACGTGCGTATCACCGAGGGATAGAGACTCCGGAAATCGAACACCAGGACATGACGGAACAACCCGGGCGTAGCGTCCAGTACGGTGCCGCCGGCGGCTCCGGAAACGTCGACCGCGGGGCGTTCCGACGGCGGCAGTACCCGGCGCCGGACCAGTTCCAGCGCGTAAATCCGCTCAAACGCGGGAATGCTCGTCCAGGCAAGGTCAAAACTCAACCCCGTGAGGTTGGCCCGGATCAGCGTCAACTCGTCCAGGCCCGTCTCTGCCAGTATCGCCAGGACCAGGCGGGAATCCTCCAGGCAGTACCGGCAGAACGCGATCGGGTCCTCACGGCGCAGGCGTTCCAGCTCCGCCACCTCCTCCTCACCCTCGTGAGAAACGGTCTTGCTGCGCCCCAGAACTTCCCGGGCTACCGTATCCAGGCGCATATCCGGGAAGGACCGCCCGGACCCCCGAACGACGCGCATCGCGTCCACCACCTGGCGGCCGGGAACGACCACCCGGCTCAATCCCGATGGTGTGCGGCGCACGCGCGCCGGTTCGTCCTCCGCCCGACCCAGATCGAATACCAGACCGTTTGCTTCAAACCGCCGCGCCAGCACGGTGAAATCGAACTCCGCCACGTTCCACCCGGTGATGATGTCCGGGTCCCATTCCCGTACGGTGGAGGCAAACCCCTCCAGCAGGTTCCGTTCGGTCCGGTAAACGCGGACAGGCTGCGACGCATCGGTACTGGCGCGTGCACCGTCTCCCGGCGCGCTCGATCGTACGCCACCGTCGAGGCCCTCGTGGTCGTCACGGAAGAAAACGGCTTCCCGATCGCCACACACCAGCGAGATCGCCGTGACCGTGTCGTTTCGGTCGGTCTCGATATCCAGGACGGACCACGTGACCTCCGGCGTGTGGTCGGAGGGCGCGATCGTCGGATCGTTGAACACGCGGGACACCCGGTTGCCCGGGCGGTTCGGTCCCCGCAAAGTCAACGTTCCCCGGATCGCCGGGAAGAGGAGGAACTCCTCCGCCGGAGGTAATCCCGTATCCCGGCCCGGGTTGGGGGCGGAACCCGTGTCCGACGGGGATCCCTCGTCGATTCGGCGCAACCGTTCCCCCTCAAAACTCTCCCATTCGCCCTCGGGATCGGTGACAAACCGGCGCGGCGCGGGTTGCGGAACGACTGCGGCAAAACTCTCACCGTTCTCAAGCCGCCCGGCCAGACGGATCTGCCCCCGGTACGACCAGGCGTGTACGAGATAACCGTTGAAGTGTGCGTTGCCGCGCGGATCAGTCATCGCCCAACAGGTCAGTCCCCGTCACGGCGTCGTCGTACCAGGGAGATACTCCCGAAGCCGCCGATCACCGCCAGGTAGAACCCCAGGTCGTACCACCACCCGGTGTTGGACGGCTCGTAGATCCGGATAATCGGGTTGAAGAATCCCCCCACCAGCGAGAACGGCGCGATCCATCCGTGCCAGATACCCCAGAGGAACCCCGCGGGACGTCCCTCCGTGGCGAACCGGGGGTGACCGGGAGCACAGGACGCAAGAAGGATCAGGACCGCCGCAAGCAACACCATCCGCCATACTACGCGCGTTCTCATGGACGCTGCATCTCTTGTTTTCACAAGTTCGATTGTACCGTTCCGGCGGGGAGATTCAAGCGCGGGAAGCGTTTATCAGACCCGCGTACCACCGGCCGCTCGCCTTGACTACGCGACGCTGCGTCGGATAATCGACGTAGACGATGCCAAAACGCTTGGAATACCCCTCAGCCCACTCGAAGTTATCCAGCAACGTCCAGACGAAGTACCCCCGCAAGTCGCACCCCTCCCGGAGTGCCCTGTGCGCGCTCCGTATATACGCGTCGAGATACGCCACTCGTCGCGGGTCGTCCACGCAGGGCGCATCGGTCCCGCCGCGATCAGACAGTTCATCGGAAAAGGCTGCTCCGTTCTCGGTTATGAAAACGGGGGGATTGCCGTACTCGGTCCGGAGTCGCGTCAGCACCTCGTACAGTCCGTCCGGGTACACCTCCCACCCCATCGCGGTAAACTCCGTGCCCTCCGGCCCGGTGAACTCCCGCTCCGGCGGATCTGTTCCGTCCATCGCGAAGAAAAAGGGCGGATTCCTCAGGCTCCAGCGCGCGCGGTGCCGCGTGTAGTTGTTCACGCCAAGAAAGTCGATCGGTGTCGCGGCTGTCTCCATATCTCCGGGACGGACGGGAGGACGAAGAATACTCAGACGTCGCCAGAACGCTTCCGGGTAGTGACCGCGGAAGAGCGGGTCCAGAAAAAGCCCGTTCAGGGACTGGTCCGCCCGGCGGACCGCACGCTCCGCGCGCCTCCCCGGGGCGGCGGCACCTGCCTCCGGGTGCACCGGCGCAAGGTTGAGCGTTATACCGATCCGCGCGTCGGGCCGGATCCCTCGAACGCACTCTACCGCCCGGCCGTGTGCCACCAACTGGTGGTGCGCCACCCGGAACGCGATCCGGGGTCTGCGCAGACCCGGCGCGTGCACGCCGAGAAGGTGCCCCAGAACCGCGTACACCCAGGGCTCATTGAACGTGATCCAGTCCTTTACGCGGTCACCCAGGGTGGTCACCACCGTTTCCACGTACCGCAGGTACGCGTCGATGCACCGCCGGTCCGCAAACCCGCCGTATCGACGCTGCAGCGCCAGGGGAAGATCCCAGTGAAAGAGTGTAACAAAGGGCCGGATCCCCTCGGTCAGCAGTTCATCCACCAGCCGGGAGTAGAAATCCAGACCGGGCCGGTTTATCGCCCCCTCCCCGTCGGGAATCACCCGGGGCCAGGCCAGGGAGAAACGGTACGCCGGTAGGCCCAGGTCCCGCATGATCTGCAGGTCTTCCCGGTACCTGTGATAGTGATCGCAGGCGACATCGCCGGTTTCACCGTTCTTGATAACTCCGGGCTTGCGGCAGAACGCGTCCCAGATCGATTCACCCCGTCCCGCCTCGGCGACTGCACCCTCGATCTGGTACGATGCGGTAGCAGCACCGAAAACGAACTCCCGGGGAAACACGGGATAGGTCATAGGTTTACACTATCACGGATCTGTACGTATCGAGACCTAGGGCGAAGCAACAGTAATGTCGGTCGCTCCAAGCGCGGCAAAGTGATTGATGTTGTACGTAAGTATGCGATCGCACGACGCTTTTCTCGCAGCTGCAAGGTGCAGCGCGTCGTAAACGATACCACTCGCCAGTCCCCGGTCTGCAGCTGCCTTCACGGCGTTACGGTAATCTTCAAGATCGAGTTCGATCACACTAAGATGGCGGACTACCGATTCGTTTACCAACCTGGACGCTTCCTCCGGGCTGATCCGTCGCCGCAGGGGGAGAGCAGTCAACACCGAATAGCATTCCGCCAGTGCGTGAGTCGAACAGCATCCGGTGTGATTCTCCGAGGTGTACGTCAGGAACGCGGAAAAACAGACCGGATGGTTGGAAAGTTGGTCAACCAGAGCCGGAACCAGAACGGACGTATCGAAGAGTATGTTCATTCCAGCGGTTCCTCCGCGACGATCTGATCGGCGCGATTCCGTCGATCCCGGTCAACGAACTCCGCCACGTCCAGGGTCGTCAGTTCGGAACCATGGTGGACAAGCACTCCCTGCTTGTGGATCAGAGAAGGCTCGTTAACTGCCGGACGGATCCTGATACTGTCGGCATCCAGTTCCAGCTCAAGATCCGTACCCGGTAAGATGTGGAGTCTGTCCCGGATTTTCTTGGGCACCACGATACGTCCCAGTCGATCAATGGTAACGATCATGGTAAAATAGTAATTTGTCTGCCAACACTTGTCAACGTTCCGGAACGTGACACCCGGGACTACTCGATATCCCCGCTTGAAAGTGGATAGTTCCTGGGCGGGTAGTTTCCGACCCAGCCGTCCTCCACGGTGCGTTCCGGGGCGATCGCCCGGGCGGCGCGCAGACAATGGTTATGGCTGGTCGTTATGAACGTGGTAAACCTGCTCTGAGTTCCCGCCGTGGCGGTGCCGACCACGTATACGCCGGGTACGGAGCTTTCCATCGTATTCTCATCGAGGAGGGGACGTAATTCAGGACCGATGAGTTCGACGCCAAGTTGCCG
>SLRR01000122.1 GCA_007130865.1 Spirochaeta sp. | reverse complement strand
CCCTGGGATGGCCCGGTGCGTTCACACGCGTATTGTGTGAAACAGTTTGATGAAAAGCACTGCATTCCGTTCAATGTTTTTACGAGATGATATTATTGGGAGATACTACCGGTATGGATATCGATCGAATATTCGAACTGGACCGGGCGGCAGCAGCGTCGGTTCGAGAGTTCGTTGATCGGCGGTTTGCGTACTCCGACCTTGTTGTTACCGAAGGTCGGCCGTTCGTCGCTCTCGTCGGACCACGGGGGTGGGTAAGACGGTGATCCTCAGGCAACTGCGTGCTACCGGCAGGCACAAACGTTCTGAAAGAACCGAAGGTGCTCCTTCAGCTCCCGTGCCGGTTGCTCTACCAGGATTTTGACCAGGCGATCGGTGCGCTCCGGGACACCGGGACCCGCTGTTCTGCATCGGGTTTGCGTGATCACCCCGGATCCGCCTGGCTATCCCACCTCGACCCGGTCTCGCCCGGCGTTCTTGGCGCGATACATCGCTTCGTCGGCGCGCTCCACCAGGGTTTCCCGCGAGTCGCTCGGTCGGAACTCCGCCACGCCGAAGCTCGCCCTGACGGCGCGATCTATACCGAATTCGTAGTGTGCCAGATTGTGGCGCAGACGTTCCGCCAGATCCACGGCCGCGTTCAGACTCGTGGAAGGGCATAGCACAAGAAACTCCTCGCCGCCCCAGCGTGCGACGGTGTCGGTATCACGGACACCCGCCGCCAGGAGAGACGCAACCGAACGCAGGACGCCGTCCCCCGTCCGGTGCCCCAGGTTGTCGTTGATCGCTTTGAAAAAATCCACGTCGAGAAGGATTACTGAGATCGTCCCGCCGTACCGGGATATCCGCGCGAACTCCTCTTCCAGTAAGTGGTCCGCCTTCAAACGGTTGGAAATACCCGTCAGCGCGTCCGTATCAGCCTGTTGCTGAAGGCGATCGCGCGCCTCCCGAAGCTCCCGGGTCCGACCACGTACCAGTCGTTCCAGGACAACCGTCCGTTCTTCCAGTTCCTTCACCGGGTACGATTCCGTCTCACCGTGGGCGTCGGTGGGGAGCGAAAGATGCTTGTGTTCCAGATACCAACGGTTTCCGCGCTTCATCATTACCGCACTCATGCGCGCGTTCCGCAGTTTCACCGCTTGCTTGAGGATAGTGGTGCTCAGATCGAATACAGCCCGGACCAACCCCACTACCGACCCGAGCATGGTAACCTCGAGAAAAAGGATCCGATAATCGATCGGATTGGGCGCCTGTTCAATGTCCCGGGCGTACAGCCGACGCGAATCTTCGATACCGTCGCCTCGTTCGTCGAGAGCAGTACCGAATCCGGTCATTTCCGGACCGAGTAGTTCCAGCGTTCCCTCCAGGTCGCGCTCGGTAAAGTACGTGCGGAGATACGTATGAAACGCGGCCTCGATCTCGCAACGTGGATCCTCCTCCGGTCCTCTCCCGAACCAAATCACCGACCAGCGCGCTGCGTCATCGTGTCTGTATATCCGCACTCTTTACCGTTCCTGTCAGTTATTAGGGTCGTTCAACCGGAGCGTACCGGAAAACCCCGCCGGTAACAAGGACGGTCTTCGTACGTTGCCGACGACAGCTCAGCGTGACAGGTATTCCGCTACTTGAGACACCCGCTGCGCCGCCACGTGACGAAGCCCCTTTGAAATTAGAACAATACATATTTCTATCTTTATCAGGAATTACCCGCCGCTATGCGTTATTTTACGATTATCGAGTAATACGTTTTTCTTTAAACACCGGTTACAGTATGCGACGGTTGTTCGCGATCTGTACCGGAACGCACAAATCAATATTTCGGAGGTATTGAATGAAAGTAAGGCTGAAACGATTACACAAGAGAGTAACCCACACAGTTATCGGAGTATCACTACTGGTGTTACTGCTATTGCTCGCCGCGTGCGAGGACCCCACTAGCGGCGGTGGGGGAACGCTGGATTTTTCCGTAGCCGACGCTACGTTGAGTTCGGGAGAGTCCGATGGTGAAACCTGGGTCGCGCTCGCGCTGTACTCGGAACCGCTCGGAGCAAACTACGATCCCGCGACGGGATCAGATCAGTTAACATTCCTGTTCTTCGTAGAAGAGGTTGGCGAATCGGTTTCGGGCGTTATAGATACTGCTCCTACAAGAGAACAGGGAACCGCGTTCGTTCTGCTATACACCGATATCGACACCGCCGCTTTCGGCATGTACGTCACATCCGATGAAGAACCGGTAACCGTTGACACACCCGGTTTCAACCCTGACTCGGGCAGTAGTGACACCGTGTCCGTCAGCGTGAGCGGCACATTCAACGTCCAGGATCCATTAACTACCGACAGCCGTACGGTTACCGTATCGTACGAGGGTAATGCCACCATAATCAGCGCGGAAGACTTCAACTATTAAGCCGAATAGATGAACCACCTCATCACTCCCGGATACGGTCCGAAATCGCCGCGGTGAGCGTCACGCCGTACCGGAACGAGTCGTTGTTGTCTCCGGCGAGTTCGCGGAAGGGGTAACCGATATCCACGTGGGCTCCGATGGAGGCTACCAGGGTCTGAAAGACTTCCTGGAAAAATGCGAGTTTTACCATCGGCGTCCAGGGTTCCTCATACTGCAGGCCCGGAAACGTCTCGCGAAGATCCTCCGCCGGTTTGTAGTAATCCATGCCCACCGCCAGGCTGAACCGGACCGTCATGGGCGAATCGATGGCGCCTGACCAGGGGTACTCCTGGCTGCGGGCGAGGATCTCTCCGTAGGACAACCCCGTATAGCGCATCATCATCAGCGGCAGCAACTCGATCCCCACGAATGCGCTGGTGGTGTGGAACGGGTCCAGGTCGCCGCTCCACTCGAGTCCGAGCGGCAGGGGGAAGTACATCCGCCCGCCCGGCGTGTACCCGGACAGATTTGCCGTGACCGACCCAAAAGGGATCTCCCGTACGGTCGAATATCCGGCGCCGAGGTATACGACATCGTTGCCGAGCACGCTCGGGCCGTAGAGGTCAAAACCGAACCCCGCGTTGAAGCCCTGCAGCTCCATCCCGTCGTCGAGGTATGCCCGCCCGGTCAGTTCCGGTACGGCGATCGGCCACTCCCGGACCGCCGGAAACGCCCCCAGATCCAGGGATCCGCCGAACATGACCCGGTCCCGGTTTCTCTCCGTCGACTGCCAGGCAGCGGAGTCGTCCGCTCGGTGCCGGGACGGAAGCCGACCGAGCCCGAAATACACCTCGGCGAGGCCGAGAAACTCCACGCTCAGTTCCGCGTCGATATAATAAAGGTCCAACTCGTGTTTGCCCTGGACCGACTTCACCGACTGGGATCCGAACGATTCCACCATCAGTCCGACGCGGGCGGGCCCCGCCTTCATCCCGTGAACACCGCCCCGGAAGTACGTATACTCCGGACCATCGTTGCCAAGGGTGACCATGTTGAACGCGAGCGGCGTGTATACAAGCGACTCCCGGGCTATCTCGCGGCGGCTGCGCTGCACCGTCATTAGATCACTGGTAGCCCGGGCCGATCGTCCTTCCATCTGCCGGTAGTCCCAGACCAGGTACTCCGCGAGCCGGATCTCCCGGTCCTCTGCGTATACCGGTCCACCGCCGGTGTCGATTACGCCAAGTACTATCGCGGCCAGTACAAACCACCGCTCCCACGCTCGTTTCCGTCCCCCTCGTTTCACACGCCGGTCCTCTCATCTTTCAACATCGCGGACAATAATAGCGCAACCTGACAAAAACCAACAGGAATTCATCCGGGTTTATGAAAAACCACGGATCGCGGTACACTCCTGCCGTGGACTACACCGTGCTCGCCGTGGGCGTCGCGACCCTGGACATCATAAACTTCGTGGACCGATACCCCCCGGAGGACCGGAAAGTGCGCGCCCTCGACCAGCGCGTATCCCGCGGCGGAAACAGCGCAAACACGCTGGAGGTCCTGGCCCGTCGCGGGCACCGGTGTCGTTGGGCGGGCGTGCTTGTGGACGAACCTGACGGCCGGCGCATCACCTCATCACTGGACGAGTTCGGCATCGACTACTCCGGTGCGCGTCTGGAGCGAACCGGCAAGGTTCCCACCTCCTACATCACCGCGAGTCGTGTCACCGGCTCGCGCACGGTGGTGCATTACCGCGCTCAACCGGAGTTCAGCGCGGAAGACTTTTCGCGGATACCCCTGGGCGACTTGCACTGGCTGCACATCGAGGGTCGCGCGCCCGGTGAGACGCGTTCGATGATCCAACGCGTCCGCCGGGAACGGCCGGAACTTCCGATCTCCCTGGAGTTCGAGAAACCCCGTCCCGGCATCGACACGCTGATCGACGCCCTGGCGGAAGCTCCACAGGGGGCTACCCGAATCCTGCCGGAGGTGCTGATCTTCAACCGCGACT
>SLRR01000008.1 GCA_007130865.1 Spirochaeta sp. | reverse complement strand
TCATACCGCGGTTGGTCAGACATACGATATCATCGACGGTGAAACCGTCAATTACACCGACGAGAACGGTTTGAAACAGGGACGGTGGATCGATTACTTCGGAGACAACGTTACCCCCGAAGAATCGAGAGAACGCGGGTGGATATCTTCGATCGTCCATTTCAAAGATGACGTGCGCCATGGATATTATGAGTCAGACAACCAGTGGTTCGGGAAAACCTTCGGATATTATCATGAAGGAAAGAAAGACGGGCCATGGCGAGAGGGCGGTGAAGGTTTCCTGCACGATATAACATATCGGGAGGGCGTACGGCACGGTCCGTTTTACGAGTACGACCTGGCGGAGGTACTCTATCAGAAAGGACATTACGTCGATGGACAGCAACACGGCCTGTGGGATAACTACGACGGGGAAGGGAACGTACAATCCACACAGGTATTCGTTCACGGTACGTTATACGTCATAAACACGTTCGACTCAGACGGACTCCTGGAAACAACAGAACTCGTGCGGGATCGCGATCTCGACAACGAAGTCGATATGAGCGCGTACGGAATCTCCCTCGATGAATCGGCGCACCTGCTCGATTCACTCCCCGCCGGAATCGTCGAGGTCCACTACGATGACGAACCGGGCTTCCATCGTTTCCTCTATTGCGAGGCCGGTGAAAGGGAAATTCGAATACAGATGGAAGAGTACATGCCGCCGCAACTCTACCAGTTTTTGGGCCAGAGCGCGTATCTGAATACCATTATAGGAGCGCGAACAAACGGCAACGAGATAGAAATCTTTTTCGATGATCCGCACAGTCGACCACGGGCAATCGACACGATCTCGTTACAACAGGATCCTCGACTGCCGGGGCTCTGGATAACTCAGGATGGTGCATACTATATCGAGAGCGAATACCTCGACGAACTCCCCGTTGTCGAAGAAGAAGACTGTTTTTATGATTACTGAAAAATCGTAGCAACCATGAATGGAACTCCTCACCGTTACGATGAGGGGAACCCGATACCGAAGGTGGCACGGGCTTGCTTCACGGGCAGAAGCTCAACCGGTCGTGCTGCGCTATATGCACGGCGGATGTGCTTATTAAGAGGCAGGAATATCAACAGATCATGCGGGCAACACGCTTTCTGTTTGCTGAGAATTTGGGCACCTCCCCGGCTGCCTGATGGCAGCCGGCTCTGGTCGCACGCTTACGCGTGCTACTCGAGCATGCAACCGGGGCCGGGTGCTCCGCTTGTACTCCTCCGGGATCAGGTACGTACATCGATCGCGTACCGCAGGAACGAGGAACGCGATCACACGCAGCGGCATTGTGCCGATGCGAGGAACGTACCGACAGTATCGCTGCGCCCACGGATGCATGGAGCAGGAGTATGAGAACTTGCGAATTTGTGAAATGATTCGACACCTTCGCCAGGAGCATCATATGTCGCAAGAGCAGCTGGCCAATCGCCTCAATACCACAAAGAGTGCTATTTCCAGGCTTGAGAATCATGCCGAAAGTATTCGGCTTTCGACACTCGAACGGGTTGCAGAAGTGTTCGATCGGAAAGTTAAGATCACCATCGAGTCGTAAACGTAATAGCGCGAGGACGACAAACCCGATCTGTCTGACCCGACAGACAACCCCTTGGAGATCATGGTAGTTTCGCCAAGCGTGTGAGAAATGCAGGCAAAACGTCGGGCTGCGCTCAATGTGTCAAAGCTCTACAGCATACCTGGGCGTAAATGGCACCGAAGTCAAATTGACACCCTCGATCCGTACCACAGTACGCCTTGATCTGGTTTGTGGGGATCCCGGCACGATCGAGTTCCCAAACGTAGAGCAGCGTATTGCCCGTTGGCAGATACCTGATCGAATACGGTTCGACCGTTCTTGAGAGCCCCTTGTACATTATGCTCACACACAGGCGATTACGCGCCGCCAGCGTGATTCGTTCGAGTGGTGACGGTGACAATCCGATATTCCGCGAAACAGTCCCGTGAGCAAAAGTCACCTTTTCCGCAGTGCGTTCGCCCTGACGTCCCGGGACCGGCAGAGCACGGGCCGTCGGAGCGTCCGGGTCTATCCACCATCTCAGCGATTCCGGGAGTGACTCGATAAACCCCTCTACATCCGGCAGAACCGGCAATTGATGAGCCAGTTGTGTGTTCCAGTTCGTTCGGAGCAGATCTGCGTCAACTCGATCCACGATCAAATCCACGTCGGGTTGTGGAAGGTTCTTGAACTCGAACTTTTTCTGAAGTGTTTTGCGTGCGACCGATGTGTCCACCGACTCTCTGAATGCACGAGCTATGTGCACGACATCGTACACGTCACGCGCCCGGCCACGACGTTCGTAAAGCGCCCGGCTTTTCTCTGCCAGTATCTCATTCACGGAGTAGCAGAGCACCTCAGGTACAGGTCCTACCTCGTCTTCGTACGGGTGATTCACCGCCCGGGCGACGGGTTTATCCGTGATCACTTCGTCGTTGGTCAGGTCGAACTTCACTCGCTGCAACTCGCGTCGATTCATTTTAAGCGGTCCTGAGAACGTAACCTTCGCCTGAAAAGATGTCTGTCCGCGCGGGTTCAGGTACTCGTCAACGGAGATTCCGTCCGGAGGGAATCGTATCCCGGACTCGTTTTCTATCTAATCTGCAATTTCTCTTAACGTCTGTGCGATTTCAGATCCGCTGTAAGGTAGGTCGGCCGGAACCGTGAAATCGAGATCTTCAGAGAACCTGTATGTGTTGAAGAAGCATTTCTTTAGCGAGGTCCCGCCTTTGAACACCCACTGACATGCCCGCCCGTGCTGCGCAACCCCGTACAGCATCCACCCAAGTACGTAGTCTTTCTCTACGGTGGTTGGTAATAGATCCTCGTTTTTCGCACGCCGGAGTATACTTGCCTTTGGTATCACGTTTCCTCCAAAGGGATGTTGACTCGAATTCGCCAGCGAGATCGAATTTTGCCGGTACTGGGACCGTCCGGATCAAACAGGCTGATTCCGCGGCTGCAGCCGGCCGCACATCGGCGTAACCAGTCCTCCGACGGATTGCCATATTGTTCCGCGAGAAGACCCATTCGTTTGAACACGGTACCTCGGTCGAATCGCGTTGCATAGGCGAGAAGCGTCTCATCGTCGGCATGACGGCTTTTCCAGTACTCCTTCGCAATGTCAGCGACGTGTCGGCCCCCTCCTCCGAAGTCAGGGGCATCAAGGATATCGATGAGTGTGCGATGCGGATCCGCTACCTGGGATTTTATTGTCCCCGACCAGACATTGGTTCCGCCAAACAGTTTTTCCGCCGGGAGTGTCCTGATCCGAAAGCGCACTCCGCCAACGCGCTGATCCTTCGTGCGCTGTGATTTCCTGCTAACCAGGGATATGACATTGAAAATCTGATCAGTCAGTCCCCAGTGTTCCGCGGCCGACCATCCTGAGATCATACAGGGCGCGTATAACTGCGAGGCTATCTGCCACGCGAACTCCGCGGCGGGCGTATCGGTAGCGGCTCCGACGGGGATCACGACGTACTTTCCTCGGACCAACCGTTGCAGCCAACCTTTCTTTGCCAGTTTGCTGAGGATCACGTTCGCGTCCGATCGGTCTACTTGAGCAATCCGAGAGACATCTTCCGCTTGAACGATCAGATGTTCGTCGGAAACGAGTTGGTCAAGTATCGTTCGTTCTCTCGTGCTCAAGCCGGCTCTCATTGATTACATTCTAAATGCAAATGACGACGGAATCAATAATTTACTGCTGTCAGAATATAACAATCGGAAAGACATTATGTCCGCAGTTAGTGACCCTATCGAAAACTAACAGCACATTGAATATACGTTCAACGCAGGCAGTCTATGATTTTGTCGGACCTTACCGGGTTGATTTTTGAGTTTTCGCGACAACCAAGTCACTTACCTCCCGATGTGACGCAAAATTCCGGCATGAGAGCGCGGTTCGTACACGCAGACCGGGGCAATGATCTGAGGAGAGACTCCGGCGTATTCCAGGGTGTGACGGGTCGCCTCGATAGTATCGTAGACACCTTGAGAGCCGTGCTTCGACATAGATGAGACTACTGGCGAGATAGATTGCAACGAACAACGCGACCTTCGTTCTGATTCCCGTCTATGGATCGGTGATATACGGAGTCTTTCCGGCGTAGTCAATAAACAGCCGATCGCCCGGTTTATGGTCCAAGTGCATCGAGATTTCCGTATCGCGGGCGAACTCCTGCAGATGGAAAAAGAACTGGGAATAGGCATATCCGTCAGGATGCTTGTCGCGGTACTCCTCCCACAGTAGTAGTCGTGTAACATGTCCGTGACCACCGCGGCACTTCCCCAGTTCCAATCAGCCCGCAGTGGCAGGTTTGGCCCGGAACACCCGGCAGGTTTACGCCGGAACG
>SLRR01000171.1 GCA_007130865.1 Spirochaeta sp. | reverse complement strand
TTGAGGAGTCGGGACTGGGGATGGTGGAGCGGTCCTCTTCAGCGGTGGCGTGAGGGCGGAATCCTCCTGCTGATTTCAGACCGGACAAGTCGGAAATCAACAGGGTGGTGAATACCTCACGCCGATTGGAACAGCCGGTGGTATATCCGGTCGCGGTCCGCTTCGCGCACATTGACAAAGCGGAGATGCAGAAGTGAGTTGTCCCGGGAGGTCCGTACTACCCGGGCGATCACGGTGATATTCCCCATCTTGTCGGGACGGAACGTGAGTTCTACCGCGTCGTCCCGGGTGAACTGGTTTTCCGGATTGTGTACCGTCGCGCCGTTTCCGCCGAGTTCGGTCAGGTGCGTTTCGAGTTGAGATTCCGGTTCCAGCTGGGACGCGAGAAGTGCCGGCAGGTGCATGGATCGACGGAAGTACCCGCGGCGCTGCATCCGTTCACCTTTCTCCGAGTGGTTGAGTTCCAGCACCTGTTCCTTCCGGCCGTACAGCGTACACTTAAAACGAAATATACCCGCAGCGTTGCGGTAGACGATATAAACGGGGCGCCCCGAGGAAAATCGCGGTGCGTCCTCCGGGATGCGTACGCGCAGAACCGTTCCCTGGTGCGGCAGTATAGTGGCCGGTACCGGATTATGTCGGGAATCGTCCAGAAGTACCGACGCGCCCGCCTCGAGTTCCGCCGTCGCGTGCGGCGCGATCCCTGGAGGTGCGCCGGTGAATCCGAGGTGCGACCGTAAGGTCGCCACATCCCCTTGTGAGAGAAACGGATCGTTCTCGAGCAGTGTTGCCGCGGCGAGGTTGAATACGCGCTGATCCTGAAGCAGTAGAGATTTATCCCGCGGATCGTGAAGTCCCTCCGCCATCCGGTCGAGCAGGGCGCGATCGGTCGGGCCCAGGCCACGGGTGTTAACGATTTCCCGGTAGTATTCTTCCGCGCGCTCGGTTCGGCGCCGTTCTTCCTCTCGGGCGCGATGCAGGGACGTGCCGACCCACAACGCGATCGACCCGGTCAGAATGAGAAAAAAGATCACTATTTCCACGTGCGAGGTGGAAAACCCCGCTGCCATCGCCGGATACATCAATGCCCCTTGTTCATCTTACTACTATAATCGGCTTTTTGTTCCTTTCCGGTACCATTGACACCGGTGATGACAGGATCTACGATCCCTCCTCACGGAGGGACACCGATGACGCACGAGGAAGTGGCGGCGCGACGAGAGATCGTGCATTACAGCCACAAGCTGCACGCCGCCGGATTGGTGTGCGCAACCGACGGAAACCTCTCGGTCCGGCTTGACCGGGACCGGGTACTGATAACCCCCTCGGGTATACGCAAAGAGGAGATGCACCTCCAGGCGCCGATCCTCGTGAACATGGACGGCGAGCCCCTGAGCGACCCGCGCCGCCCTTCCACGGAGTACAAGATTCACATGGAAGCGTACCGGCAGCGGCCGGATGTCCGCGCGGTTATCCACGCCCACCCGCCGCGAGCGATCGCGGTTACCCTGACCGACACACCTCTCGACACGTGTCTTCTGCCGGAGGTCGTGGTGACTCTCGGGAGTATTCCCGTGGCGCCCTACGCCGCGCCCAGTACCGAGGCTCTGCCGGATTCGATCCGGGACCTGGTAACACGCACGGACGTTATCATGCTCGCCCGACACGGGAGCGTGACGCTCGGAGAGACGCTGGGTGAAGCGTTCGGGAAGCTGGAGCGCCTGGAGAAAAGCGCGGAGATCCTGATTTATGCTCACAGCCTCGGCGGACCGCGCAGTTTTTCCCGGACGCAGCTTGAAGAACTGCGGGGATTGCGCGAGTTCTACGGGGTGACCACCCGGACAATGCCGTGTGATCAGGAAGGAACTGAATGAGTATCGGAAAACTGAACGGAAAGGACGTCCGGAGTATAGCCTGGGAGGACGGACGTTTGATCCTCCTGGACCAGACTCGTTTGCCGGAGGAAACGGTGCTTGAGGAGCAACAAACCGTGGAGCAAGTCAGGGAATCGATTCGGCAACTGAAGGTGCGCGGCGCTCCGGCGATCGGGGTGGCCGGTGCGTACGGGCTGGTGGTGGCGATGCGTGACAGTACCGATCTTGATCGTGCCGCGTTCCTTGGAGAACTGCGGAAGAACGCCGCGTTGCTTGAGTCCTCGCGACCCACGGCGGTCAACCTGGCCTGGGCATTGCGCCGGGTGATCCGGGCGGCGGACCAGAGCAACGTTACTTCCGGTACGGAGCTCCTGGAGGTGGTGCGCAGCACCGCGGAGGAGATCCACGCGGAGGATATCGAGCTCTGTCGGCGTATCGGAGAACACGGCCTTCCGCTCATCCAGGAGGGGATGGGGATTCTGACCCACTGCAACGCGGGACGGCTGGCCACCTCCGAATACGGGACCGCCACGGCGCCGATGTACCTGGCTCACAGGAAGGGTATCTCCTTCCGGGTCTATTCCGACGAGAGTCGACCCCTCCTGCAGGGGTCGCGCCTGACCGCGTGGGAGCTGCAGCAGGCGGGGATCGAGGTCTGGACGATAACAGACAACATGGCGGCGGCGATGATGCAGCAGGGACTGGTGGACATGGTGATCGTCGGAACCGACCGGGTCGCCGCCAACGGGGACGTGGCCAACAAGATCGGCACCCTGGGGGTAGCGATCCTTGCGGGGTATTTTGATATACCGTTCTACGTGGCCTGTCCCGCCTCCACGGTGGACCTGGACACGCCTACCGGCGAGGAGATCGAGATCGAGGAGCGTGATCCCGAGGAGGTGACCCATTTCGGTCTGCGCCGGACCGCTCCGGAAGGGGTCCGGGTCCGGAACCCGGCGTTTGACGTGACCCCGCACCACCTGGTGACCGCGATCATTACCGATAGGGGCATGATCGAGCCGCCCTACGAGGAAAACCTGCGCCGAACGTTCGGTAACGGCTGGTAAGGCGGTCTGGTGCCGGCGACCGGCGCGGCGTCGCGCCTCCGCGCCCTGCCTGGACGTAATTTCGCATCCGTGAATCCCGGCATTCCAGTTGTAATCCGTCTCGATTTCCGGTACAAGTAGAACTTCGTTACGGGCAGGTGCGCCCCGGGTCGGTTCCGGGACGGCCGCCGTTCCGCTCCGTGAGAGAGAGGGCTCATGGGTTTTACCGCCGACACATTCGATCTTCGGGACCGAACCGGGGAAGAGGTGCGGGCTTTTCTTGAACAGCACGCGATCGGACTCACTCTCGAGGAAGCACGGCAGCTGCAGTTCGAGATCCTTCAGCGCCCCCCGTCCCTGGCGGAGTTCATCCTCTTTGGAATAGAAGGTTCGGAACACTGCTCCTACAAGAGTAGCCGGGTTCATCTCAAGCAGTTCATCACCGACGGCGAAAACGTCGTTCTCGGAGCTAAAGAGGACGCCGGTGTAGTTCGCGTAGCCCGGGACCGTTCCGGCCGCGGCTTCTGCGTCGTGATCAGCCACGAGTCTCATAACCATCCCAGCCAGATCGTACCGTACGAGGGTGCCGCCACCGGCGTGGGCGGAAACGTCCGGGACATCTGCTGTATGGGTGCGGAAGTGGTGGCACTCGCCGATGACCTTCGGTTCGGTCCGGTGGACTCCTCCCGGAGCAAGTGGATCTACGAGGGCGCCGTTTCCGGGATCGCCGGGTATGGCAACCCGATCGGGGTACCGTCGCTCGCGGGAGGTCTCCAGTTTGACCGGGGCTACCGGGACAACTGCCTGGTAACGGTGGTCTCCCTGGGAATCCTCCGGGAAGAAAATCTTCTGCATTCCTACGCACCTGAGGGCGCCGACGGGTACGATCTCGTCCTGGTGGGAAAGCCCACCGACCGCAGCGGATTCGGCGGAGCAAGCTTTGCCAGTTTCGAACTCCTCGAGGAGGAGCGGGAGCAGAACAAGGGGGCGGTGCAGGAACCGAACGCGTTCCTGGGTCGTCACCTCCTGAAAGCGTCCAACGCGCTGGTAGCGAAGCTCGCCGAGCGTGGCGCCTGTCACCGGGTGGGTTGCAAGGACCTGGGGGCCGGTGGGATCGCCTGCGCCGGGGTGGAGATCGCCGAGTCCGGCGGTTACGGCGCGGAGATCGAGATCGACCGGGTTCACGTGGATGGAGAAGGGCTGCCCCCGGAGGTGATCCTCTGTTCCGAGACGCAGGAGCGGTATCTCTGGGCGACGCCGCCGGATCTGACGGAACTCGTGCTCGATCACTTCAATCGGGAGTTCGCGCTGCCCGAGGTATCTCGCGGCGCCCAGGCGCGTGTGATCGGACGGGTTACGGCGGAGACTCAGTTCCGTGTGACCGCCGGGGGTACAACGATCGTGGACGCGCCGGCGTCGGAGGTGACTCGGGGGTTCCTCTACAATCGTCCCTGGTCGGAGCCACTGGAAGACCCCGGGGACACGGTGGA
>SLRR01000028.1 GCA_007130865.1 Spirochaeta sp. | reverse complement strand
GGTACGCTTTGAGGGACCTCGCGGAGGGGATACTGCAATTTGAGGAGTCGGGACTGGGGATGGTGGAGCGGTCCTCTTCAGCGGTGGCGTGAGGGCGGAATCCTCCTGCTGATTTCAGACCAGGAGAGTCGGAAATCAACAGGGTGGTGAATACCATTTGCAGGTGACCGTCATCTCCCGTATAATCACCCTATCCGTTATGGAGGCTACCTCAAGTGAAATACCCCCACGGAAATGAGCGTGTCGCCGGCGTCCTGATTCCCCTGGCGGCGTTGCGCAGTGATCACAGCGTCGGGTGCGGAGAGTTCGCGGACCTTCCGGGTCTTGCAGAATGGTGCAAAGCCGCGGGCCTCAAGCTGATCCAGCTCCTACCCGTCAACGATACCGGCAATGAGAGTTCACCGTACAGCGCGTTAAGCGCATACGCACTCCATCCGCTGTACCTGCGAATCGACGATCTACCGGAACTGGAATCGATCTCCGCCGAAACCCGCCACTCCCTCGAGGTCTCCCTGAAGAAAATGCGCAGCGACTTCGAGGACGCAGCGCGATTCGACTATACCGGTGTTCTTCTCGGAAAGATCAATCTTCTGCGGGTCGTTTATGAAGAATCCCGGGAAACGATCCTGAAGGATCGTCGACTCTCGAGCTTCATCGGGAAAAACCCCTGGGTACGACCGTACAGCGTTTTCCGAGCGCTCAAAGACCGGAACAAGCAGAGAGCGTGGTCGCAGTGGGACGAACACCGCGACGTGGACGCGGAAACGGTAGAGCGACTGTGGAAAAGCTCGGCCCTGAAGGAAAATGCGCGGTTCTACGCGTGGCTCCAGATGCGCCTTGCGGAGCAATTCCTCGCTGCGTCGGAAGCGGTTGCCGCCGCCGGTGTAGCGCTGAAAGGCGATATACCGATCCTCATGAACGAGGACAGCGTCGATGCCTGGTACAACCGCGGTGTATTCCGACCGGAACTGCGCGCCGGTGCTCCTCCGGACATGTTCAGCGAACTCGGACAGAACTGGGGGTTTCCGATCTACGCCTGGGAAAACCTGGAGCAAGACGATTACGAGTGGTGGCGTGAACGCTTGCGCCAGGCCGCGCAGTACTACCACGCCTATCGGATCGATCACGTGCTTGGTTTTTTTCGGATCTGGGCGATACCGGCGCAGAATTTCTCCGGCATCGTCGGGTACTTCTGGCCCCAGGTCGGTATTCCTCGGGAGGAGCTGCGCCGGGAAGGGTTCGACGAAGGTCGCATCCGCTGGCTCATGGAGCCCCACCTGACGGGGGATGATCTGCGGACTCGTTTCGGCGATTCGTTCGACGCGTTTGTACGCAAGGCGATGGCACAGATTGGCCACGAGGATCTGTACCTCTTCGCGCCGGACATCCGCGGCGAACAAGATCTGACACGACTGGAAGCTGCCCCTCCGGACGGATTGAATCTCACGGAGGAACAACGGGACTGGCTGCTTGAGCAATATCGGGACCGGGCGCTCCTGGAACTGCCCGACGGGACGTATGCTCCGTCCTGGACGTTTCGGACGTGCTCGCGTTATCAGACGCTTTCCAGGGAGGAGCAAGACCGTTTCGAGCAGATCGTCTCGAACTACGCGGCTCGAAGCAATGAACTCTGGGCCGATCACGGTCGCCGGCTGCTGCGGTTCATGAGAGAGACTACGGATATGCTCACCTGCGCGGAGGATCTCGGGGTAATACCTGAGGCGGTTCCGCGGGTACTGGCGGAAACGGAGGTGCTCAGCTTGCGCATACCCCGATGGAGCCACTACTGGGATCGACCGGGAGAACCGCTCATTCCACTTGACGAATACCCCGAAGCCAGTGTCTGCGCCCCCAGTGTACACGACACCTCTACGATGCGCGGTTGGTGGCAGAACGAGTCCGGCCGGGAGCAATTGTGGAAACTGCTCGGTCACAAGCCACCCTGCCCGGCGACGTTTGATCCCGCCACCGCCCGGGCGGTGTTTCGAAGCCTGGTACAGTGCGCCAGCCGTATCGTCGTTTTTCAGCTGCAGGATCTGCTGGCTTTTACACCGGAACTGATCCATGCCGACCCCGACCAGGAACGCGTCAATGTTCCCGGCACCACGAACACGTTCAACTGGACCTGGAGGATACCCGTTACCGTAGAAACGCTCCGGACGCACCCCGTGCTGAACGGAGAGATCAGAGCCCTGGCGGAGACTCGCAGGCAATAGTCGATAACACGAGGAGACGGCAGGAACAGAAAGGAAAGACCATGCGCAGGAGACACCAGATCGAAACATTTGTACCCGGACCGGCCCGGGAGTTTCACGTAGCGCGCTCCGCCCGCGACACGTATCGCTTCAATGAGGCCGCATTCTCCGTGCAGGGTCACGTGCTCTTTGCGGACGTCCGCGGCGCCCGCGACTTCGCGATGCGGATCAACACTGTCCGCCGGAGCGCGCTCCACCCCGACCGGGCAGTGCGAGCCGGCGATATCTACGCCATGGGGTTGATCGACGAGGTGTTTCATTACGTTATCACCCTATACCTTGAGCAGTACGGCCGGGATATTTTCGCCGGACTGGAAAAAGCACTCCGAGACGCGCTGGGAAAGAACGGCGTAGACCGTTTGCTCCACCAGTTTGCCGAACGGTTCCCCACGGCCGAAGTCTACCAGGAGCGGCAGACCCCGCGGGAAAGCCTGGATCGCACCGTAGGGGGCGTCAGCGGCCGGGAGATCGCCCTGGAGGAACTGATCGTCCTCTGGACGGGAAACCGGAATCCCGCGTTCTATCCACTGCTGGAGCTCTTCGACGAACAACTTCTGGCAACGGATACTGAATACACCCACGCGATGAGCGTTATGAAGTCGTTCTTCGCGGAACTGCCGGCGTTCGGACCGGAGGACCAGACCCTACTGGAACTGCTTCAGGCTCCGGCGATCGCGCATCCTCACGATCTGCAATCACAGCTCGAATACATTCGGACACGCTGGGGGTCCCTGGTAGGCAGTTTTCTCGACCGCCTGCTGCGGTCCCTGGACGTTCTCTCGGAGGAGCAAAAAGCGCGGTTTACCGGCCCCGGCGAGAGCGTCGTGGCGGAGTACGACTGGGGCGACGATGGACAGGACGATTACGCTCGATTCAGCCCCGATCGGGAATGGATGCCCCGCGCGGTGGTAATCGCCAAAAGCACCCTGGTGTGGCTGGACCAGCTTACCAGGAAATACGGGTATGAGATCCGCACCCTCGACGCCGTTCCGGACGAAGAACTCAATATCCTTGCGGCACAGGGGTTCACCGCGCTGTGGCTTATCGGGCTGTGGCAACGGTCGAGCGCGTCCCGGCGGATTAAAAATCTCTGCGGAAACCCCGAGGCGGAAGCAAGCGCCTATTCACTCTACGACTACGAGATCGCCCGGGAACTCGGCGGCTGGGAGGCGCTGGACAATCTGCGCCGGCGGCTCTGGCAGAGGGGAGTTCGTGTCGCCAGCGATATGGTTCCCAACCACACGGGGATCGATTCCCATTGGGTCCATGAACACCCGGATTGGTACGTAAGTCTCTCTCATTCTCCGTTTCCCGGGTATACATTCACCGGTGAGAATTTGAGTACCCGCGATGGTATCGGGATCTACCTGGAAGACCACTACTACGACCGCAGCGACGCCGCGGTGGTTTTCAAGCGAGTGGATTTCGAGAGCGGAGATGAACGGTATATATACCACGGAAACGACGGCACCAGCATGCCCTGGAACGATACCGCCCAGCTTAACTACCTGAATCCCCAGGTGCGGGAGACGGTGATCCAGACGATCCTGGAGGTAGCCCGAAACTTCCCGGTAATCCGTTTTGACGCTGCTATGACCCTCGCCAAGAAACACATACAGCGTCTCTGGTTTCCCGCACCGGGACAGGGAGGCGATATCCCGTCCCGAAGCGAACACGGCCTGACGCAGGCGGAGTTCGACGCGGCGATTCCCGTGGAGTTCTGGCGGGAGGTGGTGGATCGCGTCGCCGAGGAAGTGCCGGACACGCTGCTTCTGGCGGAAGCGTTCTGGATGATGGAAAGCTACTTCGTCCGTAACCTTGGTATGCACCGTGTGTACAACAGCGCGTTCATGAACATGCTCAAGAACGAGGATAACGAGAAGTACCGCCGGACGATCAAGAACACTCTTGAGTACGACCCGGAGGTGCTGAAGCGCTTTGTTAACTTCATGAACAACCCCGACGAGGAGACTGCCGTTGCCCAGTTCGGGACCGGCGACAAGTACTTCGGCGTGGCTACGCTCATGGTGACGATGCCGGGGCTCCCGATGTTCGGCCACGGGCAAATCGAGGGCTTCGCGGAAAAATACGGCATGGAATACCGCCGGGCGTACTGGGACGAGGTCCCCAATCAGGATCTGGTGAAGCGGCACGAGCGGGAAATCTTTCCCCTGATCCACCGACGGCATATCTTTGCCGATGCGACGCATTTTCGACTGTACGACGTATTCGACGCGGACGGCGGAATTCATCCCCACGTGTACGTGTACTCCAACCGGCACGGTGACGAGCGTTCCCTGGTGCTGTACAACAACAGTTACGAGCGCGCCTCCGGCTGGATCCATACCTCTTCGCCCTACGTGATACATGGCGACGAGACGCGTACGGTTCACACGGAGCAACTGGTTCGCGCCCTGGGGTTCGACGCGACCTGGCACCATTACATGATCTTCCGGGAACAGCGAAGCGGGCTCTGGTATATCAGAAACTGCGCGGAACTGGCGGAACGGGGACTTTTCCTGCAGCTGAATGGATTCGAGAACCAGGTGTACCTGGACATCTACCAGGTGGAGGACAATCGGTACGCGCACTACGCGCGACTCGCGGATCATCTCAACGGTGGCGGAACACCGGACATCAACCGTGCCCTGAAACGGTTGCTCCTGCAGCCGCTCCACGACGCGTTCGGCGTTCTCGCCAATACCGGTGTTCTCCGGGACCTCATGGAAGCGCTCCGGGGCGGTGTAGCCGCAGCGGACTGGGAAGAGCGGTCCACGCAGTACCGGACGTTCCTGGGAATAGCGTCGCAGTTCTGCGAGCACACGACCCGCCTGGACGACGCGGTAGCGCTCTTCCAGCACAGCGGAGAAGCTCTGGACCTGCTGGCCCAGCTCGTAAAGCGTGCTCCCGACGAGGTAGGAGCCCTCGTAGCATCTCACCTGGAGGTCGAACGGGAGGATGCGTCGATCTTCCTCGCTCTGGTATTGCTACTGCCCTTGGACGTATTCATTACCGGGGAAGAGGAACTGAGTCCGCAGCGAAGCGGGTTCTACGCCCTGGACCAGGCCGGCGAGTGGCAATTGATAGAGACGCTGAAACCGGTGATGGCGCAAGTCCAGCCGGACGGTACGCTTCCCGACTACTGGGAACAGCTGATCCAGGTCACCCTGGCGCACCACAACTGGTGGCGATACACCGTTGAAGCGGACACCACCGACGCGGCCCGTACCGCAGCGGAGGCGCTTTTCGCCGATCCCAACGTAGAGGACTTTCTCCGGATCCACACGCACGGCGGCGTCACCTGGTTCAACGAGGAGTGCTTTGAGCTGCTCGTAGACTGGCTGCTGGTTATCGGTGCCTGGCACGAACTCACCGCGGCGGTAGCGGCGGGTAAACGGCTGAGCTGGAAGAAAGTAACCGGCGAGACCGCGGCTATGGCGGCGGTGTACCGGCAATGGATCGCGGCGCAACGATACAGCGAATACCGGGTGGACCGATTCTTCCAGGCGCTTGAGGATCCGACGGTTCTCGACAAGCCGTCGATAACGAAGGCGACGCCGCACAGACCGAAGTCCGGCTCCCGGGGTACGGCAAAGAAACGCGGGAAGTGAGTTTGTCCGGATGATTCACCATTACTCGATCACCTGCCCCAGTTATCTTTGTGCACCGGATGACCGGGTCGGCCTCGACGGGATCGCCGGTCTCTTTCAGGAAGCGGCGTGGCAGCACGCCCGCCGGTTGGGTGTCGCGTTCACCGAAGCGGAGAGTCCCGTATTCTGGGCGCTTCACCGATTGGGACTTCGAATCCATCGCCGCCCGGTCTGGGGAGAACGGATCACGATCACCACCTGGCCGAGCCGGATCGAGCGGCTCTTCGCGATGCGGGAGTACACGATCCACAGCGGTAACGGCGAGAATGATGGAGATCGCCCGAGCCGGGACGACAATTCCGGCGAGCTCCTCGTGGAGGGGTCCTCCTCGTGGCTCGTCCTGAGGACCCGCGACAGCCGACCGGAACCACCGGCGCGCCATTTTCCCGAGGGCGACCTCCAGGGTGAATATGCGATCGAGATGCCCCTGGGACGCCTGCCGACGATCGGCGACGACGAGGCGGCACCGCTGCTCACCGGCGTGCGGTGGCACCCGGTTCGTCCCAGCGATACCGACCGGAACGCGCACGTGAACAACACGCGGTACGCGCAGTGGTTCACCGACGAGGTTCCGGAGCTGTTCAAGCGCGCGCTGGAAAACGGCGCCGGCAGCGATCCGCCGCTGCTCCTTCTGAGCTTCACCGCGGAAACGAGAATCGGGCAGGAATACGCGGTAATCTCGCACATAACCTCGTCGATCGCGGAGATCCGCGTGCGCGACCCGGACCAAACACCCGGAGAGGCACGGTGCGCGTGCCGGCTCCAGCTGGTCTGACGGTCCCGGGAATTTGTCGGTCCGAAAGTTTTATTACCAGCTATTGACACAAATAAACACGACGAGTAAGAAGGAAGGCGGGAATACATTCTGATGTACACCAGTTTTTTTCCACCGGGGAGCGTCGTCTGGGACCTCGTCGGGGAAGACAAGTTCAGCGCAATCCGCGAAACGATCCGCCGTACGACAACGTTCCGTTCGATCCCCGGTCTCGACCTCGAGGGATTCACCCGGGCGGTGATACAGAGGGAACAGGAGCAATCCACCGGTTTCGGTCATGGGATCGCGATCGCTCACGGTCGCACCGTACAGGTACCCAACAGTGAGATCGCTCTGGGCGTCTCCCGGCAAGGGATCGACTACCAGGCGTTCGACGGCAAACCGGTACACCTGCTGTTCATCGTGGCGAGTCACCCCGACCGGCAGATCGACTACCTGCGAATCCTTTCCTGCCTGGCCACGGTTGCCCGAAACGAGTTGTTCCGCCAGGAGCTCCTGGCCTGCCTCTGCCGGGAAGAGGTCGAAGCAAAGGTGTGCAACGCCTTTAACGGTGTGCTTCAGCGCTCGTACGCGCGATAGCACACCGTTTTTCTTGGTATGCACGAGCCTGTTGATCGCGCTTTCCGCCGATCTTACCCCAGGTTATCCCAGACAATCGTCCGAAACAGGTCCTCCACCGTCTCCGCCCGGCGGATCAGCTTAACCGACCGATCGGGACGAAGCAGCAGTTCCGCCGACCGGGTCTTGCCGTTGTAATTGAACCCCATGGCGTGCCCGTGCGCGCCGGTATCATGGATCGCCAGGTAATCACCCACCTCCGCCGGAGGTAGTTCCCGGTCGATCGCAAACTTGTCGTTGTTCTCGCAAAGACTCCCCGTGACGTCACAGGTCTCCGTGGCCGGTCCGTTCTCCTTGCCGAGAACGGTAATGTGGTGATAGGCACCGTACATACCGGGACGCATGAGATGCGCCATGTTGGCGTCCAGGCCCAGGTATTTCTTGTAGGTGTCCTTCCGGTGCAGAACTCTCGTCACAAGCCAACCGTAAGGTCCCGTAACGACGCGACCGTTTTCCATCACGATACGCAACGGGTCAAGGCCGGCGGGGGTGATCACTTTCTCGTAGGCGGCGCGGATACCCCGGGACACGTACTCATAGTCCACCGCTTTCTGATCAGGCCGGTAGGGGATACCGATTCCACCACCCAGGTTCACGAATTCGATCCGGATATCCAGTTTTTCCTTGAGTTCCACCACCAGGTCAAACAGCAGCTGCGCGGTCTCCACGAAGTAGTCCGGATTAAGTTCGTTCGAGGCGACCATCGTGTGCAGACCGAACCGACGAGCACCAAGATCCCGGGCCTTCCGATATCCTTCGAGGAGCTGTTCCCGGGTAAAACCGTACTTGGCTTCCTCGGGGTTTCCGATGATCACGTTCCCTTCCTTGAGCGGCCCCGGGTTGTACCGCATGCAGATCAGCTCCGGCATACCGACTTCCCGCGCGAGATAGTCTACGTGGGACACGTCGTCGAGGTTGATGATCGCGCCGAGGTCCCGGGCCTTTGCATACTCCTTCGCTGGGGTGTCGTTGGAGGTGAACATGATGTCTTCGCCACGGACTCCGAGTTTCTCCACGAGTACGAGTTCCGCGTAACTGCTGCAGTCGAACCCCATCCCTTCCTCGTGGAGTGCTTCCATTACGTGCGGGTTGGGAAGCGCTTTGACGGCAAAGAAATTGCGGAACCCCGCCGGTGCGTCCGGAGATTGGTCCGGAGTGTTTACGGATGCCGGAACCCAGTCGAACGCGGCGTGAAAACGCCGGGCGTGTTCCCGCATGGCCGATTCGTCGTAGATGTGGAACGGCGTGGGGTGATCCTTCACCACCCCTTCGATAAAGGCTTTGTCAAAGGGAATGTGCTTCATGCGCGAGAAGGTACGGCACGGGACGCTCCGGGTCAAGGGTTTTGCGTGAGGCGCTTCGCGGACGCCCACCCCGGCGAGCGCGGAGTCGCGCGTCGGCCGGAGCCCCTGGTGTCTTTAGGTGTGTCGCCGCGGGATCCAGCGGGCCTACCGTCCTACCCCGGCGTAGGAGAAGCCCAGGGCGCGGACCCGTTCCGGGTCAAGGACGTTCCGGGCGTCAAAGATCACCTGTCCCTTCATGAGCGCTTTCGTCCGCTCCAGGTTGAGGTTACGGAACGCGTTCCACTCCGTGACGATGATCAGAGCGTCCGCTCCTTCCAGCGCGCGGAACTCGTCGCGACAGTAGCTCAGGCGTTCCGCTGCTGCTTCCTCGATCTTCTCCCGCAGGTCAGAGTTGAGCCCGCCGCCGAACGGGCCTTCTCCCACCAGGGCGGCTTTGAAGTTCTCCACCGCCTCCGGATCGAAGACGCGCACGTGGGCTCCGTCCAGGAGCAGTTCCTGGACGATATCGATCGCCGGGCTCTCCCGGACGTCGTCGGTTTCAGCCTTGAACGCCAGGCCCAGGACCGCGACGGTCTTCTCCGAGGCGGACCCACCCATAAGACGCAGCAGTTTCTTTGCAGTGAGCGATTTCTGCTCGTCGTTGGACCGGATCACCTCTTTGATCACGCTCATGTCGACGCCGTACTCGTCACCGGTTGCGGCCACGGCTTTGGTGTCTTTGGGAAAGCAGCTTCCTCCGTATCCGGGACCCGGATGCAGGAATTTGGGACTGATCCGGCCGTCCATGCCCATGCTGCGGGCGATCGTGTGAATATCCGCGCCGGTTGCTTCCGCCAGGTTGGCCATCTGATTGATGAAGGTGATTTTGGTCGCCAGGAACGCGTTGGACGCATACTTGATCAGCTCCGCGGTCTCGAGATTGCACCACACAAAGGGCGTCTGTATCAGGTAGAGCGCGCGGTAGACGTCCTCCATATACCCGCGGGCTCGCTCATCCTCGCACCCAAGGACGATCCGGTCGGGATGGAAGAAATCCTGCACCGCCTTGCCTTCCCGGAGGAACTCCGGATTGCTTACTACCGAGAAACCTTCCCCCGGCACCTGGCCGCTTTCCGCGGCGATGATCTCCTGCACCCGGCGGTTCGTGCCCACCGGAACGGTGCTCTTGGTTACGACCACTTTGTACCCCGTGAGGTTCTTCGCTACGGACCGCGCCGCGGCCTCCACCTGCGAGAGATCGGCATGACCGTCCGATCCCGGAGGGGTTCCTACGGCGATGAACACGATATCCGCGTCGCGGATCGCCGCGGGACCGTCGGTGGTGAACGAGAGCCGACCCGCCTCGAGGTTGCGCTGCAGGTAGTCCTCGAGTCCGATCTCGTAGATCGTGGGCGTGCCGCTCTGGAGCGTCTCCACGATGTCCTTCCGCAGATCCACTCCGGTAACACTGTTCCCGAAATCGGCCAGCCCCACGGAGCTGACCAACCCCACGTACCCGGTACCGAGTACGGTAATACTCTTTGCCATGTACAAATCTCCTCAAATCTTCTGTAGTTGAACGCCCGTTCGGGCGGATCTATTCGTCATCGGTCTGGTTGTCCGCACGCCGGGTAGTCTGTACGCCAGGTAGTCTGCACGCCGGACCGTCCGTTGCGCCGGATCAGTCCGGCGGCCGGGGATTTGCGCGGTACCACTCCACGTACCGGCGGATGCCTGCTTCGATATCCGTTGTCGGATCGTACCCGAACGTTTCCCGCGCCCGGGAGATATCCGCCCAGGTCCGGTTCACGTCGCCCGGCTGCATAGGCTGCCGGTCGAGGACCGCTGTCTTTCCCAGGACCTCTTCCAGGATCGCGATCAGCTCGGAGAGCGCCACGGTGCGACTCTCGCCGAGGTTGAACACGTCGTAGGCTCCGTTCGCCTGGTCGCGGGTCCAGGCGAGGGCGCCGATGATTCCTTCCAGGGTATCTTCGATGAACGTGTAGTCCCGCTGCGTGGAGCCGTCTCCGTACACCGGGATCGGCCGACCGTCCTCGATCAGGCGCGTAAACTTGGCGATCGCCAGATCCGGCCGCTGCCGGGGACCGTATACCGTAAAGAACCGCAGCGCCGCGATTCGCAGACCGTGGAGGTGCGTGTAGGTGTGGCAAAGCAGCTCACACGCTTTCTTCGTCGCCGCGTAAGGAGAGATCGGGTAATCCACCCAGGCGTCCTCCCGGAACGGCACCGTATCGGTATTGCCGTAAACCGACGAGCTGGAGGCAAACACCAGGTCCCGCACGTCCGCGGCGACCATCGTTTCCAGAAGGTTCACCGTGCCTTCCACGTTGACCTTGGTATACGCCTGCGGGTCCTCGATGCTCGGACGGACTCCCGCCTTCGCAGCCAGGTGTATTACCGCGTCGATCGAGCGATCTGCTTCGGCGGCTGTGCCGAACACGTTGGCCAACGCCCTGGTATCGAGAATGTCGGTCTGGTGAAACCGGAACAACTCCGCTCCCTGCAGCTCGCGGAGGTTACGCTCCTTGAGTTCGCGATCGTAGTACGGATCAAAATTGTCTATGCCGTATACCATGTGGCCATCGGCGACAAGACGATCCGCCACATGGGATCCGATGAAACCGGCTGCGCCGGTAACGAGGATGTTCATACGTGCTGATCGTATCCCGGGTTCGTGGTGATTTCAAGACCGGAAACATCTCATGGTACGGGATCGTGGTACGGGATCGTGATACGGGCACGGTGGACCAATGTTCAAGATTGACAGGTGAAGCATTTGCACCTACCGTAAACGGGTATCGTTTAATTCTGAAACGTCGACTATCGGACTCGACCTCCTGCTACGCAGGCCACACAGGGAGAACCCACTGATGACCAATCGTCCGGAGGGAAAACACACCGGGATATCGCGCAACCGTTCCGGAGAACGAGCCGGCTCCGGTACCCGGAAACCGCGACGCAGCCAGGTTCCGCTGGGTATCGCCGCAGGTATTCTGCTGATCGCGATCGGCGTCTACTTCCTCCGCCGGGAGCCTATGCTGGGTTTCTTCTGGTTCACCGGGATCGCGTTCGGGTTCGTGCTCCAGCGGGCGCGCTTCTGTTTCGTTGCGTCCATGCGCGACCCCGTCCTTACCGGCCGGGCGGGTGCATCGAAAGGAGTCCTGGCCGCGTTCGCCCTGACCAGCGTCGGTTTCTGGGCGATAATGTACGGTGCATACCAGTCGGGTGCGCCCGTGCCGGGGATGAACTTCGTGGCGCCCATCGGTGTACACACCGCGGCAGGCGCGTTCATCTTCGGGATCGGGATGGTGATCGCCGGCGGGTGCGCGTCGGGGACGCTCATGCGCGTGGGAGAGGGATACGCGATGCAGATGCTTGCGCTGGTCTTTTTTGTGGTCGGCACGGTGATCGGGTCGGCGCACTTCGGATGGTGGCAGCGGATGTTTATCGCCTCGGCGCCCCGCGTACACCTGCCGGATGTGTTCGGGTGGTTCGGCGCGATCCTGGTGCAGTTGCTGATAATCGCGTTCCTTTGGATCGCCCTGGACAAGTACATCAAAGCAAAGCAGCAAAGCGGCTCCGGAAAGGGATAAGCACGTACATGATTACACACGAAACTGCTGCGTTCGAGAGGAAGGTTCAACGTGACGGAAAAGGTTCTTGATTGTCTGGGAGAGCCCTGTCCGGTCCCGCTGGTCAAAGCGCAACGGGCACTGGAGGACCTGGAGGACGGCGATCTGCTGATCGTCCAACTGGATCACTCCTGCGCGATGAAAAATCTCCCCGAGTGGGCTCGCGACGCGGGCCACAACGTGGAGATCGAGGAGGTCGATAACGGTGAATGGGAAGTGACGATCCAGAAAGTGTCGCGGAAGGCGATCCCGTGAAACAGAAGATTCTCCAGACGATCACGGCAAACGAACACTACCTGATCTGGTTCAAGGATGCCTGGCCGTACCTGGTCGGAGCGGTCCTGCTCTCGCTGGTTCAGATCGTGACGTTTGCGGTCACGGGTAACGGCTGGGGTATTACCGGCGCGGTTGCCAACTGGGGAGCGTGGCTGTACGAGGCGCTGGGCGGTTCCGTACGGGAATGGGCGCCGTTCGCGTCCGACCGCGCCCGAGCCGTGCTGGACGAGGGACCGCTCAATCACGGCGGGTCGATCCGTAACGTCGGCACGATCGCGGGAGCGTTCTTCGCGGTGCTGATCGCGTCCAGCTTCAAGTTCAAGAAGATCCGCTACGGGAAACAGGTGTTCGCCGCGGTTTTGGGAGGTCTGCTCATGGGGTACGGCGCCCGCGTCGGAATGGGATGTAACATCGGGGCGTTCTTTTCCGGCGTTGCGGTGCTTTCCCTGTCAGGATGGGTGTTCGGCGTTTTTCTGTTTCTCGGCGCGCTGGTGGGAAGCAGGATCCTGATGAAGTTCTTTGTCTGAACGGGGGAGCGACATGCGGGACAAATCGTGGGAATACTACGACGTGGTTATCATCGGCGGCGGTCCGGCGGGGCTCACCGCGGGCATTTACTGCGGTCGCGCCAGGCTCAGGACGCTGGTGATCGAGAAAACATTCGTCGGAGGGCTCGCCACGTACACCAGCCGCATCGAGAACTACCCGGGGTTTCCCGACGGAATCTCCGGTACGGAACTGATGAAACGCTTCCATCAACAGGCGCGGTCCTTTGGCGTTAAGTTCAAGATGACCGACGTGAAGCGGGTGGAGCTCGAGGGCGAAACAAAACGGGTGGAAACGTTCCGCACGGTCTACGAGTCTCCGGTTGTCATCATCGCCACCGGTGGACGTCCTCGTACCACGGGGGCGCGGAACGAGAAGAACTTCCTCTACCAGCGGGGAATCTCCGTGTGCGCCACCTGCGACGCCGCCGCCACCACGGACAAACCGGTACTGGTGATCGGTTCCGGCGACGCCGCTATCGAGGAAGGGATCTACCTCTCGCGCTTCGCAAGGGAAGTGATCGTGAGTGTGATCCACGAGGAGCCGCGGATGGACTGCAGCGAGGTGGCCCGTGACGCAGCCCTGGCAAACCCGAAGATGCGGTTCGTCTGGAACACGATGGTGGAGAGCTTTGAAGGGGACGAATACCTCAAGCGGGTAAACCTGAAGAATCTGAAGAACGGGGAGATAGTCCCGATCGAGGTGGACTCGTGTTTTGAGTTTATCGGGTACGAACCAAACTCGGAGCTGGTTCAGGGTGTCCTCCGCCTCTCGCAGCTGCACTACGTGGTAACCAACGAGGCGATGGAAACGGAACTTCCCGGTGTCTTCGCCTGTGGTGATATCCGGGAAAAAGACCTCCGACAGGTCGCCACGGCGGTCGCCGACGGAGCACGCGCCGGGGTCGGCGCGGAGCGTTACATCGCCGAGACCGCTATGTTCGAGCGCCGTATTCTGCAACGCGAGAAGCCGGGGCTGATATACGTATACAGCGCGACCGACGCGCCGAGCCGTGAACTTCTCCCGGTGCTCCGCGAGATCGAACACGTCTACAAGGGCCAGGTAAGATTGAACGTGATCGACCGCTACACGTGCGGGAGCCTGTGCGAACGCCTGGGGTGTGACGTCGGTGCGATGACCGCGTTCCTCACCGTGGACGGCGAGATCGTACGGACCCTGGAACGGTGCGACCGGAGAACGATCATGCAGGAGCTGAACGCGATCGTGCCGGACCCGGTCGCGATTACGAGCTGAACGCGATCGTGCCGGACCCGGTCGCGATTACGAGCTGAACGCGATCGTGCCGGGCGCCGCCTTGGTGGAGGACGAACGGTGCCGGGCGCCGCCTTGGTGGAGGACGAACGGTGCCGGGCGCCGCCGCCCGATATTTCGTGTTAGAATCCTGACTATGGAACTTCTACTGAAGAACGTGGACCTCGTGATCACCGGGAGTGCCGTCCTGGAGCACCAGAACGTGGCGATTTCCGACGGGGTCGTCACCTCTATCGCTCGGCACGGAGACACGGCGGCCGTAAAACCCGACAGAACTGTCGACGGTCGGGGTAAGGCGGCGCTGGCGGGGTTGAAGAACGCCCATACCCACGCGGCGATGACGCTGCTCCGCGGATACGGCGACGACATGCGGCTTCACCCCTGGCTGCAGGAACGGATCTGGCCGGCGGAGGCGCAACTTACACCGGAGGATATCTACTGGGGGACGCGCCTGGCGGCGCTGGAGATGATCCGCAGCGGCACTACGTTCGCCGCCGACATGTACTTCCAGGCGCCGGAGGTGTACCGGGCGTTCGAGGATGCGGGACTCCGCGCGGCCGTGGGGTTCGCACTCTTCGACTTCGGGGACCCGGAACGGCGGGAGGCGCTGCAGCACGAGGTGGACGAACAACTCGCGGCCGACGCGGTTCACACAGCGGACGGACCAAACGCTACCGGGAATGGAGCGGTGCGGGCCCGACCACGGGTGTTTCCCACGATCGCCCCGCACAGCATCTACACCTGCAGCGGCGAGCTTCTCCAGTGGGCGGCGGCGCGTGCGGTGGAACACGACCTGGTTCTGCACACCCACATGAGCGAGACCGAACAGGAGGTACAGGACTGCCTCGACGCGCATGGAGTTCGTCCATTCCAGTGGCTTCACGAGCTGGGGGTCCTGGAAGCCGCCGGGGATCGGATGATCACCGCCCACGCGATCTGGCTCGACCAGGAGGAACTGGACCTGGTGGCAAAGCACGGCGTGACCGTGGCGCATAACCCGGCGAGCAACATGAAGCTCGCCTCGGGGTGCTTTCCCTGGGCGGAGTTCGACCGTCGGGAGGTGTCGGTCATGCTCGCCCCGGACGGGGTGGCGAGCAACAACAACCTGGACATGTTCGACGAGATGAAACTGGCGGCGCTGCTGCAGAAACACCACTTCGGCGATCCCACCCGGCTTCCCGCGGAGGAGATCCTGGCGATCGCTACGGGAGCGCGGAGCAAACTGTACCGGCCGTACGGGGTAGGTGGCGCGCTGACGGTGGGGGGACCCGCCGACGTGATCCTGGTGGATCTGGACCACCCGCAGCTGGTACCGGTGCATAATCTCCGAAGCAACCTGGTCTACGCCGCCAACGGTTCGGTGGTGGATACGGTGATCTGCGACGGGACCGTTCTCATGGAAGACCGAACGGTTCCCGGTGCGGAGGAAGTGCTCCGGGAAGCTCGGCGTTGTGCCGCGGCGCTGGTGGACAGGGCCTCGCGCTGAGGCCGGTGGACCGCACCTCGTAACGACTCCAGCGGTCGATCGGCGCGAGAAGGCTACCGAG
>SLRR01000064.1 GCA_007130865.1 Spirochaeta sp. | reverse complement strand
GTTCGGCGGGGGAATCCCGCTGAAAACCGGTTCCGGGTCCTATAAGTAAGTACTGCGTCGAGAGTTATCCCGCTTGGGTCAACAGGGTAATTAATACTTCACGGGCAGCTCTACTTCGTGATCCTCCAACAGTTCGATCAGGACCGCCTGCTCCTCCTCCGGAAGTTTCCCGATCAGATCGGTCAGCGCCGAAGCATCGTTAAAACCTCCGGCCAGAGCTCGCTCCAACGCGGCCGCTCCAGCCTCAAACTCCGCGGTTCCCAGCAGGAGCGCTCGGGCGTGGGCCCAGGCGGCGCGGGGTTCGCGCAGCGTTGCTTCCGGTAGCAGCTCCACGATCTCCAGCCCTGAGAGGTAATAGTCCCAACTCACGTACCGGTCCGCAAGCTCCACCAGCAAGGCAGGCCGCTCCGCCACGAGCGTACGGTAATATTCGAGTTCGCGAAGCGCCTCGTCCTCCCGGCCGGCAAGGAAAAACGCCTCCGCCAGGACCCACCGGTACTGCTCGTCGTCCCGGGCGTTGTGTACGTGCTCCCGCAGGACGGCCGCGGCGCGCTCGTACTCCCCCAGATCGAGTTCGAGCAAACCCAGGTTGTACGCGATCCGTGGCCGGCCACCGGTTATCTCCAGGAGTTTGGCATAGTCCTCCCGGGCACGGTCGATCTCACCGAGTTTGTACAGGACGTACGCCCGGGTCTCTCGCACCAGCGTGTTGTCAGGATCCTGCAGGACCAGCCGTTCCAGCACGTCCAGGGCCTCCCGGTTTTCCCCGCGTTCCAGGTAGAGCCGCGCCAGGTTGAATCCTGCCGCGGGGAGCGTATCACTCAACTCTATCGCCCGCCGATAGTAGCGGTAGGATCGCTCGTAGTCCTGCAGCTCAAAATAGGCGTTGCCCAGGTTGAAATACTCCCGGGCGAGTTCCTCCCGGGCAACCGGGGTTGCACATCCTGCGAGCGCTATAATCGTCAACAAGGCAACTGCTATCGTTGCCCCGAGCGGGCGCCCCGGGCTCCGGCGTGACCACACTCCTCCGGTCACTTCCGGTGGCCACCAAGAACGGTCTGTTCGATAGCCCGCACCTGTGAACGATAAAGGTTGGAGATCGTTGAGCCGTAGTCGGCTATCAGCTGAATGATATTCCGCGGGGTGTCCTCACTGTCACTGCCGTTCAGACGGTCACCGGCGTCTCCAAGGCCGGGAAGAATATACGCCGCTTCGTTGAGGACCGGGTCCATCCAGAGGGTGTAGACCACCGCGTCTTCTATCGCCCGGGTGATTCGAAGCGAACCTTTGAGCGCGGAAATCGCATTGAAGAACCGGATGGACCGCGGCTTGATCCCGCACTTATACAGGTACTGTACGATAGTTACCAGGCTGCCACCGGTCGCGTTCATCGGATCCGCAAAAATCAGGTCCTTGTCGTGAAGCGCTTCCAGGTCAAAGTACGAGCGATCCAGGTCCAGGATATACTCCATATTGGATTCCATCTTGGTGTCGTCCCGACTGATTCGAAAGAGCGCGAAGGGGGTGACGTAACCGGTGGAAGTATACTCCTGGATCTCTTTGGACATGATCATTGAAGGAAGCAGCGCTCCCCGGAGCATCACGCACATCACCGTGTTCTCCAGCACGCCGTCCACGTCGGGGATCTTGTGGACCGCGAAGTTTTGTACAGGGTCCGTCACCGGTGTCCGGACAATAAGGTGATTTTTCTGGTGGTTGTCCGGCTCGGCGTACGCCAGGTTGAAGAGCAGTTCGTAGGCGCGCTGAATGTAATAGACGAACTCGCTGTGCTGTGTGCGGGTATCCCGAAGCTTGGCAATAAGCCGTGACGCTTCACCGTGTACCGCCCGGGGCGTCCGGAAGGAGTAGACCCGGATGCGGGATTCCTGGGTGGTCAGGTCCTTCATGCGATCGCCCATCTCCTGGTAGAGATCGATAAGCTCCTTCTTGGCACGACGCTGCCGGTCCTCGTTTGGCGAACTGTTGAGAACTCTCATCGTCTCCAGGGCTTGGGCGTAGAGTTCGTCCATTTCCGTCACCACCGCATGATCCTGGTCGGTGAGGAACTCGTCGAGGTCGCTTGCTTTCAGTATTACCTGCTCCATGTCCGCAGTATACGCCAGAGGTGCAAACAAAAAAAGCGGGTATCCCGCCGCGGAAGCGCCTCAGCCGAGGCGCCGCCTGGATACGATACGGCCATGGCGTGGTCCCAATCATTCCGCCAGAGCGATGCGTTTTCAGGAAAACTGGTTCAGCGAAGCGGAGCGCCGAAAGCGAAACCCAGGGCAAAGGCACGATCTTCATCAAGAGCGTCCGTGAGGACCGCGTCGATCACGACCTTGTAGCGACTGAGGCTGGGATGCGACGCCAGGTCGATGCGGAGTCCTGTATTGAACGCCCCGCGGTTGGCCGCATTGGCACCGACCGGCGTGAGACTGTAGGAGAAATTCGCAAAGTCGTTAATCCAGTGGACAAAACCCTGAAAGATCCCGGGAAAAAGCACGAGGTCAAACCCCATACCGAAGTCGATCGCTTCATCACCAGGCCCGATATCGCCGAACGTCTTTCCCACGACAAACGTCGTTTCCGCGGGCATGCGGAAGAACTGTCCCGGGTACGTGGCAGCGATATAGATCTGCTGCGCGGTCTCGTCGTTGCCGGCGATCTGCAGCATCTGCACGTTCCCGCCGATCGCGACGGCGGTCCCCCGCGTGGGAAGCTGGAGCTTTCCGCTTATGATAAGATCTTCCCAGTCATCACCACGATTCGTGTCGTACGCCACGGCAAACTCGAACATCCGAAAAAGACTTATCGACGCCTTCGGGATGTGCGCGGTTTCATCGTCGTCGATAATCGCGTGATACCCCAGGTCGAATCCGAAATCCGCGCTGTGTTCCCACCCGATCCTGCCGGAGGGAATCCCGATCAGGCCGGTGGCTCCGTTCAAGCTCATGCCTTTCAGAGACTGACCGTACACAGCGGAGACGGTCAAAGCGAAAACTGCTATCACGATCAAAACGAGGCGCGTCGGGTGTCTGTTCATCGTAAATTCCTTATTTTTGAACCGAAGTATACTTACCGGACGTTCACCGTTCAAGACCCGAATCTTGAGCCTCCAGGAACCGTATGATATAGTCGGTGCGCTTTCAGGAGCTATATTTCTTACCGGAGGGTACCGGTGCCAGCAGATTCCGACATAATTGTCGCTTCCGACGGTCGAACAGCCGACAACGAGTCGGGTCAGGCGAAACGCAGAGATGAATCACAGGTTGTTCTGCGGCTCCAGGGCATTTCAAAAGTCTATCCCGGAACGGTGGCGTTGCAGCACATCGACATGGAGATCCTTCGCGGCGAGACCCACGGGATTATCGGAAAAAACGGCGCCGGAAAGTCCACCCTCGTGGGGATCATAGCAGGACTCATCACTCCATCGGAGGGAGCGGTCGAGCTCCACGGTCACACCTACTCCGACCTCTCCCGGATAGCCGCCAGGAAAGAGAGCGTCTCCATCGTTCCCCAGGAACCGCAGCTCGTCCAGGAATGCACGATCGCGGAAAATCTTTTCATGCCGGATTATCCTACCCGACGCAGGGGAACGCTCGTGGACTGGACACGACTGGAAGCGGATGCGCGGAGGATAGTGGAAAAAGCGGGCTTGAACCTCGACGTCCGCACCGTGGCGGGAGACCTGGGGGTGGGGCTACAGCAGGTGCTGCTGATGCTGAAAGCAAGCTACGTCGAGCAATCGGAGATCATTATCCTGGACGAGGCGTTCGCATCGCTCTCGGAACGAGAAGAGGAGCTGTTCTACGCGATCATGCGGGAAAGGAAAGCCGCCGGATGTACGATCCTCCATATTTCTCACCGCATCGACGAGCTGCTGCAGGTCTGCGATCGCATGACGGTATTACGCGACGGCCGGTCGGTAAAAACGGTGGAACGGTCGGAGGTGGACCGGGAGTCCCTGGCCACGCTTATTGTCGGCGGCGAGACAGCCGCCGTGGCGACGGCCGCCGATGCAGCGGACGCCGAATCTGAAGCGCCGGCGTCGGTCGCTTCCACGTCGATCGACGCCGTTGACCGGGATTCGGCCCCGCTCCTCGCGGTGGACAATCTGACGTCGCTCGATCATTTTCACGAGATCTCCTTTACGGTACGCCGCAACGAGGTGGTGGGGATCGCCGGTTTGATGGGCAGCGGCAGGACATCCCTGATGAAAACGATCTTCGGCATATACGAACCGGTGGAAGGCAGCGTCCGGATTGATGGTAAACCCGCAGCAATCAGCGGCCCCGCCACCGCGCTGAAGGAAGGCGTCGTTTACCTTCCGGAGGAAAGAGACCTGGAGGGACTGATCGCGAACCTTGACGTTCGGACCAATTCGGTTCTGAGCGCGCTCCGACGGGTAGTCCGACGGTT
>SLRR01000284.1 GCA_007130865.1 Spirochaeta sp. | reverse complement strand
GGTGTCCGGCGCCACCGTGTTTGGCGCGTCGGTCAACGGGCGGCACCCTTACCGCGCGGTGCCTCCGTCCTTTTCTCCGGGTTCTTCCAGAAGACCGTAGCGGTACTTCAGCCTCAGAATCCGTTCCACCCCCTGATCGATCTGTTCCGGGGTGACACGTCCGTCCCGTACCATCGCTTCCACACGATCGATCACGTCCAGCAGTTCGTACCGGGTATAGAGCAGAATCAGGTCCACCCCGGAACGGATCGCCCGTTCCAGGGTAGTATCCAGGTCGAAGTTGGCCGCCAGCGCCCCCATCTCAAGGCCGTCGCTGATCACCACGCCGTCGAATCCCATCTCCCGGCGCAACAAGTCCTGTAGAAAAAACTCGGAAATCGTCACCGGAAAATCCGGATCGATCCGGGGAAAGAGAATGTGCGCGGTCATAACCACCGGTACATCCGCCGCGATCGCCGCCGCGAACGGTATCAGCTCTTTCCCTCGCAGGTCCTCCAGCGTGTAGGAGACGATCGGCAGGCGGCCGTGACTGTCCACCCGGGTAACACCGTGACCGGGAAAGTGCTTGACCGTGGACACCACGCCGGCACGCTCCATCCCCCGGACGTATCGCTCGGCAAACAGCGAGGCCAGGTCCGGGTTGTCTCCCCAGGCGCGGTCACCGATGATACTCGCGTCCGGGATCGGCGTCAGATCCAGGACCGGGGCAAGGTTCATGTTTAAACCCATCGCCGCGAGTTCCCGACCCGTGACGTAGGCGAGACTTTCCACAAACTCCGGATCCTCGTGACGCGCCACCACCGCCTGGGAAGGTATCCGGACGATATCGGGAAAACGGAACGCCGCGACGCGCCCGCCCTCCTGGTCGGCGGAGATCAGCAGACGACGCCCGGGCTGCGTCCGTTGCGCCAGCTTCTGCAGCGTGTCGGTCAGGCGGACCACGTCCTCCCGATCCTCGTAATTCCAGCGGTACACGATCATACCGGCGGGATTACCCGCGTCCACCGTGTGGAGAAAATCCCGCGCCGCCGCGAGAGCCGGGTCTTCCGGGTCAGGCCCCTCTTGTTCGTCCAGCACGTCCGGTGCGTCCGGTGCGTCCGGTTCGTCCGGTTCGTCCGATACGTCGGAGTCAAGCACGTCGTGTGCATCCAGTGTATCCGGTTCATCCAGCGGGCCCGGTGCCTCGCCGTCGGTATCGGCGGGAGTTTCGGGAACGTCGGTGAGCAGCGCCAGCGTGGAGGGACCGAACCCACGCGGAACGAAGATCATGAACCGCTGCCCGATCCGCTCCCGCAGGTCCATCGCCTCCAGGTGAAGGCGTACGAGCTCGGATTCGCGAGGATCCTCCGGGCGGGGAGGCTGTATTATGGGAAGATCCGGCGCGGGAACGGTCGGTTCCGGCGGCGTCGCGCACGCACCAAGGATGAGAATCAGAATCACGGGTAAGGATGTTCTCCGGAGAAACTTCCGGATCGCTCCGTCCATCGTTCTCAGGATTGTAGCAGACCGCGGGAGCGTGCGCTATCAAAAGTTTTTCGTCACGGGTCCGTGGAACGCCGAGACGCTCGGGACCTCGAACAGGCGTTAACTCAAGGGCGCACGCGCTTGCGATCCCGCGGGAAGAGTGACGCCTCCTTGACGTTCTGCAGGTTCAGGATCTTCTGAGTGAGCCGTTCCAGACCGATCGCGAATCCACCGTGCGGCGGGCACCCGTACTTGAAGATCGAGCAGTAGTCGCCAAGGCCTTCCTCGGTGAGACCGAACCGGGGAAGCGTCTCCAGAAGCGTTTCATACCGGTGAATTCGCTGTCCCCCGGTGGTGATCTCCAGGCCACGAAAAAGCAAGTCAAAACTACGTGTCTTCAATCCCTCGGGATAGGTATAGAAAGGACGTTTCTTCCGCGGAAATCCGTACACAAACACCGCCTCCACGCCGTGAAACTCCTGCGCCCAGTCGCACAGTTCTCGCTCGCCCTCGGGGTTGATCTCGAACGCGGTTTTACCGGTCCGTTCCTTGATGATCGACCGTGCTTCGTCATGGCTCACCCGGGGCGTCTCGCCGAACTCCCGGGAAGTGGGAAGGTCCGTCCCGTACTCCCGCAGCGTCTCCGAGTGGTCGCGCCGTACCGCGTCGAATATGTAGCCCAGGAGGCGCGTTTCCAGGTCCATCAGGTCCGATTCGCTCTCGATAAACCCCATCTCCACGTCCAGCGAGACATACTCGTTCAGGTGCCGCGGGGTGTCGTGTTTCTCCGCGCGATAGGCCGCGCCGATCTCAAAGACGCGCTCCATACCGCTGGCGACCATCGCCTGCTTGTAGAACTGCGGGCTCTGCGCGAGGTACACCCGATCGCCGAAGTAATCCACCGCGAAGAGCCCCGTACCGCCCTCGGTGCCGGTCCCGATCAGTTTACTCGACTTGATCTCGGTGAAGTCTTCCTCCCGGAGAAACTCCGCGAAGTACCTGACCAGGTCCGACTGCAGCGCGAAGATACGCCGGATCCGCGGGTTGCGCAGCGTCACGATGCGGTTGTCCAGAATCGCCTCGAGACCCACTTTGTCCAGGTCCTGGTTGATCGCCACGGGAAGGTCCGCCACGGCGGGACCCAGGATTTCCGTCGTCGCGTGGTCGCGGCCGCCGGTCGCGTCCGTGGCCGGCGTCGCGTCCGTGGCCGGCGTCGCGTCCGTGGCCGGCGTCGCGCCTACCTGTACCTCAAAACCGCCGGGAGCCTTCTCGTTGGTCGCAACCGTTCCCCGGACCCGGATCACCGACTCCAGGCTTAATCCGGGGTCCCCCTCGTAAACGAGCTGTACCAGCCCGCTGCGGTCGCGCAGCAGCACAAAGGTTATGCCTCCAAGATTGCGTATTCGGTGCACCCATCCGCAGAGTTCCACCGTTCTACCGATCTGTTCCTGTATCTCCCGCGCCAGTGTCCTCATACTCCCCCCTTAGGGTATTCAGCAGCCTGTTGATAAACCGCCCTATCTCCTTATATAGAAGAAACTTACGGTAAACGGGCTGTTTTTCGACGTTAATCGACTATAAGTCGTTACATAGTAAGCATTTATATCATTCTATCAACAGGCTTCTGAATACCTCAATCCTCGTGATATGTACAAGCCGGATGATCGTCAGTCGGTCATCAGCGCGATCACCCGCTCCCGGTGGTCCTCGTCGGCGTCGCCGGAATCGGTCCGGGTCGTTTCCCGGTCTTCCGCGGCCTGAACGGCGGCCTCCACCTGTGCCGCGATGAGGCGCGTAAATACGCTTTCCGTGGTGAGGCTTCCCATGGGGATCGCTCCTCCGCGCCAGAGCTCGTGGGCGGTTACGTACTCGGAAAAGTCCACCACCCCCTCCTGCTGGGACGTGCAGAAGAAGCTCACCCCCCGTTCGCGACCCCGGGCAAAGGCGCGCCGCAGGGAAAAGGGCGTCTCCCGCAGGTTTGCCGTGCCGGTGTCGAAGATCTCGAGCACGAAGTAGCGGATTCCCGCGTCCATGAGCGCGATCAGCGTATCACCGGGCATGCCGGGAAACACCCGCACCACGAAGGTCCGACGCATCGCTGCTTCCAGGGCCGGCACGAGCTGATCCCGTGCGATCTCTCGGGCGCCGGTGGCCAGGACGGAACCGCGGCGACGAAGTCCTTCGGGGTTCCATGTCCGGAACGCCCCCGGTACGGTGGATGTGCTCACCTCTGTGGACGTACTCGCCTCGGTAGGTGTACTCGCCTCGGTGGGCGTACTCACCTTGGTGGACATGTTCGCCATGGGTGGTACGCGTTCGAAGCGCAGGTTCAGCGGCATGAAGTCCTGCTCGCCGTATACTACGTGGATTCCCGCTTCCGCTCCGGCGGCGAGGCGGACCGCCCGGCGCAGATTGGCCACCGAATCGTCGCGACCGCCGCCCTGGGCGGGCACGGCCCCGGCGGTCAACACCACTGGTACGGGTGTATCCGCAAAGAACCAGTACATGAGGCTTGCCGTGTAGGAGAGCGTGTCCGTTCCGTGCCCGATCACGATCCCCCGGACGCTCCGCTCCTCCAGGGTGCGGCCTACGCGGTCGATCAGCGCCGCCCAGTCGGCGGGGGTTATCTCCTCGCTGAGGAACTTACCCAGCCGGATCTCGTCAAAGAGGATGTTCTCCGGAAGCTCCGGATCCTGCACAAAGAGATCCTTCAGGCTGACCAGGTCACCCGGCTCGACCAGGCCGTCCTCGCGGCGGCGTCCCGCGATCGCGCCTCCAAAGGAGAGGACCTGGATCGTCTCCCGCGGCGCCGATGAATCGACCCGCTCCGCGGTAGCGCCGGTGTCACGTTTCGCGTCGCCGCGTACGTCGCTGTGCGGTACGTCGCTGTGCGGTACGTCGCTGTGCGGTACGTCGCTGTGCGGTACGTCGCTGTGCGGTACGTCGCTGTGCGGTACGACGCC
>SLRR01000100.1 GCA_007130865.1 Spirochaeta sp. | reverse complement strand
GAATCATGAAACTGTTCCACGTCCCGGTAAAAATCAGGATCACCATCGTAGCGATCGCCGGTCCCGACAGAGGCATCATGATACGGAAAAACGCCCCGATCTTGCTCAGACCGTCCAGGCGAGACGCTTCGAGTAGTTCGTTCGGAACTCCCAGAAAAAACTGCCGCACCAGGAAGATGTGAAGAACCTGGCTCATGTAGGGGATCGTAAGCGCCTTCATCGTGTCCAGCCATCCCAGCGCCGCCATCGTGGTATACACGGGGATCAGGACGATGTGATAGGGGATCATCAGCGTTGCGAGAATGATAAAAAAGATCACTTTTTTTCCGTAGAAATCCAGTTTGCTCAGAGCGTATCCCGCCATCGTATTGAATACAAGATTGCCTCCGATGATGATCCCCGTCATCACGGCGGTGTTCCAGTACCAGCGGGGAAGACTGTATGCCGGACTGGTCCAAAGCCGAACATAGTTATCCATGGTCAGTTCCCGCAACGGGACGATACTGTCCACGTCTTTCAGGTGCAGGAAGGACGTATACAACGCGTAAAGCAGCGGTATGATGAAGATCAGCGCAAAGAACGTGAGCGCCGCGTACGCAAACAGAACTCGTGCGACATTGTTTCGTTGTACCAGCATTATCTAATCCTTTACCGCCATGAGTTTTTTCTGGATCGCCGTGATCGCCATGATTATAAGTACGAAGATCACCACCGCCGCGGAGCCCCGACCGATGTTCATATATCGGATGCCGTGCTGGTAGAAGTAGGTGATCACCGTGGTGGTCGCCCCCGCGGGTGAACCCAGGTTGCCGTACCGGGAGATCGCCGCGATCTGGTCAAAGATCTGAAACGCCAGGATCGTGCCTACCGTTACGACGAAGTACGTTACCGCTTTCAACGAAGGGACGGTAATGTAAAGAAATTTCTGCAACGGGTTTGCCCCGTCTACAGTGGCTGCTTCGTAAAGATCGTCCGGAATTCCCTGCAGTCCCGCCAGGTAGATAATCATGAAAAAACCGGTTTGCTGCCAGATGAACAACAGGATCACGAACGCCAGCGCCAGGTTCACGTCGGCAAACCATGTCACGTTGGGCGTACGGATTACCGCCGTCAGAAACCGCACGATCATCTGGTCTCGTCGGAACAAGACCATGAATACCGTGGCAACCGCGATCGGTGACACGATGTACGGTACGGAATAGATCGTTCGGAAGACGCCCCGACCAGGAAGTTTCCTGTTCAGCGCGATCGCGATGAGCAGCGCCAGCAGTGACTGCGTCGGCACGGCAAAGAGCACGATCGTCAACGAGTGAAGAACCGCTTCGTGGAACTCCGGATCTCTCAGAATACTCAGATAATTCCCGAACCAGATGAACTCCGCCGCACTGAGATCCATGAAGTTCACGTTCTGGAAACTCCGGCTCAGGGAAAGCATGAACGGTCGGAAAAACCAGAATCCCCAGATCAGTAGAAACGGGGCAACAAAGAGCCACCCCACAAACGTGTCTGAGTCGGACCACCCGCTCCAGCGATTACCGGTATCTCCAACCTGAACGGATTTATCCGTCATGATTTTCTCGTCTCCTTTGAGAAAACGAGGGGAGCAGGCAAGCTCCCCCCGTTACGCGCACTACCTGCCGAGTTCCGCGGGATCAGCGGAACTCGGCCTGCAGATTGTCAAGAATCTCGGTCGTGGTCGTTGCCCTGCCCGCGAGGATTTTCTCCTCCATAGCGCGGACAAGAACGTCGATGAAGCGCGAGGTTTCCGCGGGATATCCGAAGTCCTGACCGTACTGGACGTACGGCTGAACCGCCTGGAACTCCGGGTTCACCTCGTAATACTGCGAGGAGAGGGCCGGACGCGCCGGGTTGATACTCGCGTTGATCATCAGGTTCTCAAGCGCTTCCTCCCGGGCGAGATAGTACGCGGCTTTCACCGCCGCCGTCCGGTCGGTCGCGTCCCGCAGCACCACGATCGCTTCTGAATGGGACGTAGACGCGATCGCACCACCCTGCGGCATCGGAATCGCTACCCAGTTGAGATCCGGAGCGGCGTTTGAGAGAAACGCTTTGTACCAGTGACCGCCGGTGGACATCGCTGCCGCACGGTTGGAGAACACCTCTCCGTCCCAGCCGAATCCCGCTTGTTGGGGAGAGACCGCGACGCCCGCTTCAAACATCCGTACAACGGTGTTCAGACCTCGCCGATTTTCCTCCGTGGCGATCGTCCGACCGTAGCCCCAGCCACCGCCGTGGGAGAGTACGTAGTTGGTCAGGTGAAAGGGGTGGATATTGATGATCAAGCCGTGGCGATTGGAGGTTGTCAGCGCGTGAGCTGCCTCTTCCACTTCTTCCCAGGTGGTGGGATATTCACCGAGACCCGCATCTTCCCACATATCAACATTGATGAAGAACATCGCCGGTCCCACGCTTACGGGAATCCCGTAAAGTTCACCGTCCACCGACCAGATATCCAGGGCGGATTCCGAGAAATCGTCCATGGACAACCCCGCTTCCTCGAGCAGGTCCCCGATCGGGATAAACAACCCTGCGTCGATGTACTCAAACGCTCCCTCGTTGGTGAGCTGCAGGATGTCCGGCGCGGTACCCGCCGCGATACGTCCCGGCAGAGTATTCCAGAACTCCTGACTGCTGGGCGAGGGTTGCATATCTATCCGTACGTCGGGAAACACGTTCTCTATTCCCAGGGAATTCTCGTTGTAGGCGTTGATCGCCGCCTCCGCGCCCCATAATCCCAGCCGGATCGACGTTACATCCTCCGCGGGAGCCTCTCGCCCTCCTCCTGCGATAAGTACCATCGGCACCGCAACAAATACGACCAGGGCAATCGCCACGGTCATTCGGGAAACACGCATACACACCTCCTGTTTATCGGAACCGTTTTTTCAGTTGCCGCTTCTGATTTTCAGCAACTGTTTCGTTCAACAACCTCCAGATCGATTACGACGTTGTTCGAGACCGATACCCGGTCCCGGATTCTGTTCATCAGCATCTCCGCCGCCAGTTTTCCGGAGTGACGGAGATTCTGGTTTATGGTGGTGAGGTTCATGAGATCCGCGATTTCCAGGTTGTCAAATCCGATCACCGCCAGGTCACGCGGTACGTTCAAGCCCCGATCCCAGGCTCCCTTGATCATCCGGACCGCGATCGTGTCCGAAGCAGCGAACACCGCTTCCGGACGCTCCTCTGAGAAGAATACCGGATCGATCCCGGGATCATTGGACTCGTGGGGGATCTCCACAACCTGAACGTGACGATCGTCCAGCAGCACCCCCGCCTCCACCAGGCGGTTCCGGAAACCTTCCAGGCGATCCTCGGTAGCACTTACTGTGAAGGACTGCGAGCTGTACGTACCGATAAAACCAAGTTTTCGGTATCCTTTTTCCAAAAGGTGTTCCGCGGCGATCCGTCCTCCAAGCACGTTGTCGATCGATACACCGTTGAATCCCTCGTAGGTCTGCTGCACGAAGACGACCTGCAAACCGGCCCTGGTGAGTCTCGTCCTGGCGGAATCAGGGATGCGGAGACCGATCACGATGAGGCCGTCTATCCAATTTTCCGTGCTAAGCGTATCCAGGTACTCTTCCAACTGCCGTTGGCTTGTTACGGTATACAGAATGATCTCATAGTCCGAGGCGGGCATCGTATCGGTGATACCGCGTACCCGTTCTACAAAGCTCTCCCGTACAAAGAACGGCAACAGCACACCGATCCGGCAAATCCGGGTGAGAGACCGGGCAACCATGACCGGCTTGGGAGTAAACGAAAGCTGATCCATCGTTTCATAGACGCGGTCACGCGTCTCCTTGTTGACCATACCCGGAGCATTCATGACGCGGCTGACGGTACTGGAGCTGACTCCCGCTTGAGCGGCTATTTCCTTGATTGTGACTGCCCGCTTCTGATTCGTACTCATCGTCGCTCCTGCAAGAAGTTTCATGAAACTTCTTGCAATTGTTACCCGAGAATCGGGCCGTGTCAACAATAATCTTCGTGAACCCAGGATCATTCGTGCATGGAACGTGTCCGGTTAATAAAACCTGATTTGTTTGCTACTATTTATCCATGAAACAGGATCGTCCCGCCTGCTGTGCGCCAGGTATACGCGTTTCCGTCGACGACGACGCGATCCACCACGCCAGTTCCGCAGAACCACGACTCTTCGACCCCATCGTCAATGCCGCCGCCGGTGACACGGGAGACCCGTTCCGATACGACCTGGTGCGCATCCCGGGCGGAACGTTCCTCATGGGGACAGACGACGCCGAGGGCTTCCCCCAGGACGGGGAAGGTCCGGTGCGACCCGTTACGGTACCGGACTTCCTGATCGGCCGTTACCCGGTAACCAACGACGAGTTCGCGGAATTCGTCGACGCAACGGGGTATCGGACGGAGGCTGAACAGATCGG
>SLRR01000007.1 GCA_007130865.1 Spirochaeta sp. | reverse complement strand
AGGGCGGAATCCTCCTGCTGATTTCAGACCGGACAAGTCGGAAATCAACAGGGTGGTGAATACTTCGGGGTTTACAAATCGATGAGGTTCTTTGCATCATACCCCATGCCTAGGGAAAACCTATTCAGAAACCTCTCCCCTTTGGACCACCGGTATTATCTCGCGAATCAGCCTCTGTTTGAACGCCTTGCGGATCTTTTAAGCGAGGAAGCGGCGGTTCGTCAGTATGTGCACGTGGAGGCAGTGCTGTTGAAACACCTGGTCCGGCACCTGCTGCCGGACGATTCTCGCCGGGTGGAGCTGCTTCAGGAGGTAGAGGCGCTCCCGGGCCGCGTTCCCGTGGAGGAAGTGTACCGGGAGGAAGAGACGACGCGTCATAACGTCAGGGCCGTGGTGAACGTGGTACAGCGGTATTTGCCGGAAGGTGTAAGGCATCTGGTGCATCTCGGTGCCACCTCGGTGGATATCCTGGATACCGCCGCGTCCATGCGCTACCGCGATGTGTCCCACCATGTCGTGGTTCCGCTCCTGAAGAAACTCCAGGAGCACCTTATCGAGCTGACAGAACGCGAGGCTGATACCGTATCTATCGGGCGGACCCACGGTCAGTACGCGGTGCCGATAACGGTTGGGTTTGCCCTGGCGGAATACGTAGCGCGTCTGGGCGACAGCATTCCGCGGATAACCGCTGCAGCGGATGGTCTCCGGGGCAAACTTGCCGGTGCGGTCGGTGCGTACAACGCTACCAGTGTCCTTCATCCGGACCCGGAAGAACTGGAGCGACAGGTGCTGGACGAACTTGGTCTCAGACCCGGCGAACACGCCACCCAGATTGTGAGCCCGGAACCGTTATTACGACTATTGCTGGAGATGAACGTCGCGTTCGGTGTGATCGCGAACCTTGCCGACGACTTGCGGCATCTGCAGCGATCGGAGATCGGAGAGTTTTCCGAGTACTTCGCAGCAGGACAGGTGGGGTCGTCCACGATGCCCCATAAACGCAACCCCTGGAACGCCGAACACGTTAAAAGCCTGTGGAAAGCGTTTGCTCCCCGGGCGATGACGTGGTTCATGGATCAGATTTCCGAACACCAGCGAGATCTCTCAAACTCCGCCTCCGGGAGGTTTGTCGTGGAATACATCGCGGGATTCGTGGCCGCTGCGGAACGAATGCGTTCGATCGTGGAGCGGCTGCGCGTGGATCGTGAGGGTATCGAGAGAAACCTCGCCGACGGATCACGGCGCATTGTGGCCGAACCGTTGTACATTCTCCTCGCGGCCGGTGGTGTCGCGGATGCTCACGAACGAGTGCGCCGTCTGACGCTGGAAGCGGAGGAGCGAGATCGGACGGTTCTGGAACTCGCCCGGGAAGATCACGAGCTTTGGGACACGGTGACCGCCACCTATCGTCGCCTCACCGGCGCTGACCCGGAGTACTTTTTCTCGGATCCCCGTAGGTACGCCGGGCGCGCCGCGGAGCGCACACGAAAGATCTGCGACTTTCACCGTCGAAAATTGTCGGAAAAGTAACCGGCGCGCGACAGATCTGCGGTACAATGATCGGCGGAATGAAGCGAATGAACGTCTTGATAGTCGGCTCCGGGGGTCGGGAGCACGCCTTGGCGTGGCTCCTCTCCCGCAGCAAAAGCGTGTCCTCGATCCTCGTCGTACCGGGAAATCCTGGAATCGAACGGGTAGCGAAATGTTCGGTCCGCGGTAGCTCCTATGAGATCGATACGGTTCGGGATATTGCCCGAACGCACCAGCCGGACCTGATCGTGGTTGGGCCGGCGGAACCACTCCTCGACGGCATTGCGGACAGCCTCAGGTCGGACGGTTTCGACGTGGTAGGGCCGCCGCGTGCCGCCGCGGAGATCGGGTGCAGTAAAACCGCCGCCAAAGAGGTTATGGAGCGATACGGAATTCCGACACCGGAGTATCGAACGTGTGACGACCCCGACGCGGCGATCGCGGCAGTGGAGGAGTTCGACACACCGGTCATGGTAAAAGCCGATGGTCTCGCCTCGGGTACCGGTGTAGTTCTCTGCCATACGAGGGAAAGCGCGGAGCTGGCGATCGACGGTGCTCTTCGACAACGCCGGTTCGGAGCAGCCGGCGATCGAGTCGTGATCGAACGCCACGTACCGGGGACGGAGGTATCTCTCACCGTGCTCGTGGACGAATCCGGTTACGTCATGCTTCCAACCGCACTTGACCATACGCAGATAGGGGAAGGCGGAACCGGCCCGAATACGCTCGGAATGGGGGCGATTGTACCGAACCCGGAAGCGTCCCCGGATACACTCAAACAAATCGAGAATACGATCGTGAAACCCACGGTGCGTGCGCTGGCGGACCTCACCGGGGAAAGTGGTATTGGATATCGCGGGGTGATCCACCTGATACTGCTACTCTCCGAGTCCGGTCCCCAGCTGCTGGGGTATAAAGTCCGCTTCGGTGACCCGGAAACGCAAGCGCTGGTATCGTTGATTCGTGGTGATTTTGCCGTGCTCCTGCGGGGGCTCGCCCGCGGTCGGCTGCTCCCAGCGGTGGAGGAGGCGTCGTTCTCCGTAGCCGACGGTGCCGCGTGTACCGTAGTGGCGGCGATCACCGGCTACCCGGGACCCTATACGCGGGGGCAGACGATAACCGACCGCGCGGGTGTGGCTCTTGAAGCGCCGGTCGTTTCTTCGGCGTCGGACGCACCTGAAAAAGCGGTTCCGACAGTACCGTTTGGTCCAAGCGTCCAGAACGATCAGATCGAAACTGCTCAGGTATTCTACTGCGCCGTGGAGGAAAAGAATTCCGGGGATTCGATCACGTTTCTTGCAAACGGAGGACGCGTTTTGTCGGTGTCCGCCATGGGGGCGACGCTGCGGGACGCGCGGATCCGGGCGTACGCGAGGCTATTGCAGATTTCGTTTGACGGCATGGTGTTTCGCCGCGATATCGGGGGCGAACCGGTGATCACCGCTGTTATAGAAGAGGGCCGCGTATTTCTGCCTCAGTTCGAAAAGCGCGGAGGGGTACTCCCGGTGGTTGTTCAGGACGTGGAGACCGGTGACGTCCTGATGCTGGCGTACGCGAACGTCGAAGCACTGCGGATGACCCGTGAGAAGCGGCTGGCCACGTTCTGGAGCACCGGTCGCGGCGTGCTCTGGACCAAGGGAGAAACCTCCGGTGATACACTGATGGTGGAGGAAATACGCGTCGACTGTGATCAGGATGCGCTGGTATACCGCGTTCGCATGAACGGACCCGGCGTCTGTCATACACGGTCCGAGAGCGGGGAGCACCGACGCCGCTGTTTCTACCGGATTCTCAGAGCCGAAGGTATGCTGGAGCATGACGAATAACGAATAGCAGAGCTCCAGCAGCGGCGGATCACCGCTGCATGGAGCGCGGGACGGCGGAGTGCGTACCCGGTGGTTATCGTCGGCCGGACCCGTGACGTCTTGTATCCATTCCGTGACGCCTCGTATCCATCCCGCGTGGCGCGATATCGGCGCCCCGGTGGAATTGTCGGGACTCCTCGGAAAACCCCGGGTGATGGTCCCGCATTTGCGTGGATGCGACGTACCGGGTCCCGCCGATCTCGATCGTCCTGACTCGCATGATGTTGTGTTCCGTCACCAGGTCCCGTGATCGTGCTTTCCACGTCCAGCCGGTTACCGTAACGGAGGCGTTGTTCTCCACCGTGATTTCGCGAGCCAGCGACGGGTCGATCATGAGGGTATAGCGAACGTTTTCTGCCACCAGGACGGGGAGCTCTCCCTCCTGAAGTTGAATCGTACCGGCGAGGCTTGCTTCCTCGCTATCGGATACGGTACCCATCGGACCTTGTCGATGGAACCCCTGGGCACTTACCGCGACGGTGGTGCCTGCCAGTAAAACCAGACCAATTATTGCTGTTCTTTTCATGATTTGAAACCTACAGGAGTCATGTGAATGAGAGATGAACGCTCTTTGTTGATTCTCTGAACTGCTTCACGGTAACGTTGCGGACCATGAGCAGGAGGTACGACCGGCGCCGGAACGCGCCACTTCTGGATCGGCTGGAAGCGATCGCGAGACTGAAAGACGTTTCCCGGACCGGATGGGTGCTGCGTGGGGTCCGAGAACCTGAGTCCGTAGCCGATCACAGCTGGGGAACGGCACAACTCTGTCTGATGCTTTCACCGCCCGAGCTTGATCGTGCTCGTACGGTTATGATAGCTCTGGTGCACGATCTCGCCGAGGTTGAAGTAGGTGACATACCGCGTCGTGTCGCAGCGTCGGCACAGCCCGTATCGGAGGATGAGAAGGAACTGCGCGAATTGGATGCTATCCGGCGATTAACCCGTGTTGTAGGAACGGAAACCAGGACGGATAACCTGGGGGAGTCGTTCCGGGAGCTCCAGGATCTCTGGGAAGAGTACAGCCGGGGAGATACGGCGGAAGCACGGTTTGTCCGTGATATGAACCTCGTGGATATGTGTTTGCAGGCGGTCATTTACCAGCGGGACGGTCGGTATGATCCGGAAACCGGGCGGGAACACTTTCCGGATTATGAGTATCTGGATGAGTTTTTTGCCACCAGTTGTGACCGGTTTACTACCGCGACAGGGCGAGAGCTCTACGCCGCGCTCCGATTACGGTACGAGGCGCTCCGGGACGAACGTAACAACGTATCGGAGTGAATCCCGGGACCGGTGGATCCGGCAACGGCCGTGCAGCTGGCTTACAAGAATAGCAAGTATCCCGTCTTCCTCCGGCTCTTCCTCGCTGAACTCGCCTGGTTCGGCGTCGGTTGATCGTTCGGGGAAGCCGCATTCGATGGAAAGTTCCAGTTCTTCCCCCCGTGTATAGAAGGAGATTGTTAATTCGGCGCACTGGTTGTTTTCACCACAGAGCGACCCCAGGATCTCGACTACGACGAGCGAGAGCGGGACAGCTGTACGCATCGGCAGGTGTTCAGCGTCAATGCGGTAGGTCGCTGAAGGTTGGTCACACTCCGACTCCTCGCCGATACCGAGCGCAATCACCCGTTCCAGGAGAGCCTGCGTCTTAATCCGGGCAAAAGACTTCTCCCGATACAGTTCGTCAAACACCTCCGCCACCGCGGCGATGCGGGTGTCCATCCGATCCGGTCCGCTCACCCGAACCAGGCTCACCACGAGCTGCAGGTTGTCACGGACCCGGTGCTGCACCTCATGGAGAAGCGCCTCCCGCTCGTCTTCGAGGTGGCGACGCTGCGTGATGTCCATCACTACGAGCTGGACGCCCATCGTTCTGTTTGCCCGGTTTCTGAACGGGGAGCAGCTCACCTCGACAATATGCTCCTCGCCGTCAACATCAGCTAAGCGCGTTTCCCACACGTCGTGGTCGACCGTGGAATCTCCCGTAAACCGGGCGATTGCGGAGCGGATACGGTCCCTGGAACGGAGGTGCTCTGTCTCCACCACCAGGTCCCAGGGAAAGCGGCCGATCATTTCCTGTGCGGACAAGCCAAGGAGGCGGACGCTGGAGCGGCTCACGTAGTTGATCCGTCCGTCCAGGTCCGTCGTGAGAATCAGATCGCTCGCACTTTCCACGATGTTCTCGTAGTGCTCCTCCGAGAGGAGCCGGTCAGTAACGTCCTGCCACAGAACGGTCACGAAAGGATCATTTTCCGCAGTAGGCGAAAGCAAGCTCGCACGAATGAGACGACGATGGTCATTCCACTCGAGTTCGATTTCTACCGGTGTCGTCGCGCTGTCGCTAAGAAAGGATCTGAACGTCTCACGGTATGGTTCGTTCAGGAAGTCGAGCAGGTTTCGACCAAGAACAGATTCCTCCGGTAGATTCAGGAGCCGACTGAACTGGTGGTTGATCCATAGCACCGTTCCAGCGGTATCCAGGCGACAGACACCATCGGTGATCTGATCCATGATCGTGTCGATTTCCGCCTTGAACTCCAGCAGTTCCCGCGTAATATGGCGAGAATGGATCTCGTTGATGCCTACGACCCCGGCGGCACTCATCGCCCGCATCCTTTCAAAGTGGTTGAGCGAATCCTGAAGATACTTCAAGGTGCTTGCGATCGGTCCCTTGGCGATGTAGATGTCGCAAAGGATGCGCGTGCGAATTTCCGGAGCCTCTGCGGCTACGCCGGAGATCACGATCGTTTTGAGCGACTTCCACTCCGGTACCGCTCGCACGATCTTAAGCAGTTTTTCTCCGCTGATATTGGGCATCACCAGATCGGTGATCAGTACATCCGGGAGCTCCTCTTCAATCGCCCGGAGCGCAGCGAGACCGCTCTCGGCGGTTCGGACAGAGTATCCCATGTTTTCCAGTCCAATCCGGAGTAGCTCCAGGATTTCGGTATCGTTATCTACCAGTAGCAGGCGTATCATTTCAAGTCCGCGTATTCTACATAGTTCGGCCGACTCTGTCACGAAATGAAGAGAATTGTTTCATCAAAGAGATCGCATATTGCGTATTGTCTGATCGGTTGGTGGCCGCCACCGACGTAAAGACCCTGGCTGTAATCAGCGTTCAATTGGTTTAAGGTAATACCTTGACATACTATAATACGTTGTTATACGTTTTACGCGACACGACGAAGATTAAAGGAGAATCTAGAGATGCATTCAAACGATAGCGTACGACGCTCCGCCGTGCTGGCAACGATATTCCTCGTCCTTGCTCCCCTCGCCTGGGGTTCCGGTACCCGTGAACACACCTCCTCGGAGGTATCGCATGAGGAGCACGCCCATGAGATGGTAATCCCTCATATAGACTCCTTGAACCTGGGGTCGGGAGAGTCTCTGCAGGTAGCAGCCTCGACCAGTATTATCGCCGATGTGGTCCGGCAGGTCGCGGGGGACCGAGTCGACATGATCACGCTCACACCCCTTGGCCAGAACCCCCATTCGTACGAAGCACCGCCCCGGGTCATGGCGCAAGTCGAGCGCGCCCACGTGGTGTTCGTGAACGGTCTGAACTTTGAAGAAGGTCTCATGGACTCGATCTCGCGAGTAGCCACGGGCTACGTGGTGCCCGTATCGGCAGGCGTCAGGGTGATCTCGGGCGACGATCACGATCATGACCATGACGACCTCCACGACGACGACCACGACGACCACTACGATCATGACCACGACGACCACTACGATCATGACCATGACGACCCCCACGACGACGACCACGACGACCACTACGATCATGACCACGACCATTCAGCCGGCGATCCCCATTTCTGGTTTTCACCGTTGAACGTGATCGTTTGGACGGAAAACATCGCGCGTGTTCTCGGTGAGGCGGATCCGCGAAACCGTTCGTTCTACGAGACAAACGCCACTGCGTATGTTTCGGAATTGCGTGCTCTCCATGAAGAGATTCGTGCCAGGATCGCGGAAATACCACATGGCGATCGTCGTCTCGTTATGGATCATGTGGCGCTCTCGTACTACGCCAGGGAATACGACCTGCACGTGGCGGGAGCGATCATACCGAACGTGACCGACCAGGTTGAGCCGTCGGCGAGGCACCTGGCGGCACTTACCGAGGTTATCCGTGACGACGATATTCGTGCGATCCTTGTCGGTGGAACAGCGAGCCGGGGACTCCGGAATCTGGTTCGGGCGGTAGCGGACGAGGTCGGTCGGGAGATCGCGATCGCTGAGATTCTCACCGGGTCACTGGCTCCCCAGGGATCGCCGGGGGATACGTATCTCGACTTCATGCGTTATAATACGGCCGAGATCGTAAACGCTCTGAAGAGGTAGGTTTTTTCGATTGGGACTGAAAACGACTTTAAACTACGGAGGTCGATGCACGACGCCGGTGGTTCCCCAGACACCTGCGCTCGATATCATCGGACTCCGGTTCCGGTATCCCGGCTCCGAGGTGGACGTGCTCGAGGACGTCCACCTCAAGGTCAATCCGGGTGACCGGATCGCTTTGGTGGGTCCGAACGGTGCCGGTAAATCGACGCTGCTTCACGTGGTCCTCGGTATCGAGCAGCATCGTCACGGTACGATCTCGATCTACGGAAACAGTGCGCATCTCTGTCGGCACCGCGTGGCGGTCGTACCGCAACGCTCAAGCGTGGATTGGCGATTTCCTGTTACCGTCAGACAGGTGGTCATGATGGGACGGTACGTTCACCTGGGCTGGTTCCGCCGGCCCACCGCGGAAGACCGCGAGCGTGTGGATCATGCGCTGGAAACGATGAAGATCGCCGACTTGAAAGACCGCCAGGTGGGAGAACTTTCCGGAGGTCAGCAGCAGCGCGTTATGCTCGCGCGCACTCTCGCCCACGATGCGGACCTCTTGCTCCTGGACGAACCTCTGAATCACGTGGATATAACGACGCAGGAGCTGATCTTTCATACATTGGAACGCCTTGCGGCGCGTGGAAAAGCGGTTATCGTGAGTACGCACGATCTTGGCGTTTTGACGGTGCACTTTAACCGGGCGGTGTTTCTGGATAAGCGGGTTATAGCCGATGGAGACGTGGCGGAGGTGATTACCCCGGAGACGATCGCCCGGGCGTACGGATTCGAGTTTCACAAGGATTACACGCCATGGTCGAGTTGATTCTGGAGCCGCTCGCGTACGGGTTCGTCCTTCGAGGGCTCGTGGCGGGACTGTTGGCAGCCGTGGCGTGCGCCGTTCTGAGTGCGTTCGTAGTCTGGCGGGGAATGGCCTTCATTGGTGACGCGCTGGCGCACGCGATCCTTCCGGGAATCGTGGTGGCGTATATTTTCGGTTTCAGTCTGTTTCTCGGTGCTCTTGGCGCGGGCGCACTCGCTGTGGTCGGCATCGGTACGCTGGCGGGGCGAGACAAACTCAAGGAGGATACCGCTATCGGTATCGTCTTTTCCGGTTTTTTTGCTCTGGGAATTCTATTGATGAGTCGCGTGACCTCGTACCAGGATCTTTCGCACGTATTGTTTGGAAACATTCTGGGCGTTGCGTTGCAGGATCTTTACGGCATGGCCCTGGTTGTGGTTCTGGTTCTGCTGGTTGTGCTGGCTTCGTACAAGGAGCTGCTGGTTACCTCGTTTGATCCGGCCCATGCGGTCGCGATCGGGCTCTATCCGGCGATCATTCGTTATGTACTTCTACTTCTGCTCGCGCTGACGACGGTTGTAGCGATTCAGACGGTGGGGGTGATTCTCGTACTGGCGCTCCTGGTCACACCCGGAGCGGCGGCGTCGATGATTTCCCGACGTCTGCACGTGATTATCGGCCTTGCGACCGTGATCGCCGTGGTCTCAACGATCGCAGGTTTCTACGCTTCCTACTACGGCGACGTGTCATCCGGACCGGCGATCGCACTCACGGCTACGGTGATTTTCGGAGTGTCTTACGTCGTATCCCGTGTTCGCATCCTCCGGCGGTAATTACGAGCTTGTTGATGGATAACGGTTAAATCACGGTAAAGCCGGTAGTTGCGGAACCACCGGCTTGTACGGCGCTATCAGGCGGATCATACCGGGGTTAACTCCTTACAGAGCAATACCCCGGCCGATACACGATCAACAGGCTTCTAAACACCCTCTAGGCGACGACCACCGAACGCCGGTGGCGAAGGAACTGACTCAACCCCGGAACCACCACGACGGCAATCCCTATAAGGTCCATCATCACATCGGGGTTGATCAGGAGAAGCGCCCCCACGATGAAGAGCAGCCGCTCCCAGATCAGCGTCTTGGAGAGGAAGTAGTTCTGCACGCCACTGGCGAACGCGATTACCCCGATACAGGCAGTCGCGATCGCGCCGATCGCCTGCATCACGGTCACGTCAACGAGCAGTAGTTCCGGGCTGATCGCGAAGATGAACGGAATCAGGAATCCCGCGGAAGCGAGCTTCAACGCCTGCACACCGGTCTTGAACGACTCGCCGCCGGCGATACCCGCGCCGGCGTACGCTGCCAGCGCTACCGGTGGTGTCACGTCGGCGATCACGCCAAAGTAGAGGATAAAGAGGTGCGCCGCGATGAGCGGTACGCCGAGTTGGACCAGCGCCGGAGCCGCCATCGTCGCGAGAACGATATACTTGGCGGTGGTGGGAAGCCCCATCCCGAGGATGATCGATGCGATCATCGTGAGAAACAGTGTGGGCAGGAGCATCCCTCCGGCCAGACTGATGATCACGTTGGCGAACGTCAGGCCGAGACCGGTTAGGGTGACGACACCGACGATGATACCGGCACACGCACAGGCAGCGGCGACGCTGATCGCTTTCTTGGCTCCATCTTCAAGTGCCACCAGGATCGCCGTTGGCTTTATCCGCGTATGCTTGCGCACCAGACACACACCCAACGCGACGAGGATGCTCAAGAATGCAGCTCTCAGAGGTGAGTAGCGGATCAGGAAGAGAACAACACCGATCAGCGGCAAAATGAGGTGAAAGCCCATAACCATGGTATGCTTGAAGCTCGGCAGCTCTGCTTTGGGTATTCCCTCCAACCCCTGCTTGGAAGCCTGCAGGTGCACCATGAACATCACGCCCAGGTAATAAAGTAGCGCCGGTACAACGGCGCTGGCCACGATGCGTATATAGGGTATGTTGGTGAACTCCGACATGATGAACGCGGCCGCTCCCATAACCGGAGGCAGGATCTGGCCTCCGGTGGAAGCCGCCGCCTCCACCGCACCCGCGAAGTTGGGCTTGTATCCGATTTTTTTCATCAAGGGGATCGTGAACGCACCGGTTGTTACCGTGTTGGCGATTGAACTACCCGAAATGGAACCCATGAATCCGCTGGCAAGAACAGCCGCTTTTGCCGGTCCGCCTTTACGGTGCCCCGCCGCGGCAAAAGCAACGTCTATGAAGAACTGGCCAACTCCGGTTATATCGAGGAACGAACCGAACAGAATGAACATGAACACGAACGTGGCGGAAACCCCGAGCGGTGTTCCGAACACACCTTCAGTCGTGGTGTAGAGTTGGTCCAGCACGCGAATATAGCTGTACCCGCGATGTCCGAGCTGTCCCGGAATGTAGGGGCCAAGAAACGCGTAAGCTATGAAAATCAGCGCTATTGTCGGCAACTCCGGGCCGATACTTCGGCGAGTGATTTCCAGAACAAGCAGTACGGTGATCAGCCCGAGCAACAGGTCGGTTGAGGTGGGCAGCCCGCCTCGGCGCACGAGAGCCTCGTAGTTGAACAGGATATACCCCGTAACGACGATACCGAGGACCGCAAAGATCCAGTCCAGAAACGCGATCCTGTCTCGTCTGGATTTCTTTCTTGCCGGATACATCAGGAATCCCAGCACAAAAACAAAGAGCAGGTGGAGGGCTCGTTGTTTCATCGTCAGCAGCAGCCCGAACCCCGCAGTATAAAGGTGAAACAGTGACATAGCGATCGCAATTGCGGTAATGAGTCCCGCGAGAATGCCTTTCAAGTTACGCGTGTTCGACGCTTTATCAAACTCGGCAAGCTTCTCATCGATATCGATCGGGCTTTTCGCGACGTCCTGAATGCTGGTTGGCTTATCCATAGCTATTTTGAACCTCTTCCAACAAGAATGATTCCTGCCCGGGGCAGCGTGCGCGACCTGATTATCACCAGGTCGTTCGCATCAAGCAAATCCAGAAAGACAACGTTTGATCCGTTCTGAATCGTCAGGGTCTGATCGGATCCTGCGCTGACTCGTAAACGGATCTCCGGAAAGCTCCGGTTGATCCCGCTGATGATAAACAGATCGTTTTCCTGGCGGAACTCACCGAAACTTTCCGTTGGTAATCCGGCGCCGAATGCGCCGTGCTCGGTGCGGGTCAGTAAAAAACCACCGGTATCGGAGATCTCAAAGACCTCGCGAACCGGTGCCCTGATTACAGAGTGCTGGTAATCGAGATATATCTCCGTACCTTGCGGTACCGGTACCGTCCTGACCACCGACTCCTGTGATATGAGCTGGATCGCGTTTACCGGCCGGATTAAGTAAGCGGTGGTAAACGCGAGAGCCGGCACACCAGAAAGTATCAGCAGAACAGCGGCGATACGTCGCACATTATAGTGCTCCGAAGCCGTTGTTCCGCCGATCAGCACATTATTGCCCCATTTCCGCGTAGTACCGCGCGGCGCCGGGATGGATATCCAGCGGCATACCGTTGGTTGCGGTCTCGAGCGTCAGGTTTCCACCACGAGCGTGGGCAGCAGAAAAGGCGTCCAGGTTCTCGAAGAGAGCCTTCGCGACGTTGTACACCATATCGTCGCTCAGTCCGGCGCGTACAAACATCATCGCAAGTACCGCCACGGTGTTCACGTCGGAGTCCTGGTTGCGGTACGTACCGGCGGGAATCGTAACCTGATCGTAGAACGGAAAATCCGCCATGATACTGGCGGCCACGTCGTCGGCAATCGAGAGAATCTTGACATTGTGCGTCGTGGACACGTCGGTAACGGCTGCAGTCGGTGTTCCTGCTGTCACGAACGCGGCGTCCACGTTGCCGTCGCGCAGGGCGTCGGCGGCTTCCGCAAAGCTCAGAAAGTCCGCCCGTATATCATCGTAGCCGATCCCGTGGGCCGCGAGAATCTGGCGGGCGTTGGCTTCGGTGCCGCTGCCGGGGGCTCCCACTGCTACGCGCGTACCCCGGAGGTCGTCGACCGAGTCGATGCCGGCGTTGGCGTTGACCACGATCTGAATCACTTCCGGATAGAGCGACGCGAATCCCCGCAGGTTCGCCAGCGGAGCCTGATCGGAGAACATCTCGACGCCGTTAAACGCGTAATACGCTACGTCGTTCTGAATCAGCGCAAAGTCTACCTCGGCGTTGTTCAACAGGTTAACGTTGACGACGGACGCTCCGGTGGACTCGGCGTTGGCGGTTACTCCGTCAACGTTCTCGCTCACGATATTCGCAAAAGCACCACCAAGCGGAAAATAAACACCCGCGGTACCACCGGTTGCGACCGCGAGACGGGCCGGCTCCTCGGCTGCTTCACGACCTCCCGCCGCGAAAGCCATCGTGACCGACATAATCAGCAACAGAACAACGAGAAATGAAAATTTCGATCTCATCTCTTCCTCCCTTTTAATTGAGCCCTCGCGGTGCACACTACGGACCATTGGGGCCGCCGTACGACGTTTATGTCCGTTTGGTCCTCGCGCACCACAAGATTCCAGTACCCAGCAACGCTGGTCCCGACAATTTTCGAATTGTTTTACTGATTCGTCAAGTAATTATCGGTTAAACCGACCGCGTCCCGCGGTTTCGCCGCGACCCGCTGCCTGATCACGCCCCGCTGAGCGACCTCGCCCTGCAGCGCGGCCGCGGTCCGTTGTTCGTTCCGGACGGGACGGTGTGAAGCGTGAGGGTCGGTTGTTCGCTGATCCGTTGCGCCCGGACCGGCCGCGGTGCTGCTTGTTGCCCGGTGATGATTGGCGCCTTGGGGCGGCCGCTGCCACTGCTGCGCTCGCGACGGCGGCGGCGTGAAAGGGGTGGTCGGCGCTGACGGGGATCTCGGAACGCAGGTCTTTCTGGATCGTCATCAGGTGCGGTACTTCCGATTCGTCGCAGAAGGAAAGAGCTACCCCGGCTTTTCCCGCCCGGGCGGTACGGCCGATGCGGTGCACGTAACTCTCGGATTCGTGCGGGAGTTCGTAGTTGATCACGTGGTCAATATCATCCACGTCGATTCCGCGGGAGGCGATGTCGGTGGCTACCAGCACCTGGATCTTGCCGCGATGAAACGCGGTGAGTGCCCGGGTTCGAGCGTTCTGGCTCTTGTCTCCGTGGAGATCGTCCGACGAGATGCCGTTCTTGCCGAGGTATTTCGCGAGATTTCGCGCTCCGTACTTTGTTCGGGTAAAGACCAGCGCCCGGTACGATCCGTATTCGGTCAGGATCATACGCAGGGCGTCCCGTTTCTGGTTCTTCTCAACGAACATCACGTGCTGGTTGATATCAGGTTTGGTCTCGGGGGTAGACTCCACGACGATCCGTTCGGGATCGGTCAGGAGTTGTGCCGCCAGAGCAACCACCGGTTGGGGCATCGTGGCCGAGAAGAACAGCGACTGTCGCTGTTCCGGCAGTTCCCGGATGATCCGTTTTACGTCGGGGATAAAACCCATGTCGAGCATCCGGTCCGCCTCGTCCAGAACGATTGTCTCAATTCGATCGAGCGAGAGGTAGTTTTCTCCCATCAGGTCCAGGAGGCGCCCCGGGGTTGCGGTAACGATATCCACGCCGCGGCGCAGGGCCTGGATCTGCCCGCCCTTACCGACGCCACCATACACCACGGCTGCAGTGAGGCGGAGGTTCCGGCTGAACGTGGTGATCACCTCGTTGATCTGGCCCGCCAGCTCGCGGGTGGGGGCAAGAATGAGCGCCCGGGGACGACCGCGTTCGGGTCGTTTCCGGATGCTTCCGAGCCTGTGGAGAAGGGGGAGCACGAACGCGGCGGTTTTGCCGCTGCCCGTCTGGGCCGAGGCAAGTATATCTCTACCGGCAAGTGCCGCGGGAATGGCAAGCTGCTGTACCGGCGTGGGGGTATGAAAGTTCTCCTTTGTAAGGGCCTGCCGAAGCTCCGTATCGAAGTCAAAGTTCTGGAACGTTATGTCCATTCTGGTTTCTGTGTTCACGTATAATGTCCTATGTTGAATATGAGATGTGCGAGAAGAATGTGGACCGGGCTACGCTCCGAGACCGCGGAATGCAGGCGGGACAACTGATCGCGCCGCTGTTCGAATGGGTTTGCGTCGTGCCTGACCGCTACGCCGTGAATAAACGTAACCGGCACGATCGCTCCACCGGGCGCGGAGGGATCTCTTCATTAAACTGGAGAAAATGTATCAGAGATTTCCGGTGTCGGTCAAGGACCTGTCGATTGCTTGTCAATTGCTGCGGCCGGAGCCTTTTGCGCGCTATGATTTTTCTGGTATTGTCTGCGCCATGAAGATCGAACACGTCGAGCACGAGCAGCGGTTCCTGGTCCGTGTGAACGATACTGAAGCTGAGCTGACCTATCAGGCGGTCTCGCCGGGACTGGTTGACTATAACCATACCTGGGTTCCGCCGGAACTTCGCGGGGGAGGCATCGCGGGCAGACTCGTGAAACACGCCCTCGATCACGCTCGTCGGGAGGGATGGAACGTACGCCCCGGGTGTTCCTTTGTAGAGGCCTTTATCTCCCGGCATCCCGAGTATCAGGATGTGACGGTACGGGAGGATTCGCGGTGAGCGGCGGCGAAGCGCCGACCGGCGAAACCCCGACCGGCGAAGCCCCGACCGGCGAAGCCCCGACCGGCGAAACCCCGACCGCCGGTGTCACCGTGCGCGTTCCGGACCGGCTCTACGACGGGTATATTTTTGATCTGGACGGTACGATCTACCTTGGTTCGGATCTTCTTCCCGGTGCACGACGTCTTGTGGAAGCGCTGCGGCAGCTCGGGAAGCGCGTGGTCTTTCTCTCTAATAATCCCACGCGGGACGTGCGGATGTACGCGGAAAAACTGGAGTCGATGGGACTCCCGACTCCGGAGGAGGAGATCGTTACGACGGTTTTTACTACTACGCAGTGGATCCTGCAGAACGCTCCCGACGCGGTGGTGTATCCCCTGGCGGAAGAACCCCTGGTGCGGGCTCTCACCGACGCAGGCATCACGATCTCCGACGATCCCCGGCGTATCGATATCGTGATCGCCAGTTACGACCGGAACCTGACATGGAAGAAGCTGCAGATCGCGTTCGAGGCGATCTGGTTCCATAATCGGGCGAAGCTTATCGCCACCAACCCGGACCGGTTCTGTCCGTTTCCGGGAGGACGCGGCGAGGTTGATGCCGGCCCGGTGATCGCCGCGCTCGAGTCCGCCACAGGACGCCCCCTGGACGTCAATTGCGGTAAACCGAGTCCGGTGATGCTCAATACGATCCTCGCGGCGATCGGGATTCCCGTGGAGCGGTGCGTCACGACCGGCGACCGACTATACACGGAGATCCGAATGGGAAACGAGTCCGGTATGGATACCGCCCTGGTTCTGACCGGAGAGACGACTGTGGAGATGCTCGCGGAAGCGCCCCGAACCGACCGACCCCGGTGGGTGCTCGATCGTATCGACGGTCTCCTGCCACCGGAGTACCAGCGTCGTCTCGGCTGGGCGGAAGAGTGATCGCCGGGGCACGGTGACGGACTTGCTTTCCGGTTCCCCCGGTTCTACTCTTATACCATGAAGATAAACGAAATACTGAAGGATACGCTGGACATTTGTCGCAGGAACCTCATCCTTTTTGTTCCCATGCTGGCAGCGATTCTCGTCGTAGGATTGCTCACGTTGATCATAGCGGGCTCAGCTGTTCCGCTTATCGGTGCGTTCGATCCAGGCCTCGCCGGCGATGGCGCAACACCGGAATCGGCCCTGGCCGGCACCCAGGCGATCATTCGCGGTCTCATGGTGCTCATGATTCTCTCGGCCCTGGTGATCTTTTTTGCCCATGGCATGACCCTGGGCATGGCCAATGACGCTATCCAGGGACGACCTGTCTCGCTGCGTGATGGTTGGCGGGATACGTTGGAACGAATGGTGTCTCTGGCTATCGCGGTAATTCTTACGGGGTTGCTTGTCGGAATCGGCACCGCCCTCTTCATTCTTCCCGGACTGATCCTCGGATTCTTTCTCATGTTTACCTTCGCAGCGATTATGGTGGACGGAAAAGATGCGCTCCAGGCATTCAGGACGAGTATCCGCGTGGTGCTCTCGCATTTCGGCACGGTTTTTGTTCTCTTTCTGGTGATGGTCGCTCTGGGTGCACTGAACTGGCTTGTTCTGCGCGTTGTCGGGCGTGTGCCCGTGGCCGGACCGATTCTCACGATCCTGATCGGGGCAGCATTTGGTGCGTACCTGACGGTGTTCCTGCTACAGGCGTACCTGATCCTGCGGGAGACGCCCTCCACTCCGAGCGCTGAAGCCTAGCCGGGTGGGAATAGCGTGAATAAACGTTGCAGACCCACTGTATGCTCTGTTACGATTGCAGCGCATTGAACGAGACAATTCTGGTTCTTGACAGTGATACCTCGACTCTGGAACCGATAAGAACGACACTGGCCGGTGCCGGGTATACTGTTGTAGCAGCGACGTCGGTGGAGCGGTCTCACCGGCGACTTCAGGAGGGTACGCTCCCGGATCTTCTGCTTGTAGAGGCCCGCCAGGGTCCGACGGCGGAGATACGGAAGCGATACGCACTTCCCATGGTGCTTCTCCTCGACGCCGAGGATAGCGTTGACGATCGGACGCCGGGACCTTGCACGTATGGATTCGTCAGAAAATCACCGCTGGATCGGTCGCTTCTTCTCGCAACGGTCGCGACCGTACTCCGGCGTGCCAGGACCGAACGAGACCTTCGTACGGAGGAGCAGTCGTACCGGTTCTTTTTTCAGAACATACCGGTGGCGGCGATCGTCTCCGATGCAGCCTACAATATTCAGCAGTGGAACAGAGGCGCGGAAGAACTCTTTGGATATACCCGGGACCAGGTGGTAGGACGGGAGCTGACCGGTGTGCTCGCGTCGGACAAAAACGTCGAGCCTGCGTCACAGCTGAAACAGACGTTGCTGAATACGCTGCAGGTGAACAGGAAATCCCGTAACCAGAATTACGACAGGACCCGGGATGGGAGGGACATCCTCTGCGAATGGCACGATTTTCCGTACCGGAAGGACGGGCTCGACCTGATCCTGTCGGTTGCGCGGGACATAACCGGTGAACACGCCCTGCTGTCACAGTTGCAGTCCACTATCGAACTCAAAGATTTCCTGATGCAGGAGATCTACCACCGCCTCAAGAACAATCTCAACATGATTATCTCTCTGATTAATCTCAAGATGGGGGAGCTTGAGGCGGCCCGGGAGCGTACCGGCGTGTACGGTGAGCCCGCTTCAGGCGCGTTCCCCGCACAGGCGATAAACGTTCTGCAGGATATCCGGCAGAAGATCAGCGCTTTTTCGATCCTCTATGAGATGCTGCACCAGCATGGCGGCAGCGTCCGGCTTGTCGATACCGGGACATACCTGCGGGAACTCCTGGATACTATCTTTTCCTCGGCATCAGGAGTTCCCATCCGCCTGGAGTGCGAGCTTCTTCCGGTGGAAGTAGAACCTCAGACCGCGATCGTCCTGGGACTGATCACGAACGAGATCGCGACCAACGCGGTGAAGCACGGGTTCTCCGACGACCACGGATCAGGGGGCGGAACCTCGGAAGGACGGATCTTTTCCGTCCAGATACGAGCGGTCCGGGATGAACCGCGGGAGTACGAGTTCCGGCTACGGAACAACGGCCGGCCTTTTCCGGAGGATGTGGACCTGGATTCCGCCGCTACTCTCGGGTTGCAGCTGATCCAGAACCTCGTAAGTCAGCTCAAGGGTACGGTCGCCCTGGAGAAGGAACCGTCCACCACGTTTACCATTCGAGTGCCGCTCTAGACTCGGGAAGCCGGACGGCGCGGTCGATCACGCCCCGGGGTGCGGATGCGCAGGCTAAACCGGATCGGGTTTGCCCCGAAGCGACCGGCGGATGCTGATGATAATGAAGTAGCCGGACACAACTATGAATCCCCAGTACGCCAGAGGTTCACGTCGCATGAGATCGGTCGTTACCGCCCGTTCCAGGACCAGAAACACCGCCAACGCCCCCCATACAAAAGTCAACGCCATCGTGATCGGTCGGAACGCCTTGACTCGAAACGGATGGACGAACGTTATGGGGACAAAAGTGAGGGCGGCGCAGAGCACCACCACGATCACGTTAAGCGCAGGCGGGGTCTCCAGGATATAGAACGCCAGGACTACGAGGTTCCACGTCGCGGGAAACCCGGAAAAGAAGTTATCCCTTGTCTTGAGACTCCGGTTCGCGAAACAGTAGAGAGAAGTCACCACCACGAGTCCCGCGGCGGCCAGGTTCCAGCCCACCGGCATGAATCGGAAGTGGTAGATGAAAACCGCAGGAATCAAGGCGTACGTAGAGTAGTCGATCACGTGATCCAGGATCGCTCCGTCCACCTGGGGGAGGACTTCCTGGATTCGGTAGCGCCGCGCCAGGGGACCGTCGATCGAATCGATCACGAGGGCGACACCGAGCCACATGAGTGTGCGGGTCACGTCGTCCTGAAACAGGTGCACCAGGGACATCATTCCCGCAAGCGCGCCGGAGGCGGTGAAAAGGTGGATCGCCAGAGCACGAACCTGGTCCAGATCAAGCCGCCGGTCCAATGTTTTGTTCATGGTGCGCATTGTACCAACCATTTTTCCGATCGCGAAGAGGAAATTCGCCCCTAATCGGTATCAATACCGTGATTTTGTCACGATCGGCACTTGTTCGGCCGCTCCGGGGACACATTGACGGTCGTGACGAAGACCTCTATAAAACCATACATGAATAAGCAGTTGAGAAGCCAAACCAGCACCGCCGGGCGGCGCATGGCCGGAGCCCGCAGCCTCTGGCGCGCCAACGGTATGCGGGAGAATCAGTTCGGAAAGCCGATTATCGCGATAGCAAATTCCTTTACCCAGTTTGTCCCGGGGCACGTCCATCTTCACGAGGTGGGTCAGCGGGTGAAGCGCCGGATCGAGGCGCAAGGATTCTTTGCGGCGGAGTTCAATACGATCGCCGTGGACGATGGAATCGCCATGGGCCACGACGGCATGTTGTACAGCCTGCCGAGCCGTGAGTTGATCGCCGATAGCGTGGAGTACATGGTGAACGCCCACAAGGCGGACGCCCTGGTTTGCATAAGCAACTGCGACAAGATCACACCAGGTATGCTGATAGCGGCGATGCGGTTGAACGTGCCCACGATATTTGTATCGGGAGGCCCCATGGAAGCGGGCAATGCCCACGGCCGGAAGTACGACCTGATCGACGCGATGGTGATGGCGGGTGATCCCGAAGTGGACGACGCGATGCTGGCGGAGGTGGAAGCCGCGGCGTGCCCCACGTGCGGATCCTGTTCCGGAATGTTCACCGCCAACTCAATGAACTGCCTGAATGAAGCGCTGGGACTGGCGCTTCCCGGTAACGGTACGGTGGTCGCCACGCACGCCCTGCGGGCGGCGCTTTTTGACCAGGGGGCGGACCGGATCGTCGAACTCGCCCGTGCGTATTACCAGGACGGCGACGAGAGGATTCTGCCGCGGTCGATCGCGACGCGGGAGACATTCCGCAACGCCATGTGCCTGGATATCGCCATGGGAGGCAGTACCAACACGGTTCTGCATATCCTGGCGATTGCGCAGGCGGCGGGCGTCGATTTCTCGATGGCCGATATCGATGAACTTTCCCGGAAGACGCCGAATCTCTGCAAAGTCGCGCCCTCCAGTCAGTACCATGTGGAGGATGTGAACCGGGCCGGGGGAATTCTCGGGATCATGGCGGAGCTCAACCGCATCGATCTGCTGGACCCCTCATCCCGACGCGTGGATGGTTTGACCCTGGGGGAAGCGCTCGAGAAGTACGACGTAATGCGTGGATCCGACGTGGACGAGAACGTACGGATGCTGTATTCCGCCGCCCCCGGTGACGGCCGGCGTAACCTCATGATGGGCAGCCAGTCCAACAGCTATGCGCAACTCGATCTGGACCGTTCCGAAGGGTGTATCCGCGACGGCGCCCACGCGTATTACGCTGAAGGCGGGCTTGCGGTGCTTACCGGAAACCTCGCCGAGGCGGGGTGCATCGTTAAAACCGCCGGGGTGGATCTCTCGATTCTCGAGTTCCGGGGAGTCGCCCGGGTGTTCGAGTCACAGGACGACGCTGTCGAAGGTATCCTGCACGGCTCGGTGGTGGCGGGAGATGTGGTGGTAATCCGCTACGAAGGTCCCCGGGGAGGTCCGGGGATGCAGGAAATGCTCTATCCTACGAGCTACCTCAAGAGCAGGAAGCTTGATAAAGAGTGCTCCCTGCTTACGGATGGTCGGTTTTCCGGTGGTACCAGCGGGCTCTCGATCGGTCACGCCTCGCCGGAAGCGGCTTCCGGTGGGCTGATCGGCCTCGTCCGGGACGGAGATCCGATCAGTATCAGTATTCCCGAGCGGTCGATAAGTCTGGACGTTGCGCCGGAAGAGATCGCGCGCCGTCGGCGGGAGGAAGAGGCCCGTGGTGCCGACGCGTGGACTCCACTGGACCGGCAGCGCACGGTCAGCACAGCTCTTCGAGCGTACGCTCACTTTGCTGAGAGCGCCGACAAAGGCGCGATCCGGCTCGTGCCGTGAGAACCCCGCGTCCTCGCGACACGGACCTCACGGCACAAGCCGTCTCGTTACCAGGTTTTCACCAATACGTCCTGAAGTTTCAGCTTAGGAACGTGGTGGACCTGGTCCAGAGTACGGTAGTACGCCAGGGGATCTCCCGGGTTGACCTCTTCCAGGACGACCTCTTCTACGGGTTTGCCCAGGGCGATCACGAGGTGGAGCTCAAGACCTTCCGGCAGTTCCAGGATATCCGCGAGGATCTTACGCTTGAACACGCCGATCATACAGCCTCCGAGTCCGCGATCTACCGCGCCGAGGAGGATCGTCTGAGCGACGATGCCCAGGTCAACGGTGCTCCACTCCCACCACGAATTCTTATCACCGGCGATCACGATGTACGCCGCAGGGCGTTCCCCTGCTTCCGGACCGGGCCATTCCGGGATCGCCCCGGCCCAGGCGAGCGTCGGAAAGATCTTCTCGTTAAGGTCCGGTGCCGTGGATACGAGGTAGCGCAGGGGTTGCTTGTTGCCGGCGGAACCGGTTAGGCGGGCAAGATCCACGAGCTCGGTGAGCGTTTCCAGCGATACCGGCGTATTCTGCTCAAAGCGACGGTACGATCGGTTTTTCTGTACGAGAGATTTCAGGTCCACAGGAGCCTCCTGGTGCAGCTTGGTATATGGAAATATCATCGCAGGTATCCCGGAACGGCGCAACAGCAACGATGGGCAACTCTAATCGTGCGCAGCACTAATCGAGTCCGAACACCACTCCGGCGTTCAGGATGTTGCCGGGATCGAGGGCACGTTTTATCGCGGTCATCGCGTGGATCTCTTCCCTGGTGAGTGCCAGGGGAACGTAGCGAACGCGTTTTCGACCGATGCCGTGTTCTCCGCTGATGGTGCCGCCCAGTTCGACTACCCGGTGGTACAGGTCGTGTCGAAGTGAATCGACCAGGTCCGGCCACTCGTCCGGAGAGAGCTCCGGTGGTTTCATCGGGTTGATGTGAAAGTTTCCGTCGCCTGCGTGGCCGAACACCGCGATCGGCACCTGGTACTTGTGGCGCAGGTGTTCCGCGTATTCCACCAGGGCGGGGATTTCCGAGGGTGGTACGACCACGTCTTCCACAGAGTGGTACCCCGGAGCGGTCCGTTTTACCCACCAGGGTACGGCCTTCCGAAGCGTCCAGGCGCGATCTCCGGACGTCCTGTCGGTCCCGAGAGCGATCACCGGGTCCGTCCGCTCGTGCGCGGCGAGCGTCGCCGCCGTGTCGGCCGGGTGTGGTTCCCCCGCATCCCGCCAGGCCCGGCGCGCCTGATCCGCCGCGGCTGTGAGCGCGCGCTCTACCGTCGCAGGATCGTCCCCGTCAAACTCGACCAGGAGAAACGCTCCGGCTGTCTCCGGAACCGCCAGCTGCTTCTTACGAGGGAGTCCGCTGTTGGCGCGTCGTGCGGTCTCACCGTCTATGAACTCCACTGCAGAGAGCGACGGCGAGCGTTTGAACGTCGCCACCGCGGTTGTGGCGGAGCGGTGGTCGCGGAACGCCAGTAGCGCTACACCCCGCACGGACGGTCGGGGAATAACCCGTATCGTGAGCTCCGTGAACAGTCCCAGGGTGCCTTCGCTGCCGATCATGAGGTGCAGGAGATTGTAGCCGGTGACATCCTTAAGCCGTTTTCCGCCCAGTCGCAGGAGATCACCCGTCGGGGTTACAATTTCCGCGCCGGTGACCCAGGTGCCGGTGGTGCCGTACTTTACTGCTCGGCCCCCGCCGGCGTTCTCCGCAACGTTTCCTCCTATGAAGCAGATGTCCTCGCTCATGGGATATCCCGCAAAGAAAAGACCGTGAGGTTCCAGCGCACGATCCAGGTCGTTTGTTATGACTCCCGGTTCAACCACCACCATCATATTCTCCGTGTCGATGTCCAGGATCCGGTTCATCTTCTCAAAACTGCAGACGACGCCCCCGGGGAGAGGAATCGCAGCACCCGCAAGACCGCTGCCGCCGCCGCGCGGCGTAACCGGGACTCCGGTCTCATTGGCCCACCGCATGAGCTCCGCCACCTGCCGGGTTTCGGTGGGACGAACCACCGCCGCAGGAATAACCGCGTAGTCCGCGTCGGCCACCTGATCGCGGCTGTACCGGAGCAGTGTATCCGGATCAGTGATGACCCCCTCCGCGCCGAAGATCGCGAGAAGCTGTTCCAGGGAACGTTTTTCCGGGTCAGTTTGCATGGTCTGAAGAATAGCGACCGGATCTTGCCGGGGCAAGGTCGCGGGAATCAGGTATCCTGCGGTACGAACAGCGGTTTTCTACCCGTGGCAAGGTCGAACTCCTCCGGCGAGATATGATTCCGACGGACCATTCCCGCCAGATACTGCGCTTTCCGGGCCAGTGTCCGCTGGTGATCGAGAAACATGTTTTTTACCAGCTGCATGGAGATCGTGCTCGCTCCCGCCACTACTCGGCGTTCGTTCAGATTCAGTTCGAGCGCGCGTTTGATCGCGGACCACTCGAATCCCCGGTGCAGGAAGAACCGGTGGTCCTCACCGGAGAGAACCGCCCGTACCATCCAGGGCGAGATATCCTGGAGACGGGTGAAACGGCTGTTCGGTATTTCTGCCGGTGGCGTCGGAATTACGGAAACCACCGGGCGCGGCGCGGATCGTTCAGTACCGAACCGATTGATAACCCCGACAGTGCCTGCAGACCGACCGGGCTCACCGGTTCCATCGCTCCCACGAGCAACGGAGCGTGTATCTCTCCATCCGGACCGGTGATGCGGTGTACGAACCTCTCCGAAAGCCGTCGGACGTCGGCCGCGGGGGGCAGGTACAGTACCGAAAAATCCCGAAGCGTACCGGAGCTGTGCCACTCCATGAGCGACGGCCGGTCCAGGGGAAGATCGAGTTCGAGGTCCCATTGCCATTTGCCCTCCAGTACCATTCCGGAAAGGTTGCCCAGCAGCGGCGTCGGGATGTTGTCGACCAGCCGTTGGACCGGCGTTTCAGGCACGGAGATATCCAGGTGCAGCGATTCCGGAATGTACGAACCGCCCGGGATGCCACGGAGTGAAGGTCTGAACCCGATCTCCTCCTCTCCGAACGCGATCGTCCCTTCCTCTACAACGATGTCGACTCCGCCTTCGGGGAGTTCGCTTCCGATAGTTCTCGCGCGGAACCGGTACTCCACGTCGACGATACTGATCCGCTCGCCGGCTACGACGGGAGCGTCCAGTGACGCTTCCCGGATCCGTACAGTTCCGGCCGGCTCAGGGTCGGGTTCGATCTGCGCGTCCAGGGTGAGACTCGCGGAGTCGATACTCTGGGTTCTGCCGTCGAGAGTAACCACCGCGGACGCGGAGGGGATCGTCACGGTAAAGCGTGACGGTACGCTTGACCCTGCAACCAGGTTTCTGAGGAATCCTCCCATCTCCAGATCGATGACTACCTCCGGCGCAGAGACACTCCATCCACCGTCCCGACTCTCGAGCTCCAGGTCCTGCAGGGAGAACCCGTTGCGATCAATCGAATCGAGCCGGCCAACGGCGGCGGAAATACCATACGTCGCGGAGTAGCGTTCGATTCCGGTCTGAATAGACTGTTCCGCCAGTATCGGGACATAAATACGTGCGGTTACCGACGCCGCGACAACGACGATCCCCGCGAGGATAAAGATGGCGGTGATCCTTATTTGCGAACATTTTCCATATTTCTGTGTAGAACCGTGTTTATCGAGATTTTTCCGTTGGAGTAGAGTCATGCCGCCGGCGAGTCGGTCCGTTGGTAGAAACGGCAAGGAATACCGGCACCCTACAAAATCCGGAAATATTTGTCCACGTCCCGGTTTCTAATTCTGTTTCCTTGCCACCCGAGGAAAACCGGGCCATAATTCACCAAAACCGAAAAACAGGGGGAAGACTCGTGAATATCCGAAACCGGGTTCGGTTTCTGTCCATAATGTCCGTTATTATACTTGCTGCCGGCGCAGCGGGAGCCACGTTTTCCGTTCGCCGAGTGAACTCCCTGAGGGAGCTGCAGATCGCCACCCAGGCAACGCTCGGTTCGACGTTCAGACTGCTCTCTGAGACCTCCACTCTCTCCTCAACCGCGGGACTTTTACACCGACATGTGAACGCCTGGCAGGACACGGTGGAGCTTACTGCGGAGGGGATCGAGTTCGTAACGACCCATCCTGCTCTGGATATCCTCGACGTGGGAGACGCGATCGGAAACGTCCAGCGGGGGTGGCGGTTCTCCTACGAGATCTTTACGGATACCAGGGAACCTCTGCAGACGCTTCTCTCGCGGGACGTTCCCGGGATCGACCTGCCAACCGGGCTGGATCATCTCGAGGCTCACCTGACCGCGCTCACCGTGACCGATGAAGAGGGTGATCCGGTGACGCCGCGGCCCCGGTCTGAACTGATCGCGGCGCTCGCCCGGGAGGATTTCGCCCCGGAGACGTACGACGAGGCGCTCCAGTTCGTACGGGGGCTCCAGTTGCGTATGAGTTCGGGATCCACCAATCTGTCGTACTTTGTTACCGGCAGTCTTCAGGAACTGGCCGATACGATCGAGTCGGAAGCGGAACTCGTGGTGCGTCAGACGATCGTCGTAACGTCCCTGGCGGTTACCCTGCTCGTCCTCGCGGCGGTGGCGGGTCTGATCACGGGTACGCGTTTTCTCGAGTCGGCAAACCGAAACCTGGAGTCCCGCGTGCGCGAGCGCACGCGGTCGATCCAGAGCCTGCTCGACTTCTCGCGTCAGGGATTCCTCTCGTTCGGACCTGATTTTCTCGTCCGGCCGGAGTACTCCCGGGAGTGTGAGATGATCTTTGGACGATCGATTCTCGCCGAGGATATCGGCCGGTTGCTCTACGGGGATTCCTCCTCGCGGGACGACTTCGTTGACGCCCTGACGCTGGTTTTTGAGGGTCGAAGCAACGCGGAAGTGGTATTCGATCTGCTGGATTCGGAGGTCTGGATCGGCGATAAAGTGGTGGAACTGGAGTACCGGAAGATCGACGACCAACGGATCATGTGTTCATTGAGGGATACCACGGAGCAGCGGGAGCTGCGGTCCAAGGTAGAAGCGGAAAACGCTCTGCGGGAGATGCTTCTCACGATAGTCACCAACCACGCGGACTTTTCCAACCTCCTGCGGGAAGCGGACGATCTCTTTGTACTGCTGGACCATTTCTTTGGCGAAGAGGAAAAGAAGGGTAGTGACGCTGTGTTGCATGCGTTGCACACGTTCAAGGCCAACGCCGGGTTTCTCCGACTTGACGATATATCCGAGGCGGCGCATGAGCTGGAGCAGAAGATTAGCGAAGGGGCGCTTTTTGCCGATTACTCTGCCGCGGGTGAAGCGTTTAGTTCGCTACGGGAGGCCTTGAAAAGGGAACTTCTGCTCGTAGAGGAGCACCTTGGAACCTCCTGGGTTACCCGGGAAGAATCGGTGGTGGTTCCCCGGGGCGAATTGGAAAACCTCGAGCGTCGCCTCCGGGAGATCCACGGTGAGGATCACGCGCTTACGGAGCATCTGCGGATGCTGCGGATGGTATCGTTCCGTTCCCTGGAGCCGCGGTTCTTCGAGATGGCCGCCGGCCTTGCGGCGAGCCGCGGGAAGCGACTTCTTCCGGTTGAGTTTGAGGGAGACGAGATAACTCTGGACGCGGAGGTAAGCGAGGTGGTCTCCTCGGCGCTTACCCATCTCGTGCGGAATATGATCGACCACGGAATCGAACGTCCCCGGGAGCGAGAAGTTGCAGGCAAGCCTCCGGAAGGCCGGGTGCGAATAGTCGCGGAGAACCGTGGCGATACCGCTGCGATCATGGTGGAAGACGACGGGCGCGGAATCGACGTGGACGCGGTACGCCGGAGAGGCGTTCAGCGCAACCTGATCGATCCCGAAGAGAAACTTTCCCGGGAAGATGTGGTGAAACTGATCTTCCGGGACGGCTTTTCCACCGCTTCGGTGGTGTCCGCCACGTCGGGGCACGGAATAGGTCTGCCCGCAGTGCGGAACGCGGTGAAGCGGATACACGGAAAACTCACGGTGACGACGCGACCCGGTAAGGGAACGCGGTTCGTGATCTCAATACCGACAATCAGCGACAGCAGGATGGCAGGATGAAAGTAGAACACGCGAATATCTTTGTACTGAGCGCAGTCCACGTCTTCAGGAAAGAACTGGATATACACATGTCCCGGGAGAGCCTTTCCCGCAAGGAGTCGCCGGTCCCGAGCCTGCCGATATCGATCGTTCTTGGGATCACCGGATCGATGCGGGGCCAGGTGGTGTACTCCATGGACCTCAGTTTTGCAGACGAAATCACCAAGAAGATGATACCGAACAAACTTCCAACGGAGCGGAAGCGGTGGATAAACAGTGCTGTCGGTGAGATCGGGAACATGGTCACCGGACAGGCGAGCATCAAGCTTGCCGGGCAGGACCAGCGCATACACCTGACGCCACCGGCGGTGTTTACCGGTCGTGACCTGCAGGTGGATTTCCTCGAGGTTCCTACGGTCTGTCTGCGCCTGCTCTCGGAGATGGGGATTCTGGAGATCAATATTGGTTTGCTCGATTCGGAGGAAGCGTCATGAAAACAGGAGTGATAGTTGATGACGCCGCGATTATGCGTTTACGTTTGCGGGAGATCCTTGAGCCGGACTATTCCGTTGTCGGTGAGGCCGGTGACGGCGATGAGGGATTACGTCTCTGCGAGAAACTGAACCCCGACTTCGTAACGCTGGATATCTCGATGCCCCGTACAAACGGGATGCAGTTACTTGAGAAACTTCGGGCGAAGTTTCCCGACGTGCGGGTGGTGATGGTGAGCGCCGTAGGACAGAAGCGGCTGGTAATAGACGCGCTGCAGTGCGGAGCGGTCGACTTTGTGATCAAGCCTTTTGACCCGGACCGCGTCCGGCAGGCAGTGGACCGGTTGTTTGAAGAGTGCTGATCCAATGAAATCAGCTGTGCGGGACGGGACCGTCCCGCACAGCCCACGTTTTCAGTCCCGTTTGGTTGCCCGTTTTTCCGAGAGCTGAGCGATCAGATCCGGAAGCGAGTCAAGATCGATCGGTTTAACCAGGAACGCGTCCGCCCCGGCTTCTCCCGCCTGTGTTTCCGTCCCGGCATCTGCTTCTCCCGTGACCATGATCACGATCGGCCGGGTCAGGTTCTCGTCTTCCTTTATGTGGCGGCAAAGTTTGATGCCGTTTACGCCGGGAAGATTGATATCCAGGAATACCAGGTCCGGCTGGACTTCAGGAATCGCACGTCCCGCGTCGAACCCGTCGAACGCCTGATTTACCTTGGCGTCGGGGTACCGCTTGTTCAGGAGCTGCTTCAGCAGGTCGTTGAATTCCGGGTCGTCGTCGACGATGAGGATCTGCTCGATACGCGCCTGCTCCGCCAGGATTTCCTTCAGTTCGTCGGGAAGTCGCATATTCTGCTTCTGCAGAAACCGGGCGAGAACGTCCGGATACACGCGATACTGGCCGCCGGGAGTACGAAACGCCTCCAGGTGTCCTTTGTCGATCCAGTTGATCGTTGTCTGGTTTACCACGCCACATATGTTGGCGACTTCATGGGCGGAAAACACTCGTTCTTTTCGTTTTGTTCGAGCCATCGATTTACCTTCCTACCGAACCTGTTTATACAAGTTTAAGCGATTTATAAGTCATTCTGCACGAAGTTTTCGTTTATATCACTTTATGAAAGTATTTATAGCCCGTATTTGTCAATCCTGGCAAGTGCTTTGTTGGATTTCTTTTATAATGAAGGTTTTCCGGTGTGCACGAGCGAGGCCTGTGGCGTTCAGGCGCGGACACCGGTGTGAGTGGCCCCTTATGTACCGATATATTCGTTGTAGATAGCCCGGGCGGTGGGCTCGTCCCCGACTCCCCGGATCAGGGCGCGCCGATCGGTGAATACCGTCATCTCGAACTCCGTCGTCCGCAGGCGCAGGACCTGGTCGTGCAGGAGGATGTCGGCGTCATCACCGATCGACCGTTTCCATTGCGAGGCGAGGCGCTGGAGAGAGAACGTTCCTTCCTCAGCGGCTGGACTGATCTGGATCGTGTGCTGTCCGCAGAAGGTGCTCACCCTGGTGGGGCGCCGAGCGTTCAGGTGGACGTACTCACCGCGTCCGCACACGGGACAGCGGTCGTTTTTTCTGACGGTGATCGTGGAGAATTCGCCGTTCCAGAGGTCCACCAGGAGAGCCGTGGGGCGAGTCTTCGTACCCACGAGAAGCTTGAGCGCTTCTGCCGCCTGGGTGTTACCGATGATCCCCGTTACCATGGCGAGCACCCCCGCGGTGGAGCACGTCTCTACCGAACCGGGAGGCGGCATGGGACCGTTGAAACAGTGCAGGCAGGCGGTCTCTCCGGGAACCACCGCGAGTGTCGAGCCGCATGCGCCGATCGCTCCACCATACACCCAGGGAACACCCTGTTTTACACAGGCGTCGTTGAGGAGGTACCGCAGCTCAAAGTTGTCCGAGCCGTCCACGACCACGTCCACGTCCCGGATCAAGCCCTCCACGTTCCGGGGCGTCACCTCCCGCACGACCGGTTCGATCTCGATCTCCGAGTTGACGGAACGCAGAAATTCCGCGGCGGCGATCGCCTTGGGACGCGCTTCCTCAGCGTCGCGCTCGGTAAAGAGTACCTGTCGCTGCAGGTTGGAACGGTCCACCACGTCCCGGTCCACCAGGCGCAGACGGCCCACCCCGGCCCGGGCGAGAACGTTTGCGGAGACCGTACCCAGCGCGCCTACGCCGATCACCGCCACCCGGCCGGCGCCGATCTTCTTCTGTCCCGCCGGACCTATGCCGGAGAATCGTACCTGTCGGGAATAGCGTTCGTCACCCATCGTTGTGAGAAATATGTATCGCTCCGGAGGCGGTGTCAACGGGCGTGTGGAATCGACGGCTCCGTTCATATACAGTTCACACACATGTATTATCTTCCCGGTATGCTCCGAATACTCGTTGTGGAAGACGACAGGAATCTCCAGAAACTGATGGCGGCGGTGCTGCGCAGGTCCGGTTACGAGGTGATTACCGCCGACGACGGCCGGGCCGCTCTCGAAGTATTCGCGGAGTCCCGCGTGGACCTGGTGATTTGCGATTTGATGATGCCCAACATGAGCGGATATCAGTTAACGAGAGAACTCCGCCGGACCGATGCCGACACGCCGATCCTGATCGTGACCGCCCGGGAGTCGATCGAGGACAAGCGGAAAGGGTTTGCTCTCGGTACGGACGACTACATGGTGAAACCGATCGATCTTGACGAGATGCTCCTGAGAGTTGCCGCACTGCTCCGTCGGGCTCGGATCAGCTCGGAACGGAAGCTCGAGATCGGCCCGGTTGTGCTTGACTACGATACGTTCACCGTTTCCCGTGGCGGCTTGTCACGGACGCTTCCGAACAAGGAGTTTCTCCTGCTCTTTAAGCTCCTGAGTTACCCGAGGCAGATTTTTACCCGGCGGCAACTTATGGACGAGATCTGGGGAATGGACGTGGAGACGGAGGAACGGACCGTGGACGTCCACGTCAGACGGTTACGGGAGAAGCTCGGTGGTTTTCCCGAGATCGAGATCCAAACGGTCCGGGGCCTGGGATACCGCGCGGAGCGATCAGGATGAACCGCATTGGTGTAAAGCTGGCGCTCTTCTTTCTCGCGATAATCCTCGTTTCCACGGCGCTCTCCTTTACCGCGGTGAGCTTGCTCTCTCAGCAGGTGGTGGATGAAGTCGCACGGGACCAGCTGGTAGTGGCGCGGGCGATACAGGCCCTGCGAAACCGCACGGAATTTACGCTGGAGGATATTCTCGCGATCGTATCGGACCGTGACTACGCGATACGCCGCGTGGAGGTGCTGGACCCGGAGGAAATTCCCCGGGAGGACCTGGCGAGACTGGAGGCGGATGAAATCGTCCGGATTGACCGGAGTCCGCTGCGGGGAATCTCCACGATGATGCGCTTCGGTGATGCCTACGTCAGTATCGAGCTGGAACAGCACCGGAACGTCGTCCAGATCTGGTTCTCCCGGTTATGGAGTTCGATCGCGCTGTACGTGGTGGTCTCGACCGTACTGATCCTGGTACTGGCGAACAAAGTGGTTTATCCCGTGCTGGAACTTACGGAAGCTACGCAGAAAGTTGCCCGAGGTGACTTCGACGTCCAGATCGATACCCGGCGGAACGACGAGATCGGGCACCTGACGAGCAACTTCAACCATATGGTGCGGGAGCTGCGCACGATCGAGTATCTGCGCCGGGATTTTATCAGCAACGTCTCACACGAGCTGAAGACACCACTCGCGGCGATCCGGGGATACGCCCGGCTCCTGGAGGACGACGGGATCTCCCGGGAGGAACGGCGGGAATACGCCGCGGTAATCGGAGAGGAAGCGTCCCGGCTCGCCAATATGGCAACCACGATGCTCAGCCTCTCCCGTCTGGAAAGCCAGGAAGTGGTAAGTGACGTCTCTACGTTCTCACTGGACGAGCAGATTCGCCAGACGATCCTCCTCCTGGAATCGCAGTGGGCGCGGAAGCGCATCACATTCAATATCGAGCTGGTGGCGGTGGGGGTCACCGGGAACGAAGACCTGCTGCAGCAGGTTTGGGTGAACCTGATAGGGAACGCGATCAAGTTTTCTCCCGAGGAAGGAACGATTGACGTCACGTTGCAACGCAACGGTGAACGGATCGAGGTGACGGTCCGGGATCGGGGGATCGGCATCGACGGCGAAGACCTTCCGCGGGTGTTCGAGAAGTTTTTCCAGGTGGACAGGACCCGGGCAGGCGAAGGAAGTGGCCTGGGGCTTTCCCTGGTGAAACGAATCGTCGGACTGTTTCAGGGCGAAGTCTCGGTGGAGAGCGAACTCGGCAAGGGCTCCGCTTTCACCGTCAAACTACCGGACGGAAAGGGCGATAAATCGTGAGTGACCGCGTATCGGCGATAACTCCTCGGACGACGATCGACCGGCAGGCCTTGGCTCGGTTCATGATCCGGTACAACTTCGCGTTGAAGGAGATCGGAACCCGAATTGATATTCTCAAAGAGGAGTTTGAGTCGATTCACGAGTACAGCCCGATCGAGCATGTTAACCGTAGAATCAAGACCCCGGAGAGTATCCTCCGGAAAGTGCGCCGTCGTGGATACCGACCGACGCTGGAAGTGATTCGCGAACGGATTAAGGACATCGCCGGGGTCCGTATCTCCTGTTCCTTTGTTTCCGATATCTATCGCGTGGCGAGCATGCTGATTCAGCAACCGGATATCGATGTCGTCGACTACGAGGACTATATCGAGACACCCAAGGGAAGCGGGTACCGGAGCCTGCACCTGGTCCTTCTCGTTCCGGTGTACCTCTCGGACCGGGTGGAACGAGTCCCGGTGGAAGTCCAGCTTCGGACGATAGCGATGGACTTCTGGGCAAGTCTCGAACATAAGATTTACTACAAGTACAACCGGGACGTACCCGAGCACCTTCTGGAGGGGTTACTTGATGCAGCGACGGACATCGAGCGGCTGGACCGGAAGATGGAGGATATCCACAAGGAGATGCGGGAGTTTCGGATCGTCGCCCATGAGGACATTGATCTGGAATAGTTGACTTTTACGGTCTTATTTGTGTATAGAAGATAGCAAAGAGGAAAAAGACCGTGAAGAAAATTGTTTTTGTAGTGCTGGTATTATCGCTTTCTTTGAACATGGCGGGAGCGATCGAGAGGAACCTGTTCGAGACAGTCCGGGATCAGCTTGCGTCGCATCAGGTGGACGATAGGTATGACGACGGCACGGCGCGGTTCGTATGGCTGAACGAGCCCGCCACGATCGAGCTTTCGATTGGATCGGTCGAGGTGCAAGGGCTGCTCTCGGTTTCACCTTCCGGGTACGTGTCGACCGTGGATTTTGTCGGACCGCAGTGGATAGATACCCCGGCGGGTACGGTAGAATCGATCGGCGTGACGTTTCACGAGAACGGACCTCTGAAGATCGTGCACACCGGTGATACCCAGCTCCTGACCACCCCGGTGGGGGAGGTGGCGTTACTGGAGTACGTACGGTTCTTTGAAAACGGTGTCCCGGAGGAACTCCGGCCGGCGGAACCGGTGGTCGTTGCGGGCGCTTTCGGTGAGCTTCTCGTGGATGAGGTCATTGGATTTCATCCGAACGGAACTGTCCGGTCGCTGCAGTTCACGGGAGAACAGGTTCTGCTCATGCCCGATGGAACTCAGCGCGCGGTGGTTCTGGTGAACTTTCACGACGACGGAACGATCGCGCTCGTGCAGTTTTCCGCTCCGTTGATCCTTGAAACGGCGAATCTCCCGATTTCAAACGTCGCGGCCGCTGCGTACCGCCGGGACGGATCGCCGGACCTCGCGTTGCTGACCGCGCCGGAGCGATTTGCGACACCCGGTGGAACGTTTACGATGCCGGTGGTGGTGTTTCTGCCGGACGGCGGTGTCGCCGGTGGCGTGCTTGTGCCGCCGCAGTCGTTCACAACCCCCCTGGGGGAGTTTCCGCTCCTGGCGGTAGCGTTCCGTCCCGACGGTTCGATCGAGCGTGCGGCACCCCTGGAACCGCGTGTCATCGACGGCGTGGAGTACAGCATCCAGCGTTGGATGCTCTTTGACGATAACGGACGCCTCGCGGGCGGCGTAGAGATGTCGATGTTCTGACCTGCTCGGATCGCGTCCCGGCCGGGCTTTTTGCGGTCGGGCCGGGTTTGTTGCCGGCCCCGGGCCGTTACCCGACCGACGGCGCCGGGGACGGAAACCAGTGTCGGGTGGCGTTGGCTATCTTGACCAGGGTCAGCATCACCGGTACCTCCACCAGGACGCCCACCACCGTCGCCAGGGCGGCTCCCGAGGTCAGGCCGAAGAGGGAGACTGCAACGGCCACGGCGAGCTCAAAGAAGTTGCTCGCACCGATCATCGCCGCCGGAGCCGCCACGTTGTGAGGCAGCTTCCATGCCCGGGACCATCCGTAGGCGATCACAAAGATAACGAAGGTCTGGATCACGAGCGGCACCGCGATGAGTACGATGTGGAACGGGTTGTTCAGGATAACCTCTCCCTGGAAAGAGAAGATCACGATCAGCGTCAGGAGGAGCCCCACCGTTGTGACGCCTTCAAATTTCTTAAGGAAGACGTTCTCGAAGTAATCGAGACCACGACGTTTGATGATCTGTACGCGGCTGATCCAGCCTCCCGCCAGGGGAACGACGATAAACAGCCCCACCGAGAGAAGCAGCGTGTCGTAGGGAACAAAGACGTCGGACACACCCAGCAGGAACATCACGATAGGGGTAAACGCCACCAGTAGGATCAGGTTGTTCACCGCTACCTGCACCAGGGTATAGCCGGCGTCGCCCCGGGTAAGGTGGCTCCACACAAAAACCATCGCGGTGCACGGCGCCGCGCCGAGTAGCACCGCGCCGGCCAGGTACTCCCGCGCGAGCGTCTCCGGGATGAACCGCTGAAAGATCACCGTCAAAAAGAGCCAGGCAAAGAAAAACATGCTGAACGGCTTGATCAGCCAGTTTGTGGCGCACGTCACGGTGAGGCCTTTGGGCGTCTTGATCGCGCGCACGATGCTCGAGAAGTCAACTTTGAGCATCATCGGGTAGATCATCAGCCAGATCAAAATAGCGATCGGGATCGAAACCTGGGCATACTCAAACCGGCTGAGAAACTCCGGCACTCCGGGAAGCAACTGGCCGATCGCAACGCCCACGACGATGCAGAGCGCTACCCAGATCGTGAGATACCGGCCGAATATACCCAGGCCGTCGGTTTTGGCTTTATTCTGACTCATATTTATTCTCTCCTATCGAAATTTTTCATTCATCGGACGCGGCGTGATCGTTGTCGAGGGATCGGTGTTATCCGATGTAGGACGCACGCTCACCGTGCATCGACGGTACCGGGAGTACGACAGCGCAGAGCGTCCCCTCTGCGACGTGCCGCGCCAGGATCTCCCGGTCCCGCCGTAGCTGTTGTTCGTTGTCTGCCTCCAGGTACAGATAGTCCAGCAGTGTCTTATGGTCCCGGATAAACGCCTCGCTAATCCGGTAGTAGACCCACTGGGCGCGTCGTTCGCTCGCGAGGATTCCGCTGGATTGCAGCTTGGCCAGGTGGCGCGACGCCGAAGTCTGGGAGATCTCCAGAACCTGCTCAATATTACACACGCACAGCGGTTCTTCCCGCAGAAGGTTGACGATCCGCAGTCGTGTCGGATCGGCAAGCGCTTTGAAGCGAGTTGCCGTTGCTGATTCGTTTATGCGCATATAAGCATTTAACGGAAGATGTAGCCGGTTGTCAAGAGGGAAGTCGTGATTCCAGGAGTGATTCATACTGGTGAGGGACTCTGTCGTCGAGTTTCGGTAGGCCGCGGCCGGCTCCGCGGGCGTTACCTGCCCGCAGGTCGGTTGGTATGAACCGCGTCGTAGAGGCGCCGTTCACGGTTGTGCTTGGAAATCAGCACGTTTTCCAGACCATCCATGAATTCACCGATACAGTTGCACCCCAGGGAATAGTATACGGTGGTCCCTTCCTTGCGATCCATGAGAACACCGGCGCTCTTAAGGAGAGAAAGATGCCGTGATATCGTGGACGCGTCCACGCCAACCCGGGTGGAGAGATCCTGCACGCAATGAGCACCTTCCCGGTGGATAAGATCCACAATGTAAATACGGGTGGGATGCGCGAGCGCTTTCAGTACGCTTGCCCGCGCTTCGGCGCGCAGCTTGTCGTCGTCGTCCATACCTTCTTTGTAAAATAGCCAAAGATGCAAACCACGTCAATGCGTCCGGCGCAACACCAACCATTGACATTGATTTGTTTATTGGTTATATTGCCAAGTATACAAGACTGAGAAAGGAGAACGGTATCATGACTATCCAGATTCTCGGGTCGGGATGCCCGAACTGTCACAAACTGGAGGAGAACGCCCGAGAGGCGGTCAAGACGCTCGGTATCGAGGCTGACTTTGAGAAGGTCACCGATATGGACCGGATTCTCGAGATGGGAATCATGCGCACCCCGGGACTCGCGGTGGACGGCGTAGTTCTGAAATCCGGCAAGGTATTCAGCCCCGGACAAATTGCGAACGCGCTTTCCGACCATATCTCCTGACCGGGATACGTGGTTCAAAGGAACGGTATGCCCGTGAGTGAAACCGAAACAACTACCTCCACCCGGGATGACGCTGCGCATGGCGCCGCTAATGCCACTGCTCATAACATCGACGACACAACGGCGCGCAACAACAGCTCGAAACGGCGATCGTTGACCTCTGCCGTCGGGAGGTTCCTGGCGGAGCCGAAGAACCGTCTCCTGGCAATTATGGCCGGCGTGTTCCTCGTGGCGTACTTCGTGCCATGGACGTCGCCGCGGGTGAGCGCAGCCGTGCAGGAATCGTTCCTGATGCTCAACGATTACGCTCGGGAACACGTCCTGCTCTGTCTCATCCCCGCTTTCTTTATCGCCGGCGCGATCACTGTTTTTCTCAATCAGCAGGCGGTGATCAAGTACCTGGGACCGGACGCGCCCAAGCTTGTAGCCTACAGCGTGGCCTCCGTCTCCGGGACGATTCTGGCGGTCTGCTCCTGTACAGTCCTGCCGCTCTTCAAGGGGATCTACAAGAAAGGTGCCGGTCTTGGTCCGGCGGTGAGCTTCCTTTACTCCGGCCCGGCGATCAACGTGCTCGCGATTATTCTTACCGCCAAAGTGCTCGGCCTCCAACTCGGCATCGCCCGAGCGGTTGGAGCGATCGCCTTTGCCTTTGTGATCGGGCTCGCGATGCACCTGATCTACTTCCGGGAAGACCGGGAACGAACGACCAACGCGGCGATGTTTCAGTCCTTTGAAGACGAGGGGCGTTCCCTCGGGCAGATGGCCGTCTACATGGGCTCCATGATCGGTATCCTGGTGTTTCTGAACTGGGCTGCCGGGGACGGAACCGTCTCCTGGTGGGAAACGATCCACCGTTACCGGCTGGTAATCACCGGGGCGTTTGCGCTGGTGCTGGTATACAGCCTGGTACGCTGGTTCTCGCGGACGGAGCTGGGTGACTGGGTGGCGGCCACGCGGGACTTTGCGGTACAGATCCTACCGCTGCTTTTTGCCGGGGTTATGGTAGCCGGTTTTCTCCTGGGACGCCCGGGACACATGGCGTTGATTCCGGAAGCGTGGATCGCCGGCGCGGTGGGAACCAACTCGCTCGCGAGCAACCTCTTTGCCTCGGTGGCAGGAGCGCTTATGTACTTCGCTACCCTGACCGAGGTGCCGATCATGCAGGGACTACTCGGCGCGGGAATGAACCAGGGTCCTGCCCTGGCGTTACTCCTGGCCGGTCCATCTCTCTCACTCCCGGCGCTGCTGGTGATCGGCGGGGAGCTTGGACCAAAAAAGACGCTTACCTACGTGGCCCTGGTGGTGGTACTCTCCACGACGGCGGGAATGATCTACGGTAACCTCGTGGCGTGATTTGCCGCGTCCTGGCACGACGCGTGGCCGACGACGCATGGCCGACGACGCGTGCTGACCGCCGATGCGTGACCGACGACACGGGGAGCCACGAAAGGACGCGGGACATTGTTCACGATAGTATTCTACGCTTTGGCTGCGATCGGTCTGATCGCGTCGTTTTTCGCGGATCGACGGAAGACGACTCAGTCTCTGCTCAAAGGGTGGCGAGCCTTTGCAGGAATCCTCCCGGAGTTCGTGGTGATTCTTATCGCCACGGGCCTGATCCTGGCGTACCTCAGTCCCGAGGTGATCGCCTCGCTCATCGGTGAACATTCCGGTGTCACGGGAGTGGTGCTCGCCTCACTGGTCGGTTCGGTTACCCTCATCCCCGGTTTCATCGCGTTTCCCCTGGCGGCGTTACTGTTACAGAAAGGCGCGGGCATCCTGCCGATCGCGGCGTTCGTCTCCGCCCTTATGATGGTGGGAGTGGTGACGTTTCCGCTCGAACGGAAAACGTTCGGCACGCGCGTCGCGCTGACGCGCAATCTTCTCGCGTTTCTCTTTTCCCTGCTCGTAGCGGTGGTGCTCTGGATCGTACTCGGTGGCACAGGGCCGGGTGCTGCGGATGTTGCCGTTTCCGTAGGCGTGCTGATCGCCGGTGGCGGTATTCTATGAGCGCCGGTGAAGCTCTCCGACGTCACGCCGGCGCGATCGTGGCGGCGCTCGTTCTCGGTGCGGTATCGCTGCTCGCGCCGGACCGTGCCGCCGACGCGGTCACCACGATCGGCTACAGCCTGCGGGAGATGCTCCTGGTGATCCCCCCGATCTTTGTACTCCTGGGACTGATGGATGTGTGGATCCCGCGGGAGACGTTGATCCGGTACATGGGAGATCGTTCCGGTCCGAGGGGCACGCTGATCGCGTTCGCTCTCGGCTCTTTTGCCGCGGGCCCTCTCTACGCGGCGTTTCCCATCGCCCTGGTGCTGATGCGGAAAGGCTCGAGCTTCTTTAACGTGATGGTTTTTATCGGAGCCTGGTCCACCACCAAGGTACCGATGTTTCTCTTTGAGTACGCCGCGCTGGGCGGACCGTTCGCTCTGACCCGCCTGGCGGCAAATATCCCGGCGATCCTCCTGATCGCGCTCGCGCTCTCCCGTGTTAACCGAGGACGCGCTTCACCAACTCCTCCGCTTTCTGTTTGATCTCGTCGCGGATCGGGCGGATATACTCCAGCTTCTCTTCCATCGATCCCGTTGCTTTGGAAGGATCCGGAAAAGGCCAGTGGAGCCGTTCTTTCTCGGCCGGAAATATCGGGCACCGCTCCGCCGCCTCCTTGTCGCATACGGCTACCACGTAGTCAAAACGTTCTCCGCTCGTGTGAAGATCGAATACGCTACGGGTGCTTTTGCCCGTGATATCGATCCCGTCTTCCTTCAGAAGTTCCACCACCGTCGGGTTCAGCGTCCCCGGTTCGATACCGGCGCTCACCACCTCGATCCGGTCGCCGGCGGCTTTCCGGATAAACTCCTCGGTCATCTGGCTACGGGCGCTGTTGTGAATGCAGATCGCCAGTACTCTCGGTTTGTCGCTCATGTTTCCTCTTCTGAATGTGCTCTCATACGAATGTGCCTTCATTCGCCCTTGTTCGAAGCAGGTGTTCCGGCACGGGTACGATACCGGGCCGTGAACTCCCGTACTTTGTCTTTGATCTCGTCGCGCAGTTCCCTGATTCGAGCAAGGATCTCCTCCTCGTCACCGGTGAACGATGATGGATCGGAAAACGGCCAGCTGAGCCGTTCCACCGGGGTGGGGAACGCCGGGCAGTCTCGCTCCCGTTCGGGATTGCAGACCGTAATCACGTACCGGAACGTCCTGCCGCTCCGGTACACGTCCTGAACGCTCCGCGGAATCTTTACGGACAGGTCAAACCCGTCTTCCCCCATGATCTTGATAACGCGCGGGTTTATCTTGCCCGGCACGAGGCCGGCGCTCTCCACCTCAAACAGGTCCTCCGCGAATCGGTGGAAGTACGCTTCCGCTATCTGGCTGCGGGCTGAATTGTGAACGCAAACGACGAGGACCCGCGGCTTCTGTACAACCGGCTTGTCCCGGTATTCGTCCGGGACGTACCCGAGCGTGTACGTCACGACGCACCGGTTGTCCTCCCGGAGGTCGAGGCGCCACCGCAGCCGACCCAGGTCGTGCCTGTCCAGGCAGTCCTCCGGCGGGATCGCGGCAACGGCCTTAAACAGGATCCGGTTGAATCGGATCTCATCGGCGTGGTCCGTCGTGGTGCCGTGGGTCGTCACGTCGCCGTCGGCCGTCGTGTCTTCGTGTGCGTGATCGTCGGCGCCTCCGTCGACCTCCACCGGCCAGGGCAGGTATTCCCGCAGCTTCCCCTGGCGGTTTACCTGTACCAGTCCGGCGCGTGCGAGCGTCCCCATCGCGCGGGAGACCGCGTACTGCGGACGTCGCACGATATCGACGAGTTCCGCCAGACATAGTGCGGTATTCGCCTCCAGCAGGATGCGGAGCAACCGAAGTCTGGTTGCGTCTCCCAGGATGCTGAACCGTTCCGTGTAGGAGATCATTTATGCATGATAATGCATAGATGCGATTAAAACAAGGCATGGCCGACCGGGAAGCCCGACCAATCGATAGGCCTGGCCGGCCGGCGGACGGGAGGCAGCCGGACGGCAGACGCGTTCGCCCGGTCACTCCTCCGACCACCGCGACGGCAGTGACCGTGGCGACACGATCCGGGCAAACAGAATACTCAACTCGTAGAGAGCCACCATCGGTCCCGCCAGGAGCAGCTGCGAGACGACGTCCGGCGGGGTGAGAACCGCGGAGAGGATCACCAGCGCCATCAGGACGTACTTCCTCGCCGCCCGGAGCATCGGCGGGGTCACCAGCTGTACCCGGGTAAGCATCGTCACCACGATCGGTAACTCAAAGGCGATCCCGAACGCAACGAGGATCGAGATCACGAACCCCACGTACCCGCCGAAGGAGAATACCGGTTGGATCGACGGAGTGGCGTACTGCAGGAAGAAACGCATGGTAAGCGGGAGGATCACGTGAAACGCGAATATCGCCCCCGCGGCAAAGAAGAAGCTGCCCCCCAGGAGGATCGCCGCGACTGTGACCTTTTCCCGGCGGGTGAGTGCAGGACGAACAAAGTACCAGATCTGCGAGAGCGTAATCGGCGCGGTGATCACGATGCCGAGTATCAACGAGATTCTAAGGTACGCGAGGAACAGTTCCGGCGGAGCCAGGTAGACCATGTCCGCCGCCGGAGCCAGAGCGAGAAGGTGGGTGACGATCGACTCAACAAAGACGAAACACGCCGAACCGCCCGCCAGGACGGAGAGGGAGACGATGATCAGTCGCTTCCGCAGCTCCGTCAGGTGTTCGACGAAAGTCATCTGCCCGTCGTACATCGCCCGGTCTCGTCAGGTCTTGTGCTGATCGGAACCGGAGGCGTCCTCCGCTTTCTTCTCCTGGTTTGTCGAGGTGCCGGCCTCGTCATCCATGCTCAGCTCCTCCGTAACGCTGTTGGAGTGCCGCTTGAAGTTGCGGATCGCGCTCCCCAGGGCTTTGCCGATCTCCGGAAGTTTCTTGGGACCGAAGATTATCAAAGCGATCGCGAAGATCAGGATCAGTTCCATCGGTCCGATTCGTCCAAACATGTAGGAGCCCCCTCTGTGCTGAGTTCATTATAAACGGTCTGTTCCCACCGGGAAAGCAAATACTGGTTCCATGGCGCTCGATCTAAGGCGTGAACTCCTCGTCGATCACCACCACCGGAATATCGCTGTTCTCGATTATCGCCGTCCACCAGGATGACTTCGTGAGCCACATCCCGGGCTGCCAGGAGCTCCTTCCGGCGACGGTCCGCGTTTGCCAGGTGTTCCGGGTCCGGGTGTACGTTGAGAATCAACCGTTCCGCGTCCACCCGTCGGGCGATGTGTGCGGTCTCCCGGATCAATCGCCGCGGCGGACGGCGTCCACTGGTGACCACCAGGAACCGGAAGTGATCGTGCACCGTAACCCCGGTGGGATCGCCTCCGCCGCTCCAATCAGGACGAAGAGGAAGAACTCTCCCGCCACCGATGTCAACGGCCGTCCAGGCGACGAAGATTCCGAACATTGTGACCGCCACGGCATCGCTCGCAGTCCCCCCGCGAGGATCAGGTCGGGAATGCCTTTTTT
>SLRR01000267.1 GCA_007130865.1 Spirochaeta sp. | reverse complement strand
GCTTGCTGGAGCAACTCCGTGGCCGACTGGTTGAGGCTGATGTGCTTCTCCTGAGCTCTCTTCCTGATCGCGCGATCGACCGATTCCGGCAGGTTTCTCAAGGTTATCTGACTCATGGATACACCTCGTTGACTCAGTATACTGACTCGTCGGATTCGGGGCAATGCCGGAGCACGGTTTTCGATCGCTCGTTATCGGGACCAGACGCGGCATTGCAGGCTGATCCGTGTCTACAACCGTCCGTCGATCACGATGCGGTCCAGGACCCCCTTGAGGTCGAACACCACACCCGCGTCGCCGCCCACCAGGGCGCCCATGCCGTTGTTCAGGCGGCGGCCCGCCAGGATCAGCTTTGTCGTCGCGTTCCTCGTTACGTCAACTGTGAGACTGCGGTACGCGACTCATCCGGGTGGTAACCGATCGCCTGCGCTTTGTAGGCCACGCTGGTCACTCACTTCGTTCGTTGCTCGCGCATGCATCCGGGGTAGTAGGGGTCCACTCCGATGCAGTGACCCCCCACCAGCCCCGGCCGGAAGGGGAGGAAGTTCCACTTGGTGCCCGCCGCTTCCGCCACGCGGATCGAAGCGGCGCGGTGGGTGCCGGCTCTGACCACCTGTCGGTAGAGTTCGTCTACGAACTCCGCTACCTCCGGGGTACTTCCGCTGGTGACCTTGGTGATCGTCTCCACCGTGTGCTCCCGGTCGCCCGGGTTCATCCGTTCCGGGGAGTAACCGCAGTAGAACTGCCGGTTGAAGGTGAGACCGCCCTCCGACTCCAGTACGGGGACGCACTCCTCCTCGGTACACCCCGGGTAGACGGTGGACTCGTAGATCACGATGTCCCCCGGCTTGAGCACCGTCCCCACCGTGCGGGAGGCGCCGATCAGGGGGAGAGGTCCGGCCGCTGGTGCTCGTCCACGGGAGTGGGCACGGTGACGATGTAGACGGTAGCCCCGGCGAGTTCCGCCGCGTCGTCGGTGAGGGTGAGATGCTTTGCCGCAGCCAGGTCGGGTCCGCTCACCTCCCCGGTATGGTCTTCTCCACGCTTCAGCTGCGCGATGCGTCGGGCGTTGATATCAAAGCCTATCACCTTGCGCCGGCGGCCGAAGGCGACCGCCAGAGGCAGCCCCACGTATCCCAGACCGACCACGGCGAGAACGGCAGATTCGGGGGCGGTGGAAAAGGGTGATTGGTCGGGAGCTGCTTGCGTTGATTGCTGTGGTGCTGAATCTGTTGTTTGCTGTGGCATGATGTCCTCGCTGGGGATGTTGGTTTGTATTGGGCTCGGGGCTGGGCGTGTCCCGGCTCCGATTGATGCCGCTGCAAGTCCTCGGCGCTACTGACGTCTATGAGGACCTTCATTGGTTATAGCACTAAGTCGTACACAAGAGGCCGATCGATCACGTGCTTATTGATGAGTATCGACTGCACCATGAGAGGCGAAACCTGGAAATGCTCGGCTGCTCGTTCCATCAGCTCAGTATCGATTCGGCTTCGTCGATTACCAACATAATCTAAAAGCTCAGGGGCAGGACACAGCAGAGATTGAGAGAATCCACTTGATCGGGTTCCGCGGCATCGGGATCAAATCCCAGCATCGCCTCCATCCGCCGCCACGCCCGTTCCTGAGAATCCGCCCGTTCGCGCTGCACCTCATGCCAGACGATCGTGTCGTGGTCGGTTTCGTAGCGGAGACGCCACCGATTATCGACCATCCAGGACGCGAGGCGATAACCGGAAACGCTAATTGTCTCTCGGGTAGTCCGTGTCCGTATATCGTCCGTGACAGCCACGGAGACACCGTCAATCTGGATGCCGATTTCGACAGCAGTAACGTTATCGACAGGCAGTCCGGTATGAGAATCGATCCATTGGTATTCGACGTTAAGTGCCATGTTCGATCTCCTCTTCCCATCGCTTCAAAACGATCAGTCCAAACGTGGAACGTAAGGAGGATGCAGGCGGTACAATCCGGGATCACTCTTGTGCTCGGGACATTTCGGACCCGTAGGCCGGCGTATCCAGAATGAGGGACACCCAAATACGATGGCCCTTGATACAGGGCTTGCCGAAGCAGATAGCAGGGTCAACGGATATCCTCTGGAGAAGTTCCTGTTTCGATTCAATCATTTTCGGTACCGCCCATTCACATATGGTGACCCGTATGCCTCATGGAGTCCATGTGCGGTTAGGCAAACCAGTTTTCCACGGGCAGACCGGGGACACAATCGAAATGGGCGGTATTTCTCGTAACCAGCAGCAGGTTATTGCTGCGGGCTGTCGCCGCGATCATGCCGTCGGCATACGCCGGGGGCGTGCCCATCGCCTCGGCTGTTGCACGCATGTCTGCGTGAAGTGCCGCCGCCGTTTCAGTATACGGCAGCACCGGCAACGACGGTGCAACCACGTCGTAGATACCCGCCCTGATCCGACGCTTCCGCTGTCCGTCGGGCATCCGGGCGAGTCCGTACAGGAGTTCGTGCCACACCACCGCGGGAATCGCCATCATTCCGTCGTACGTGCGAAACGCGGAGATAACCCGCTCGTCGGGAGCGGGACGAAACAGTTCAGAGACGATGTTTGTGTCAAGGAGATAGACGACCTTCACAAGTCGACGGGCCGTCCGGCGTCACGTGAGCGAACACCGGCAAAGGGATCATCGTCGTGTTCGTCCACAGAAGCGTCGTCAACGGGCCACTGCTGAACGAAGCGATCAAAGAGACGTCCGAAGGTCTGGTGCTCATCCTGCCGGCGGCGATATGCATCAACGCCGAGGAGTACCGCAACGGGCTTCCCGTGCCTGGTTAACTCCACCGGCGAACCTGATTCGACATCGTGGACGACGGCGGACAAGCGATTCTTTGCGTCGTACAGCGGTATCCGGGTCATGTGCGTATCCTCCATCCACAATCAGGATAGCTGTAATATAGCCATAAGTCAATCGTTATAGCCACATTATCACTCGAGTGTCCGGGCTACGCCTGGCGTTGTTGAAGTGCCCGTCCCGGGTGAGAAGTGAAGTGAGCCTCGACCTGGAATAACCGGAACTCTTCTTGTCTTCAGGATGGGGTTCGATTCCGATTATGGTGATATCACCCTGGTCGGGACCATAGACCCAGAAGATTCGGCCTGCGGCGGGAGTTCGGTTTTCCAGGTATGACTGCCATACTTTCTTCCCATACCGCCGGGCCAACGGTGGAATATCATGGCTGTTGAGACCGGGGTGGCGTGGGTTGGCTTCCAACAGTGACATCGCCTTGCCCCATTTTGTGAACAATCTCTGCTCGTCTTTGGATAGAGTACATCGACTCGTGCGGTCGTTAAGCTCGTCCCAGAATCTTTGCACTTCCGGAATCCCAAGACGTATCCGAAACACGTTTCGTTCCGGAGAAAAATCAGGCCTGGAGACGAAGCATGGGGACATGTTTGAAGTGCTCGTCCCGGGTGAGCTGGAGCAACTCCGTGGCCGACTGGTTAAGGCTGATGTGCTTCTCCTGAGCTCTCTTCCTGATTGCGCGATCGACCGATTCCGGCAGGTTTCTCAAGGTTATCTGACTCATGGATACTGACTCGTCGGATTCGGGGCAACTCCGGAGTGCTGCCGGAGGTGACCTTGGTGATCGTCTCCACCGTGTGCTCCTCGCTGGGGAAGTTGGTTCAGTTTTTCGGATTGGGCGTGCCGCCGCGCCGGTGCATGGCCTGGTCAGCTGCGTTTGTAGACATCCTTTCGGTGACCAACCTTCACGACGGTTACGACAAGAAGTTCATCTACCACTTCATATATGATTCGGTACACACCGTGTCGGACACGGTAACGCTCTTGCCCTGAAAGCTTTTCACTGCCGACAGGCCGTGGATTCTCCTGCAGTTCCTTTATCCGTTGAAGAATAAGGGCAACATCTTTGTTTGGGATTGGCCGAAGATCTTTGGAGACAGATTTCTTGAAGACAAGCTTATAGTTTGCCATGAGCCTTCAAATCATCCAGCAAGGCCTCATAGCTCATGGTGGGCTCGGAAACCCGTTCCTCGAATGCCGCCAGGTCTTCCTGATCCTCAGCCAATGCCGCACGAACAGCATCGTTTACGATATCTGATAAGGAACGATGCGTATGTGCGGCCTTCAGCCGTAGCGCAGCGTGTAACTGAGGGTCAAAATAAACCGTAGAACGCTTCGATATTTCGCTCATGACATTCTCCTGACATTGTGACGCTTCAGCATTTTAGCGTCATAACATCAAAGCGTCAAGCTATCCTTTGGCCTACCCCGGAGAGCGTCCGCGCAACCCCCCTGTGTCATGATAGGTGTCGCGTAGACGCAGGGGGTGCGACGGAAACGCCGTTTTCTCCTGCGCTCCCGCCAGTGAAATACGAAAATCCTCTAGCCCGCATTTCTCATAGGCAGGATTGAAAAAGGCCTCTTCTTCTGTCATAATTTGTTCGCGGAAAACGAATTACAAAGAAGAAAGAGGCCAAAATTGCATAAACAGTGTGATACAAAACAGC
>SLRR01000183.1 GCA_007130865.1 Spirochaeta sp. | reverse complement strand
CCGGTCATCCGGCGAATGGGACAGCACGATCACCGTTCTGGAGACACTGATACTTGAGATTACCGCCCGTGCGATGACGCGCGGCGGCAGCGGAGGTGGTGATGCGGACCGATGAAGCGTTCGTCGTGCTCGGATTGTCGCCCGACACGCCTCTCCGGGATGTGCGCCGCCGTTACCACGCACTGATAAAGGAACTGCACCCCGACACGTCCGGAGAGGATACGGACCAGGCAGCTCGCGTGATTGAAGCGTATCATCGAATCCGTGAAGGCACGCAGAGGGAGCAACGTCATCGCGAGGGACCCGGCAGGACCCGCTCCGAACCTCGCCCGGTGACGCCGAAGGATATCTTCACCCTTGGACGATGGTTGACGACCGCGTCGGATCGCACGGTCCGGTTGTACGCGGTACGACGACTCGCGGCTTCCGGACTTCAGTCTGCTTCCGTCTTTTTGCGACAGGCCATGCTCGACGGCGACCGGGAAATCGCCTCCTCCGCGATGGAAGGCTTTCTCCGCTGCGCCGGCCTGAGCGCGGAGCGAAGCATACTGAACGTCTATGACCGCATGACCGGCGTGCAGCGTCTCATCCTGATTGCCGCGATCGAGCAGACCGGTCGGCTTCTTCCCCGCGTTCTCTCCTGGGCACTCGCGGACCGCGATCCTCGGGTGCGTCGTGCGGCGCGCCGCCTTGTTCGAAACGACGAACGCAGCGCCTGATCGGTTGTGTCCCGACTGATCGGTTGTGTCCCGACTGATCGGTTGCGCCCCGACTGATCGGTTGTGTCCCGACTGATCGGTTGTGTCCCGACTGATCGGTTGCGCCCCACCACCATAGGGGCTATTCTTTTTGCATGTCAGCAAAAGGTGTGCGTGTACTTGATAATGTCTGGATTCCTCTCTCCGACGGATGCCGCCTGGCGGCCAGGATCTGGATCCCCGAGGATGCCGAGCAGAATCCCGTTCCGGCTGTTCTGGAATATATTCCGTACCGCAAACGGGATTTCAAGGCGGTTCGGGACAGCCGGATTCACGGCTATTTCGCTTCCTGCGGGTACGCGGGTGTTCGCGTAGATATCCGTGGATCCGGTGATTCTGAGGGGATCCTGCGGGACGAGTACCTTCAGCAGGAACTGGACGATGGACTGGAAATACTGCGGTGGATCGCGGGACAAACCTGGTGCGACGGCAGCGTCGGAATGTTCGGTCTCTCCTGGGGAGGGTTCAACGGGCTGCAGATTGCTGCACTGCAACCACCGGAATTGAAGGCGGTAATCACCGTCTGTTCCTCCGACGATCGGTACAACGACGATATCCATTATATGGGCGGATGTCTGCTGACGGATAATATATCCTGGGCTTCCACGATGTTCGCGTTCAATTCCTGTCCCCCGGATCCACTCGTCGTAGGAGAGCGGTGGCGGGACATGTGGCTCGAACGGCTCGAGGGGAGCGGGTTGTGGTTGAAAACGTGGATGGAACACCAGCGGCGTGATGCATACTGGCGTCACGGGTCGGTGTGCGAGGACTTCAACCGGATCAAATGTCCCGTGTTCGCGGTGAGCGGGTGGGCCGATGGGTATACCAATACAGTGTTTCATCTTATGGAGCATCTCCGGGGTCCCCGTCGTGGTCTGGTTGGCGCCTGGGGTCACAAGTATCCTCATATGGGAGGACCCGGTCCCGCGATCGGATTTCTTCAGGAGTCGGTTCGCTGGTGGGACCATTGGCTTAAGGGAATCGATCGGGGAGTGGAAGATGAGCCGATGATCCGCGCCTGGATGCAGGACAGTTACGAGCCGAACGCGCCGTCACGGCCGGGACGGTGGGTAGCGGAGTGCGAATGGCCGGGTAGTCGAATTGTATCGGACCGGTACCGGCTGACGCCGACCGGCCTCGAGTACATCCCCGAGGCGGGAGAAACCACCCGTGAGTGGAGCGGAAACGGCGACGGCAACCGGGGCGTGCACACCGCGGCACCGGATGAGCCCAGTTTTGACGTTCAGAGCCCTCTCAGTGTGGGGCTCTTTGCGGGGAAGTGGTGTTCCTACGCGGAGGTCACGGATCTGCCGAGCGACCAGCGCGACGAGGATGGAGGCGCACTTGTTTTTGATAGCGCACCTCTGGAGGAATCTCTGGAGATTCTGGGAGCTCCGGAAGTAACGATCGCGCTAGCTGCGGACAAACCGGTTGCACAGATCGCGGTACGCCTTTCCGACGTCGCCCCGGACAACACAGTAACCAGGGTTACCTACGGACTGCTCAATATTACCCACCGGGACTCTCACGAGGACCCGACATACCTGGAGCCGGGGTGCCGCTACACCGTACAATTCTCCCTGAACTACATCGCCCAGCGCTTTCCCGCGGGACATCGCCTGCGAGTAGCCGTGTCCTCCTCGTACTGGCCCCTGGCATGGCCGGCGCCGGAAGTCGCGCGTCTCACCGTGTATGCCGGGGAGAGCGAAATCCGAGTTCCCCGGCGACCGCCGGCGGAGCACGACGATCATTTGCGGCCTTTTGATCCTCCCGAAGAGGCGCCGCCAATCCCCTCTACACTGATCGCGCCGGCGCACCGGGAGTGGACCGTGGTCCACAACCTTCGCAACAACGAAGTCGCCCTGGACGTTATCAACAACGACGCCACGATCCGGCTCGACGACGTTGATCTGACGGTCTGTAAGGACGTAGAAGAGAGATTCACGTATCGCAACAACCGGTACGATACGCTTCGTGCCGAGGTGACCGGTAAACGTGGATTTCGGCGCGGTGACTGGGAGGTGCGCACGGTGACCCGTACCGTGTTGAGTTCTACCCGGACCCATTTCCGGATCCGAGCTACCCTCGATGCATACGAGGGGGACGCCCGCATCTTTGCCCGAAGTTGGGACGAGATGATCCCCCGGGATTTCCTGTAAACTCGCAGGGGATCGGAATAAAGGACGAGGAAGCGAGAATGACCAAGAAGAACGTTTTTATCGTAGGTCTCGACGACTTTAACCGGAAAAAACTGGAACGCCTACCGCAGGCTGAATATTGCGAGTTTCACGCCGCGCTCGACTTTACCGACATCCGAGGTGTCGAGGAGTTCGACATGCAGGGACTGATCGATAAAGCCACCGAGCGGGTTCGCGCCGTGACGGACCGTCCCGATGCGATCGCGGCGTATTACGACTTTCCCGCAACGGATCTGGTGCCGATCCTGGCCGAACGGTTTGGAACGCCGGGGCCGACGCTGGAAAGCGTACTCAAATGTGAGCACAAGTACTGGAGCCGCCTGGAGCAGCAGAAAGTGATACCCGATAATATCCCGCAGTTTTTTGCTTTTGACCCGTTCAGTGAGGACGACTTCAAGCATGTTCCGTTGCTGCCGCCGTTCTGGATCAAGCCGATCAAGTCGTTCCGCTCGTTTCTCGCGTACCGTATTAACGATTACTCGGACTTTGACCACGTGCTTCCGGAGATTCGTGCAAAAAGTCGGTATGTGACCGAGCCGTTCTCGTACCTCTTTGAGGCGTTTCCGCTGCCGGCGGAGATCGGGGGAATGAAGGAATCGTTCATGGCGGAGAGCCTGCTCTCCGGGAGCATGTGCACCGTGGAGGGTTACGTTCACCAGGGTGACGTGGTCGTCTACGGCGTGGTCGACTCCGTGCGCGACCAGGACAGGTCCTCCTTTACCCGGTACGAGTATCCCTCGGCGTTACCTCAGGAGATCCAGTTTCGCATGGTGGACGTCGCGCGTCGTGCGATCACCGAAATCGGTCTCGACAACTCACCGTTCAACGTCGAGTTTTTCTGGGACCAGACGCACAACCACGTAGGCCTGCTTGAAATCAACCCGCGTATTTCTCAGGCTCATACGGATCTCTTTGAGAAAGTTCACGGAATCTCGCACCATTCGGTCATGCTCGATATAGCCCTGGGCCGGAAACCACCCACACTGACGTTCGAGGGGGAGTTTCTGAAGGCGGCGCACTTCATGGTACGCACCTACGAGCATGGTATCGTTCGACGGGTGCCAACCCCGGAGGAGATCGCGTCGATTACCGAAGAGATCCCCGGTACCGTAATCAAAGTGAACGTGAAGCCCGGTATGGACCTGGCGGACTTGAAGGGACAGGACAGTTACAGCTACGAGTTGGCGATTGTGTATAACGGCGGTCGCGACCAGGGGGAGCTTCTTGAGAAATATAATCGGTGCATGGAGAGGCTCAACCTGGAGATAGAAAACACCGGTCCATTCGGTAACAGCAGTTAAATAAAAAAAGGGTGGTACGCCTGGACGTCGGTTAAGCGCACCACCCCGGAATCATATTTCCTGATTCTCCTTTGATTATCGGAACGATGCCGGACGAACTTTACTCGTGGGACGAAAGAACGTCTCCCGCGTTGTTCCCGGACTGATATCGATGCAGCAGCTCCCGGTGGTACCGGCAGGAGTCTTCGAGCGCGACGTAGAGCCGTCGCGCCTGCTCTATCGCGTCCCGAGGTGTGCGAACGGTCATGGTCGTGATTTTTTCGAGGGCTTCCTCCGCGAGAAATCCTGCCAGCTCCCGGTCGTCCCGGTTTCGCAGTTGCTGATCGATCCTGTCCAACTCGGCCAGGTCGGCGGCGGACAGCCCCGGCCGTCCCTCCAGCAGGGCGCACAGATCACGTCCTTGCGCAGCAAGAGACTCGATCTCGGTGATCGCGGTGTCGAGAGCTTCCTCTAGTTCCCGGGGAGTCAGGGGCGATTCAGCGGGTGTGCCCGGTGGTGCGATCGCTTCACGTGGAGTAAACGGTTCCACGCGATCAGGCAGGTCGCCCAGGAGCGCCGCCGCGTCCGCGAACGGTATCCCTTCCATTTCCGCGGAGAGTGAGGAGAGCGTCGCGGTCCGGACCCCGGCGTGACGGCGGTGCTGTTCGGGAAACCAGGATCGGTACACCTGCATGCGCCGGTCGCTCAGGATCTCCGCGCCGCCGGCGGTGCGGACCGGGTACGGGTCCGCGCTGTGAAGGTATCGGAAAAGCTCCTGTTCCGCCGGTTTCAAGCGGTCCGCCGACACGGTAATGCGCTCCTCGAAGAACGAACCGCGGCAGTGAGTTCTGTTACCGGGAAACCCCAGATCGATTCCCGCGAGGTAGATACGGGAACATCCCATGATACGGGCCAGATCCCACGCGGAGGTAGCCACGGATCCTCCGGCGCCGAGCTTGAGGTGTCGTCCCACGCTCCGGTCGATGAACGCCCCCAGCGGAAAGAGCGACGCCGACAACAGCCGAGGTCCTTTCCAGAGCCGGAAGACGCGAGGGTGCGTGGCCGGTTCCGCCACGAGAATGGTAGGTGATTCCGAGCTGCTGCGGACGTGGTCAAGATGGCGCGTGTTCCAGTACTGCGGATCCGCCACGACCGCGAGATGGGGCTGTACACCGATACGCTGTAGTACGGCAATTGCGGTATCCACGGCGATGATCACCGCTCGGGAGGATAGGTACGGAAGGTAGGGGAGTACTGTATCGAGGGTCGGACCGGCACCGCATACGATCGCCGGTCTGTCCCGGACGCTGTTCTCCAGCGACGTGATCCCCGGTATCGCGCTGTTTTCCGGGAGGTTGCGGAGCGTATTGCGCACCCAGAGTTTGCCGAATCGTCGCAGGGTGTTGCGGTTGATTCCGCGGCGTCGCCGATACCGGTCGAGCACGCTGTCTAGCGACGCGGATTCTTCCTCATAGTGTCGCGACATCGCCTGGAGAAGGAGTAGCGCCGGACTATACGAGCCGACGCTGTTGAGAAACTCCGTCAACGTTTCCTGCTCGTCCGGAGCGATCACCAGGTCCGGTCCAAAATGATGCCACCACGCCGGAGAGAGTGATTCCAGGGCGTTTCGCAGCAGCGACGGCGAAGGTTCCACCAGAATCGTCGGCAGCGACGGTGCCTCGGTTCGGAGAGCTTCCAGGTGGTATCCGAGGCCCAGACCGAACACAACCACGGCATCCGGCTGGTCTTTAAGTACGCTGCCGGCAAGCCGTTCCGCCTCCCGGCGCGGGTTCACGGAGCTATGGATCAGACGGCCCGCCAGACGAATCGTGGGTTCACCGGAACGGGTCGATTCCGGTTCCCACTGTGGCGTTTCCTGTTCGCGACGTTCCAGGTATCGATCAAGAGATACGGCCAGGCCGGGGTTTGTCCGGTGCAGTCCATTTAGTATGCGGGTAAACACGGGCGAACCGCTCACTCCAACTCCAGCCGTATCGTCATTCCTTCCCGGACAGGAGTGCCCGCGGGAGGATCCTGGGCGACAACATACCCGCTTCCACTGATCTGCACGTTCAGATCCTCCCGGGCGAAGAGGGGAACCAGAGAACGCATCGGCAGGCCGGTGAAGTCCGGTACCGTCGTGTCCACCTGTGGAGACTCCTGGCGTTCGACTACGATCCGTCCCGGGTGTTCCACCACCGTGTCGGTGTCCCGGGGAATATCCCAGTACGGCACCAGAAACTGGAGAAGTTCGTTCACCGCGGGCGCAGCGATACGACCTCCGTAAAAGCTCTCACCTCGCGGGTGATCGATAACCACGTATACGATCAACTCCGGGTCTTCCGCGGGAACGAGCGCCATCGTGGAAGCGACGAAATGCGTGTCGGAATATCTTCCCCGGGCGCGGTCGTAAACCTCCGCTGTTCCCGTCTTGGCGGCTACGGAAACGCCTTCAACGGAGATACGGTTTGCCGTTCCGTCGGGATCCGTGGAACTGCGCATGAGCTGCAGCATCGTACGCGCGGTAGAGGCGGACATGACCTGTCGGATCGGTTCCCGGCCAAACCGCTGTACCACCTCGCCGCCGGGAGCGACTATGCGGTCCACGATCTGCGGTCGAAGAAGAATTCCTTCATTGGCCAGTGCCGTAGCGGCGGTGACCATTTGAATTCCGGTGACTCCGATCTCCTGTCCGATCGCTATCGTCTGCTGCGTACGGGCGGACCAGAACTCGGGGCGTGCCAGGAGCCCTCGTTCCTCACCGTTCAAATCGATACCGGTGGTACTACCGAACCCGAGGGAGGAGAGCATGCCGTAGAACGCGCCTGCCGCGACCGTCTCCGACGCATAGGCGGCGCCCACGTTGCTGGAATACTTGATGATCTGCTCCGGTGTGACCATTCCGTAGTTGGCGAGGTCCGTGATGACGAAATTCCCCCGTTCCGCGGTATACCCTTGAGACGTATCGAACCGGTCGTGCACCGTAATTCCGCCCAGTTCGAGAAATGCGGCGATGGAGAACGCCTTGAACACGCTTCCCGGCTCGTAAATCCGGGAAATCGCGTGATTCCGGCGCTCCTGTTCGTCGTAGTTCCGGAAGTTGTTCAGGTCAAAGGACGGGCGGGTGGACATCGCGAGGACACCTCCCTCCCGGGCGTCCATGACGATGATCATCACGGAGTCGGCCTGGTGTAATCCGAGAAGCCTGCGTCCCAGGTCGTCGGCGGCGCTCTGTACGGCCAGGTCCAGGGTGAGAAAAACCTGGTTTCCCATACGAAGCGGGTTATCCCGGGAGGTCCCCGTATCGGGAATCAGATACTGGGAGAACATGTATTCGACCCCGGAGAGTCCGACGTTGTCCACTCCCGCGTACCCGATTACCGCTGCCGCGGCGTCCCGTTCGGGATAACTCCGGCCCAGGTCCGGTTGGAGACGGATGCCCGCGAGTTCGCCGTTACGCCGGTGAGCTTCAATGCGGCGGCTCTGGCTGGGGGTTATCGTGCGCTGAATCGTCACGAACCCTTCCGATGCAGCGAGAAGATCCGCTATCTCCCGGGGATCGCGATCGAGTACGTCTCCAAGGATCCTGGACGTGCCCGCGATATCGCGAATCTCCGGTTTCCAGCCGGTGATCGTATCGAGACGTGTTTGAATCGCGAGGATCCGTCCCCGCCGATCAAGGATCGGTCCGCGTTCAAACTCGATCCCCGTCTCGGCATGACCCAGGGGATTCCCTGGGATCATGATACCCGCGTAGCGAACGACGAGAAGTACCGCCACGCCGACGAGGACGGTCATCGTAACCGTAATGCGGTGTGATCTCCTATCTTGTTCCATACCGCCCAAGAAACTCTACCCTCCCGATGATCACCTCCGGTGTGAGTCCCCCGAAGTGACGGGAATCCAATGACTCCGGAAGATTAACGCCCCTGACGTGGTACATCGGACCATCGGCAATCGCGGAGACTCTCTTGACCAAGAGCTCCCCCGAATCGGGATGGCGGAACACCAGTACATCGTCTACGTCCGGCAAAGAAAAGAGGTACGCGTACCGGTTTACTATCAACGTTTGTCCGGGACGGATCAGAGGGTACATGCTGTTTCCGGAGACGATATGCAACGCTGCCGGTACCTCATGAACAGACCATATCAAAACGGATACAAGCAACATCGTGACGACCAGAATTCGCACACCCGACTATAATACGCTCCCTTTTTATTGTCGATACTGCTATAGTATGGCGAGCGTGATAGAGCATCAGAAGGTTGCACGACGACGGCGCCGTGCGGTTCAAGAACAGAACACCGGTTCCGCCGGACAGACCGAGTCCTTACGTCTCCTCTTCCGGCGACCCTCGGCGCGTGCCCGACGCTCGGTTCGTTCACCCCATGTTTACCGTCCCGGAACGGCTTTGACTACCGCTGTTTCAGGATCTTCCGCCACGGAGATCTTCTCCCACCCTGCCGGACGGGTACATCCGCGCCGGATCTTTTTCCGGCGGTATACGCTGCGGCACTTCTTGTTTCGCCGCCTTTCCTTACGAAAATTTCGAATCGGTCGCGTTGGCCTCGCGACGGGGGGCGTATTCACGCTGACCGCAGAGGATACGCCGCTTTACGCGGCGGCGCTTCTTTTTGCCATTCTTGTAAACATGATGCTTCTCACTCTTGGGGTGGAGCGGATTGTGCTTTCCAGCGCTCTCCGGGAGGTGGTACTGCCGGTACCGGCGGAGCTGGTGAGTCGGTCGTACTTCGGGCCGCTGGAGAGCGAGTTTGCCGTTATCGGCGAATCGGTTGGTGTGGATACGGAGAAGTTTTCTCGTCTGCAGGTAACACAATATACCGTACAGCCCGGGGACACCCTGGGAGCGATCGCGATACGGAACGGCCTTGAAATGGACACCCTGATCAGTTTCAACAGGATCGAGGATGTCCGTCGGATCCAGGCGGGAACCACGTTTCAAGTTCCTGACCGGGATGGTCTTCTCTACACGGTCCGGCGGGGCGACAGTCTCTCGCGGATAGCTGCGGATCACAGTACAACGGTCAACGCGATTCTGGATTCCAACGATTTGCGCAGCGGCACCGTGCAGGAGGGGGACGTTCTCTTTGTGCCGGGAGCACGGATGAACAACACCGAACTGCGGATCATCCTGGGCGAACTCTTTGAATGGCCCATGCGTGGGGCGATCAGCAGCGGTTTCGGTATGCGGCCGGACCCTTTCACCGGACAGACCCGTTTTCACAACGGGATCGACATCGTCAATGGCATGGGGACGCCCGTACGGGCCGCCGCTTCCGGTCGCGTCGTGCACGTGGATAACCAGATCGGTAACTACGGGCGGTTCGTGATCATCCGGCACCCCGATGGGTTCCAGACACTCTACGCGCACCTGGACAGTTTCTCCGTTCGAAACGGTCAGACTATTTCACGGGGACAGCAGATCGGCCGCATGGGTAATTCCGGACGCAGCACCGGACCGCACCTGCATTTTTCGGTGGTTCACAATGGGACGTTTGTGAATCCCATGCGGTATCTCCATTGAGGAATGTCGGTAATCGGTGGTATAAAAGCCGAAGACGAATATAATTGACGTGCTGCCTCTAGAAGGTAGTGCACACTCGGAAAAGGACGCGATTATGCGCAAAATGGTGATCACCGTGGCAGTACTTCTGGCAGTGTTCTCCTTTATCAGTACCTATACTCCGCCGGTGTAATGTAACTCCGATTGTGTTGGCCGCCGGGTGATGCAGCTGCGCCGGCAGGTAGCAACCACGTCGGGATCGTTGCCGCGCTCCGGTTCACGAGCCGCCCCGGCCGACCGCAGGTGCTTGTGTGAACGCAGGCAACGCGCGTCAGCGGCCGTGACAGTGCTTGTACTTTCTGCCGCTGCCGCAGGGACACGGATCGTTACGACCCACCTTGGGGACGTTGCGTTTTACCGTCGCCTGTTGCGGAGTTGAGCCTGGTTGCGGGGCGGGAGCTCTGCCGGATGCTCCGGCGACGCTCGCTGCTCCGGCTCCGAGCAGGTTCATGTCGGAGTGCTGCGCCACGCCGCGGGCGGCGCCGACCGGTCGCCGTTCCGCCATACCGGTGGCACGGATCGCAAACATCCGCTTGGCGATGTTCAAGCGGATATCCGCAAGCAGTTCGTCAAAGATCCGGAAACCTTCCAGTTTGTATTCCAGGAGCGGATTTTTCTGTGCATAACCACGCAGGTACACCGCCTCACGGAGTTCTTCCAGGTTTTCCAGGTGTTCCTGCCAGCGCTGGTCGATCGTTCGGATATACTCGATCCGGATGATAAAATTGAATCGTTCCTTCCCGACGATCGCTTCCTTTTCCGCGAGTTCCCGGCGCATCTGCTCCAGGATCGCTCGACGGAACGCATCGCTCCCTTTTCCCTTGATATAAGCCGTCGGGTCGTCGGGAGCAAAGAACAGGAGCCGGTCCTGCAGCTCCGCCAGAATGCGGCCGGCCTGCTGCTCGGTTACCGTACCGCTGGTTATTTCTTCCTCGAGGATTTCTTCCAGAATCTCCCCGGCGGTACTCATGATCCGCTCCACCAGGGCGGTATCTTCCATGATCTCGTCGCGCTGGCCGTACACGACCTTGCGTTGCTCGTTGACGACGTCGTCGTACTCAAGAAGGTGTTTGCGGATGTCAAAGTTCCGCTCTTCCACCTTCATCTGGGCACGCTCGATGCTTTTATTGATCATGGAGTGGTTGAGTGGTTCTCCCGGTTCGAGGCCCCGTTCCATGATCGATTTCAAGTTGAAGCGTCCGCCGCCGAAGAGACGCATCAGATCGTCGTCCATGGAGAGGAAGAACCGCGATTCTCCGGGGTCTCCCTGACGGCCGCTTCGGCCACGGAGCTGGTTGTCTATGCGCCGTGACTCGTGTCGCTCCGTCCCGAGTACGTACAGGCCGCCCCGCTCCTGTACTTCCCGGTAGTCGGTGAGCCACTTATTGCGCTCCCGGGCGAGGGCTTTCTCATAGTCTTCCGGGGTGGCATCTTCCGGCAGGGACCGCCTGGCGCGAAACTCCGGGTTGCCTCCGAGTTTGATGTCTGTACCGCGTCCCGCCATGTTGGTTGCGATCGTTACCGATCCCCGGGCGCCGGCCTCCGCGATGATCAGTGCTTCCCGGGCATGATTCTTTGCGTTGAGTACTTCGTGGCGGACGCCGCGTTTCTGGAGCTGATCCGCGAGCTGTTCCGATTTCTCGATCGAGATCGTTCCCACCAGCACGGGTTGACCTTTCTGGTAGAGTCGTTCGATCTCGTCGCAGATCGCTGCGTATTTCTCCTCGTTGGAGATGTAGATCACGTCGTCCTGGTCGAGTCGCGCCACGGGTCTGTTGGTGGGTATTACCACCACGTCCAACCCGTAGATATTCCCGAATTCTTTTGCTTCCGTCTCGGCGGTTCCGGTCATACCGGCGATCTTACGGTACATACGGAAAAAGTTCTGAAACGTGATCGTTGCCAGGGTACGGTTGCGCGCGGCTACGCGGATATTTTCCTTCGCTTCGATCGCCTGATGCAGGCCTTCGCTGTACCGGCGACCGTGGAGAATACGACCGGTAAACTCGTCGACGATCTCAACTTTGCCGTCCTTCACCACGTACTGCTGATCCTTGTGGAAGAGCCGGTGCGCGCGCAGCGCCTGTGTGGCGTAGTGGATATACTCAAAGTTCTCCTGGTCGAAGATGCTGCCGGAGATTATCTTACGGCGCTTCAGAAGTTCTTCCAGGTGATTGAGACCTTGATCGGTGAAACTGATCTTGCGGTTCTTCTCCTCCGCCTTGTAGTCGCCGTCGGGTTCCTCCGGGTAGTCTCCTGTCTCCGGGTCCTTGGCCGCTTCCTGCAGATCCCGGACGAGATGGTTTACTTCCCGAAACTTTCCGGTGTCGTCGTCGGTGCGACCCGAGATGATGAGCGGGGTCCGGGCTTCGTCCACCAGAATCGAGTCGATCTCGTCCACGATGCAATACACGTGGCCGCGCTGGACTTTTCCGTTCTGGTCGTAGCGCATGTTGTCCCGGAGGTAGTCGAACCCGAACTCGTTGTTGGTTCCGTATGTGATGTCCCGGAGATACGCGTCTCGCCGCGCTTCGTTGTCCATTTCCGATACGATGTAGCCCACGGATACACCGAGGTACTCAAAAACAGGTCCCATCCAGGATGCATCCCGTTCCGCCAGATAATCGTTGACGGTGACCACGTGAACACCTTCACCGGTAAGCGCGTTGAGATACGCCGCCGACACCGAAGAGAGCGTCTTTCCCTCACCGGTTTTCATCTCCATGATCCGACCCTGGTGAAGCGCCACCGCACCGAGCATCTGCACGTCGTAGGGCCGTTCCCGGAGAACACGCCGCGCCGCTTCCCGTGCCACGGCAAATGCCTCGGGCAGCAGGTCGTCCAAAGACCGGCCGTTACGAATTTCCTGACGCCACTGGTCGGTAAGTGATTGGATTTCTTCCCGGGAGAGCGCCTGGGCCCAGGACTCCCGGCGATTAATCGCCTGGAGGAGGGGGAGCAGTTTCTTGAGGTCCGCCTCGGACTTGGAGCCGAAAAATATCTGGATGAGCCGTTCGAGCATATGAATTGACAGTATACCGCACGCTAAGAGGCGGTCAAGTTGACGCAGGTATTCTCAAAGTGAAGGGACTACTTCTCTTCACTTTGAGAATACGCCGCTACAACGTAGGAACGAAGCAAAATCAAGACGTTTTCGGTGAGTTCTCTCTATGAGGGGTGTCGGAACGACATCCCTCATTGATAACTCCTGAAGTTGACAGGTGCGCAGCACGGTCTGTACTATCGCCTCACGATGTCCCGACTATTCCTCCGTCTGCTGGTCGCCTCTGTCTCCCTGGCGGCTGCATCGCTACCGCTATCCTGTTCCCGGGTGACCACCACCGTTCTCGAGCGGGAAGCTCGGTTTGACCTCGGTATCGGACGCCTGGAGGACGAACTGGGTCTCTTTTCCCGGGGGGGCGTGATACCCCGGATTCCAAACACCGTGACGATGCGCAATGGCATGATCTACGTGGGAAACGGTCCCTCGAACAAGATCATGGGGTTTACCTCCTACGGAGACCTGGTTCGCCTGGTGTACCGTCCCCAGGAGAACCCCCAGCCGGTGACGCTCGGAACGGATACCGCCGGAGGACGAGACGCGCGGATCACCCGCAGAGCCGTTCCGTTCTCGTTCAGTCAGCTCGGGACGATCGCGGTGGATTCGCGACGATTCCTTTACGCGGAAGATCTCCTTCCCGCGAGCCGTGCGATCTGGGACCCCGATCTCGAGGTGATGCTCAACCGTGTGGTGCTGCGCTTTGACAGCAACGGGAATCCGATCGACTACGTCGGTCAGGAAGGTGTCGGTGGAACGCCCTTTCCGTACATAAAACGAATCATGACGACCGTTCGGGACGATCTGGTGGTGATTACCAGTACTACGCGTCGTCGGAATGTGTACCTCTTCACCTCCGCGGGAGACTTGATCACCAATGTGGAAATCGGCCGGGATCGGCTTCCCGTTCCTGCGCTCGATGCTGGTTACATTCCGGTTCTGGGCGACGTGATCGCCGGAGTCAACGGACGTCGGGTTTACGTAAAGGTCTCTTACTACCGTGCGTTGCGGGATCCCGCCTCCGACAAAGAGCAGGGGATCGCTTTCGACCATTCCCGGATTTACTGGGTAGATCTTCATACGGGCCGATACGAGGGGTACGTCGAGGTGCCTCGCGGTTCGGGAGAAGCCGGTCGGGAGGAACACTTTGAACTGGTCGGGGTGGCCCGGGACGACCACTTCTTTCTTCTCTCCCGGGAGGATGAGAACCGGACGCAGTTGGTGATCATGAACGATCGGGGCCGCGTGTTGCGGCGACGGTACCTGCAGATTCCGGAACAGGACCTGGTTACCCGGAGTTTCTTCCTGGACCACGATGGTGTGCTGACGGCACTCCTGGCGTATCCCGACCGGGCTCACGTCGTCTGGTGGAGGAGCGACCGGTTGTTGCCGGGACGGTGAGTCCCTTTCCATAATAGATACAGGAGGCATTCCGTGCAGGATTACGACCTGCTGTTGACCAGCGAGACGATGACCCGGATCGACGCGGCCGCGCAGGAAGAGTTCGGGATTTCCGGGCTCGTGCTCATGGAGAACGCCGGTCGAGCGCTCTGGGAAGCATTCCCGGACCTTCGAACAGCCCCGGCTGTTTTCTGCGCGGGTCCCGGCAACAACGGCGGGGACGCGCTGGTAGCAGCTCGGTGGGCGTACCTGGCGGGGATTCAGTTTTCGGTCATCACGTCCCGTCGGGAGCTGAACGAGAGTGCTGCCGTGCAGTGGCGTATCCTGGAGCGTCTGGGAGTTGAGCGGATCGTCTGGACGGAAGCCCCCCGGCGGTGCCGCGAGGTCCTGGCGGGAGCGGCGATTGTCGTGGAGGGAATAGCGGGGACCGGGATCTCCGGGCCGCTCCGGGAGGAGCCGGCGTCCCTGGTGTCCGAGATCAATACGCTGACTGCCCCGGTGGTCGCGGTGGACGTGCCCTCGGGTGCACGGGATGGATACCGCTCGGGAGAACCGCTCGTGACGGCGACGGTCACGGTGGTGACGGGGTACCGGAAACGGTGTCTCTATACTGCAGCGGTCCGACCGGCGGCAGGGGAGATACGCCAGGTGGACCCCGGTTTTCCTCCCGATCTGATACGTCGATACTCCGGACTTCCCCGTGTGATCGAGGGAACCCCGGTTCCCGTGGGAAAGTTGCCGCCTCTGTCACCGGATGGTTATAAAGGTACCCGGGGAAGGCTCGGGGTGATCGGTGGAGCCCCCGGGACCGCCGGCGCAGTAACGCTTGCCGCGCTGGGTGGATTGTACGGCGGCGCCGGCATGGCGCGGATCTGCAATGGCGCCATGTCCGGGGGAGTTGCCACCGTGACGTCGGATCCTGCCCTGAGCGCAGACCCCGCTATCATGGTGGATCCCGATTCCTCCGAACATCGCCGGAACCTGATCAACTGGAGCGACGTCGTCGTGGTCGGGCCGGGTTGGACCGGTGCCGGCGACGCCGACCTGCTCGAGGTGCTGCGCGAAGCTGCGCATCGTTCCACGCCGGTGGTTCTCGACGCCGCGGCGTTACGCCTCCTTGGTCAGGGCGGCGGTGGGGACGCCCGGGAGTTTCTGAGAGAACGGGCCCGCCCGGGAGACGGCGCCTCCGCCATTATTCTTACGCCCCATCCCGGTGAACTGGCGTTTCTGGCCGGTGAGACCGCCCAGGAGGTATCGTCGGAACCGTGGCGCATTATGGAGGAACTTTCCCGGGAGCTTCACGCGTGCGTGGTTCTAAAGGGGGCGGTTACCATCGTCCATGATCCGGAACGCGGCGTCGTCGTGATCGACGGTCGGTGTCCCGCCCTGGGTACCGCCGGCAGTGGTGACGTGCTGGCCGGGTTGATCGGGACATGGGCGGTTCGGATCGGTTCCGCCGGTGAGGCGGCGCGGATAGCGGCGACGCTTCACCTCAATGCGGGTCGAACGCTCGCCGATTGCCGGGGCTGGTTTACCGCCACCGACCTGGCCGCGGCGATAGGGCGGGAGGAGATGCGGGCTCGTGAAGCAAGATAACGGGATACCTCCGGTTCAGACTCGACCCCGGCGAGATGGGGAGCTTCACTACCATTACGATCGCGAGGAACGGGAAGCGACGCGACAACATATCTGGTCGCCACCAACCGGCGGTTTTTTCCGGCGAAACCGCGCACTGACGATCGTCCTGGTGGACGTGATTATCGTGGTGCTCCTCTTTTTTATATACCTCTTTTTTCTGCAACCTCTGGCGGGGCAGACCAGGATCGGTCCATACCGGATCAGGACGGATACGTTTGTGACGCGTGAGGATGTTCTGCTGGCGGTCACGGTATTCCACACCGGTGATGACACGTCTCCGGCGCCGTTTCAACCGGTTGTCACGGTGCGCGCTGCCGGTGAGGAGGTAGCGGATCTGACGCCGCTGCCCGGCCGGGAACGGACGCTGGCGCTGGGACTCCCGCGGGCTGCCGTAGAAAACGGGGAGATCCTGGCGGT
>SLRR01000246.1 GCA_007130865.1 Spirochaeta sp. | reverse complement strand
CTCTTGTGGTTCGGTCCCGTGGAACCGGTGACAGCACAACGCGGGAACGCGGAAGAGGTGATGCGGGAAGTGGACGCGCAACGCGGTCCGGAAACGGCCCGAAGTCGTATGACGATGCGTATCTATGACTCCCTCGAGGCAAGTACGCACGACCGGGAAATCAGGCTGCTTTCCTATGGACGCGGCGTCACGGACTCGCACATCGAGTTTGTCAGCCCCCGCAGTATCACGGGACTGCGCGTACTCGATCTGGACGGGGCGATCCGTGTCTTTTTCCCCTCCACCGGCCGGGTACGCAATATCGGCGGAGCGGGTCGCCGCGGTTCCGTGGGAGGTGTGGGAGGAGACTTCTCCTACGAGGATATGGGCGGAAGCGGGTTCATCAACGACTACGAGCAGTTCCGAATGGAGGAGAAATCGGCATCACGCTGGATAATCTCCGCGGTACCCCGGGACTCCGACAGCCAGTACAGCCGCCTGGTCTTCCACGTACAGAAGGAGAATCATGTCCCGGTCCGGATCGACTACTTCGAGAACGGCATCCAGGTGAAACGCCTCGAGGCGTCTCGAATCCAGGAGATCAGCGGTCGGAACGTGGCGACCCACCTGGTGATGTTCAACATGAAAGAAGACTCGCGCACGGAGATCCGTATGCACGATCTCGAGTGGGACGTTCCGCTGAGCGATGATCTCTTTCATCCCAACCGTTTTCACCGGTAATGGCATCGTTGAAGGGGAAAGGAGACGTACTATTATGAAACCCGACTGGAAGAGAATCGCTTTTATTTTCGTCCTCGCCGCCGGTCTGGTCACGAGCGTTGCCGCCGACGAGTGGGACGACAGCTGGGATGACAACGGATGGGACAACGGTGGCTGGGACAACGGTGGCTGGGACGACGGCGACTGGGACGATGAGGGCTGGGACAACGACTGGACTCCCGGTGCCACAGGAAGCACGAGCCTCTCGGGATATCTAGAGACCACCGGTCTGACCGTGCTGCCGCGCATCGGTAAGAGCGGTGAGGTATACGCGGGATTGCAGAACGTACTTCGTCTCCGGGGACGATTCGAGCCGGCGCCGTCGCTCTCCGTGACGGTAGAGACGGAGTTTATCGATCGGCGCGGTGCGACAGATCCGGCGGTCAGGCGCGGAATAATCGGCCTGCCCGACGACCCGGACGGCAGCGATGACGGCCCACAGGGGAACGGGACCGTCCCGGGCTCCTCGACACCGGAGCTGGTCGTGGATTACCTGTATGGTTCCGCCGCTTTCGGCCCGGTTGATCTGCGGATCGGACGCCAGCCTCTGGCGTGGGGTACGGCGTACGCGTTCAACCCGACGGATCTGATGAACCCGAGCTCACTGGCGGACCTGGCCGGCCTGGAGCCCCCGGGCCTCACGGCGGTGTTCGCGAGTCTGACCCTGGGACAACGGTGGGGACTGGAAGGATACCTGGGATTTGAGGACCGGTCGCGGAACGCCGGTGCGGTGTCCGAGCTTGACCGGGTGGAAAACCTGCCGTTCGGTGTCAGAGCACGGGCGTTTCTCGGAATGTGGGACCTCGGCCTCGGTCTCGTTCGAGCCGCGGAATATTCCGGCTGCGTAGCAACGTCTGATTACGCCGTATTTGAAATCGCCGGTGCGTTATGGGATCTTCTTGTCTATGGCGAAAGCTCGATCGAACTGGGCGCGAACGACTGGAGCGTGGACAAACACACCGATCTTGCTCTGGGCGTGCAATGGGACGCGCTGGATGAACTGAGTCTGCAACTCGAGTACCACCGGCGCGGTGGTAACGCGACGGACTCGGCGAAATACCCACCGGCGGAACGGTTGCGGGGAGAACTGGTGGGACGGGATTACCTGGTCGGCATCGGCACACTCTCCCTCCTGGACGACAACGTTGGAGTCATCCTGGCGGCCATGAACAACCTGAACGACCGGAGCGTGGTGTTCCTGCCGGAGGTGACCTGGCGGGGTGTTGAAGACTTCGAGCTGGGGCTGGGTGCGTCGGTCTTTCTCGGTCCCGACGGCAGCGAGTTTAACGGACGTATCGACGACGACCATCTCGGAGACCTCGACACGGGACGCCCTCAGGTGTATGCCCGAATGACGTGGTACTTCTGACAAACGCTCGGTGTTGCGTGGAGCCGGCGAAGATACACCGGTCTGTCGTTATCACACGGGTGCGGCGACGCTACACCGGTACACCGATATTACACCGGTGCGCCGTCCCGCGTTTCCATCCGCTTCACAAGCCGCGCGATAAACCGTGCCGCGGGAGCGCCGTCCACCACGTCGTGATCAAAGAGAACGGTCATGTGGAGGATCTCACGAATCTCGACGCGATCCTCCACCACCCATGGTTTCCGAACGACGGACCCCAATGCGAAACACAGGTTATGCATCGATCGGGGCAGTATCCACCCGGGGACTCTCCCCGCCGACGCTACGGACGTAACCAGGACGGTTCCCATCGTCTTCTTTGCACGGAAAGGATTGCGGAGAAACCGGCGCAGCAGAAAAGCGCGGAATGTCGCCGGAAGTCGATAATACAGCCGTAATAAACCACCGCCGGGAGAGCGTGTCCCGGAGAGTACGATGTCGGTTTCACCCCTGACGGCACGACGCCGGGCGTCACGAATCTCTCGGTCGATCTCCTCGACCGCTCGGGAGTCGACCCGACGGACGACCAGCGGCAACGGCACGCGACTACCCTGCACCGTTTTCTCCACCATCACAGTGATATCCACGTCTTCAAACACCACTAATCGCCGACCACGTCCCGCCGGCGCCTGAATCTCCCGATCCTCCGCGATGCACGCGCCGATCGTCCAGACCATCCAGGAGAAGAAGGACACGGGTCGTCCCGCCGCGGCGCGTTCGTTGAGCGAACGCAATGCGTCGGTTACATCAACCTCGATGAATCCGGCCACGTGGTGTTTGCGTACTCCGATGCTTCCGAGATCGATCGTCCCGATTCGGGACGCGGGATAGGCTACCAGTTTGAAGCGGTCGTCTGTGTCGGTATACGGCAAACTCATCACGAAATCCGGTCCATTACGTATGATTGTACCGGAACGGGTCCGCCGATTCACCTGGTTGACGAGAGAAGCACAAAAAAAGCACGGATGCACGTAAACTGCTTGACAACAAAATATTTCTTAAGCATAATAGTTTTATCTTTTAATTATTCATGTCGATAACTGTTGCACGACTGAACGAGCAAGGAGCGGACGATGACGGATGCACGACAGGACGCACACCGGTTGATGGAGCTGATCAACACGCTGTCCCTGTTTACCCGAAAAACGATGGTGGCCTGGTTGCCGGAACTGGCGGAAGAACTGGGCGTCACGGTGGAACGGTTCATAACGATGTTTGAACTGGACCTGGAACCGGACAGCAGCCTGAAATATCTCGCGGAGCGTCTGGTGGTCTCTCCGTCGGCGCTCTCGGTGATGATCAATTCCATGGTGGAACAGGGAACGGTTGCCCGCATACCCGACACCAGGGACCGGCGGCGCGTGGTTCTCCGTTTGACGGACCAGGGGCAGCAGGAACTCCAGACGATCGAAGACGAACTCACTGTTCGATACGCGGCGTACCTCGACGGGGTGGACGGGGACGACCGCCGGGAACTCATCAGCCACACAGAAGCGCTGCTTGCCGTGGTCAACCGTATTCTTGCCAGGAGGTCCCAATGATTGCGGAAACACCGGACGTGAATGTTCTTGTGCCGGACACGACACCGGATCCGGCCCGGGAGGAGTTCCTTACCCGTCCCCTCGGCGGGTTGATCCGTCGCCACGCCTCTCCCGCGGTGATATCGATGCTGTTCATGGCGTGTTATCAGATCGTGGACGGAATCATGGTAGGGCGGGCTCTCGGACCGGAGGCGATCGCGTCGGTAAACATTCTCTACCCGATCGTGGCGCTCTTCTCCGGCCTTGCGGTGATGATCGGCGTGGGCGGAAACGCACGTATCGCGGTACTGCTGGGAGCGGGCAAGCCCCGGGAAGCAGCCCGCTTTCTCGGGCTGATCACGTGCCTCGGTGTCGGTCTCGGCGTTTTCGGAACGCTGCTGGGCCTGGTCTTCATGCCGCAGATCCTGACGTTTCTCGGCACCTCCGGACAACTCGGGTACTTCGCCGGAGGGTATCTTCGGGGCATTCTGCCGTTTTTCGTCTTCATGATCCTGATGTTTGTTCTGGAACAGTCCACTCGGAACGACGGCAAACCGAACCTTGCCGGCGCCGTCATGGCGGGTTCAGCGGTTCTGAATATCCTGCTGGACTACCTCTTTCTCTTTGTGATCGGGACAGGCATCACCGGCGCCGCTGTGGCCTCCGGGCTTTCCCAGACGGTGGGCGCACTGGTGTTTCTCGGGTACTTCTTCCGGAAAACGCTTAAAGGCCGTCGGCAGGGAGCTACAGGCCTTCGATTCGGCCGACCGATCTGGAACGCGAGCGCTCTGGGAGCTATCGTCGTGAACGGTGCCTCGGAGTTCTTCAACAGTCTGTCCATGGGGATAACCACGTTTCTCTTCAACCGGCTGATCCTGGTCTACGTGGGAGCATTG